>NZ_CP100425.1:3300000-3583075 GCF_023151555.2 Photobacterium sp. CCB-ST2H9
CACTGTTCAAGAAATGCAATGGTCTGACGAACCGCTTCCTGCTCATCAATCTGACTTTGCTGCACACGCGCCACCAGCCCGCTGCCGGTATGCGTATTGGTGCACCACTCATCCATTTTGGCCAGTTCAGCTTCCGGTTGATGAATGGCCAGCACCGGTCCCTCTGCCAGGATATTGAGCTGTGCATCGGTCACAATGGTCGCAATTTCAATGATTTTGTGAGTATCCGGGTCCAGACCTGTCATTTCCAGATCGATCCAAATCAGATTCTGATCGCTGATTGTCATTGGAAGTTGCCTATTTGATGACTAAAGCATGTATCATACTTAGCCTGAAGTGAAAGCCAACCAAACTGAACGATATTCTTGTGGCAAAAAAGAAAAAGCTGACTAAAGGTCAGAGCCGACGTGTCCGCTCTAACCAAAACAAGCGCCTGAAACACGGTGCAGAAGATGTCCAGTGGGATGAAGCCCTGCTGGAAAGCGCCCGTGAAGGCCTGGTGATCACCCGTTTCGGCCAGCATGCCGATGTTGAGGATCCGGAGACCGGTGACATCCACCGCTGCAACCTGCGTCGCAGCATTCAGAGTCTGGTCTCCGGCGACCGGGTCGTCTGGCGTCCGGGGGTCGAAGCCCTGCAGGGCATCGCCGGCGTGGTGGAAGCCGTCCATGAACGGACTTCCGTACTGACACGTCCCGACTACTATGACGGCGTGAAACCAGTGGCGGCGAACGTTGATCGCATTATCATCGTCTCTTCTGTCCTGCCGGAACTGTCGCTGAACATCATCGACCGGTACCTGGTTGCTTCAGAAACTGTCGGAATTGAGCCGCTGATTGTGCTGAACAAGGTCGATTTGCTGGATGACGACAAGCGCCAGCAGGTCGAGAAGACACTGTCGCTGTATCGTGATATTGGCTACGAAGTGCGCTATGTCAGTACCATGACGGGTGAAGGTCTGGAAACGCTGAAAGCCGATCTGAAAGATCACATCAGCATCTTTGCCGGACAGTCTGGCGTCGGAAAATCGAGTCTGGTCAATGCTCTGATGCCAGAAGTCGAAGCGGAAACCGGTGAAGTTTCAGAAAACTCTGGTCTGGGTCAGCACACCACCACGGCAGCCCGGTTATATCACTTTGCCGACGGCGGTGACTTGATTGACTCGCCCGGGGTTCGTGAATTTGGCCTCTGGCATCTGGAGCCGGAACAAGTCACTAAAGCTTTTGTCGAATTCAGTGATTATCTGGGGGGCTGTAAGTTCCGTGACTGTAAGCACAAAGACGATCCGGGCTGCCTGCTGCGCGAAGCGCTGGAAGATGGCAAAATCAGCCAGGAACGATTCGACAGCTACCATAAAATCATTGACAGTATGTCGGAAAACATTGCGAACCGTCAGTTTTCCCGCAACAAGCAAAATTAAGCCGTCATTTTGCGAACGGGCTTCCTCTTCCGGGAGCATTGCCTGACTTGGTCCGTGAATTCGGATAGAATTCGCTGCCCGGGTCAGCGTCGCATCAAGTGACAGACCAAGTGATTGATTTGTAATAGATTTGGGATCTTATTGTGAGCGATAACCTGAAAATTGGCCTGCAATACTGCGCGCCGAAACACGCCCTGACCCGTCTGGCAGGCAAGCTGGCTGATCTGAAAGGCGGCTTTGTCACAACAGCGGTCATCCGTTGGTTTATCAACCGCTACAAAGTCGATATGTCCGAAGCGCGTCACGAAGACCCGGCATATTATGCTAGCTTCAACGACTTTTTTGTTCGTGAGCTGAAAGAAGACGCACGCCCGTTAAATGAAGAAAACGACGTCTTCTGCCACCCGGCAGATGCCTGCGTCAGCCAGCTTGGTCCGATTGAAAAAGGCCAGTTAATTCAGGCGAAAGGACACACCTACGAGGCCGTGGAACTACTGGGCGGCGATCAGACCCTGGCCGATGAGTTTGCCGACGGTGAATTCGCAACGCTGTATCTGTCACCACGGGATTATCACCGTGTTCACATGCCCTGTGACGGTACCCTGCGCCAGATGATTTATGTACCGGGCGATCTGTTCTCGGTCAATCCGCTGACCGCAGAGAACGTCCCAAACCTGTTTGCCCGCAACGAACGTGTGGTCTGTATTTTTGACACCGAATTCGGTCCGATCGCTCAGGTGCTGGTTGGTGCCACCATCGTGGGCAGCATCGAAACCGTCTGGGCCGGTACGATTGCACCGCCACGTGGCCCGATCGTGCGCCGCTGGGATTATCCTGCTGAAGGCGAGCAGGCCATCACCCTGAAAAAAGGTGAGGAAATGGGCCGCTTCAAGCTGGGATCGACCGTGATTAACCTGTTCCCGAAAGACATGGTCAGCTTCGAGCCATCTTTGGCACCGAATGTTCCGACCCGCATGGGTGAAGCCTATGCCCGTCTGAAATCGGTTCCGGCCGCACAGTCCGAAGAGACTGCCAGCAACGCCTGATCGATCCGGCACGCAAAACAGAAAGGGACGGGCATACTCGTCCCTTTTTTGATCGCGGTTTTTGATCTCCTCCCCTATGCATCTGCATGAAACTGTTATGCTGTTTCTGTCTGCCCATTCAGAGAACACAGGGAATGCCGGAATTATCTTTATCACAACTGCTGAAGCTACTGTTTGCATTTGGCCTGCCATTTGCCCTGTTGCAAATTCCCACCGCATCGCTGCCGCTGGACGGGCTGACCCTGATCCAACACCGTTTGCTGGCGATTTTCGTCATGGCCGCACTGCTCTGGGTTTTGGAGCCCGTGCCGGTCTATGCCACCTCGCTGCTCATTATTGTGCTGGAGCTGGTGCTGCTCTCCGATCAGAGCCTGCTTACCTTCCGTCATTCAGCCGGTGATACACCGCTTGGCGAACTGCTTCCCTATACGGATATCTTTCACGCCTTTGCCTCGCCGATTATCATGCTGTTTCTGGGCGGTTTTGCGCTGGCCATTGCAGCTGCAAAATACCGTTTGGATACCAATCTGGCCCGGGTGCTGCTCCGCCCCTTTGGCAATGAACCCCGCTATATCATGCTGGGGCTGATGCTGATCACCGCAATTTTTTCGATGTTTATGTCCAATACCGCCACGACGGTCATGATGCTGGCCCTGCTGGCGCCGATTCTGGCTGCCGTGCCCAAGGAGGATACCGGTGTCAAAGCACTGGTACTGGCTGTTCCGGTCGCGGCCAACACCGGCGGCATCGCAACCCCGATTGGGACGCCGCCCAATGCCATTGCCCTGCAGTACCTGAGCGGAGAGCACAGTATCAGTTTCCTCAACTGGATGGCGATTGGCCTGCCCTTTGTCCTGATTCAGCTCGGTCTGGCCTGGTGGCTGCTGCAACGCCTGTTTCCGGCCCGGCTGGAAACCCTGGAACTGCGGCTGGAAGGTCAGTTTCAGCGCAGCTGGCAGGCCTGGGTGGTGTATCTGACGTTCGGTGCAACCATCCTGCTCTGGCTGACCACAGCGCTGCATGGCATGAATGCTTATGTAGTCGCCCTGATCCCGCTCACCATCTTCGCTCTGACCGGCATTATCGGCAAAGAAGAGCTGAAACTGTTTAACTGGGATGTGCTCTGGCTGGTCGCCGGGGGGATTGCAATCGGGATGGCGCTTGAGAAAACCGGGCTGGCCCGGCAGCTGGCGCACGCCATTGATTACGAAGCTTTGCCATCGCTGCTGATTCTGGTTTTCCTGTCATTCTTGTGCTGGCTGATGGCAAATTTCATGTCGAACACAGCAACAGCGAACCTGCTGATGCCGATTGGAGCCGCCATCGCCACCTCAGTTCCGGCGCTGGCGAATGCCGGCGGTCTGCCCGCCATGCTGGTGATCCTGGCCTTTTCGGCCTCGCTGGGCATGGTGCTGCCCGTCTCGACACCGCCCAATTCCCTGGCTTATTCCACCGGATTGTTTGACAGCCGGGACATGATGAAAATTGGCCTGCTGGCCGGACTCAGCGGACTGACGCTTCTCTATATGGCAGCGTTACTGATTTTATGAATGATAGCGAAGAGACAGGCGACACACTTCCTGAATCAGGATCACATCCTAACAATAGGCCTGCGAATTTCGCGTCAAGCTGAAATCAGTTTCGCTGATAATTACGGGTGACTCACTAATATTCGCTCGGCCCTCCGTCGGGATGAGAAGGGCAGGGACAGACCCGGAATTGCAGTATGAAATTCACGATAAAGCTAAAAATACAGGTAGCGATCGCTGCCATCATTGCCACGGTCAGTGCGATCCAAACTGGCATTTCAATTTCTCAGCTCCGTCAGGAAACCACCAGCGAAGTCAATGCTCAGATGAGCGCCATCGGTGCCGCGACCGGGGACTATATTGCCGACTGGCTGAATGCCCGCCGCGATATGCTGCTGGCCAATCTGCCGCTGATTGCGACAGACAGCAACGTTGACCGGGAGCTGCTGCTGACCAAGCATGCCGGGAACTTTCTGTCGGTCTATGCAGGCTTTGCCGATGGCAGTATTGCTTACGGTGATAAAGCGGAGGACTGGCCTGCCGATTATGACCCGCGCACCCGCCCCTGGTATCAGGACGCCATCAAATCCAGCAAACTGATCCTGACCGAACCCTATCAGGATTTTGATGGCAGCCTGGTCGTCAGCTTCGCCCGCTCCTTCAGCGGCGAGCGTCGGGGGGTTCTGGCAGCCGATCTGACCGTCACCCACATCATCGATAAAATCCTCGGCCTCAAACTGGACAATGCCGGCTTCGCCTTCCTGATCGACGGCAACAATACGCTGGTCGCCTATCAGGACGCCTCGCTCAGCCGCAAACCGCTGACTCAGCTGGATGATGAGCTGACATCCGGTTTCATCCGTAGCCTGACCGGCAGTCAGCAGGTCGCCGAGTTCCACTTTAATCAAGACGATCAGGATAAACTGATCCTGATCGCCCCGATTGCCGGGACCGACTGGTCCGTAGGGATAGTTCAGGATAAAGGGCTGGCCTATGCCGCCATCGGAAAAACCCTGTCTTTCACCCTCCTGGCTTCACTGCTGATGTACGCTGTGATTGCCATCCTGGCCAGTCTGATCATCAACAGCCTGCTCCGCCCGCTGAACGAACTGAACCGCTCGGTGCATGCCCTGACTCAGGGGAACGGCGATCTGACCCAGCGCATTGAGATTCAGCGCATGGATGAGGTCGGTGAACTGGCTGAGAACATGAACCTGTTCCTCAGTCAGCTGCAGCAGATGATCAAAGGGATTGTCGCGCGTTCCCACAACCTCAGTGAGCAGGCCGGACAGTCTTACCATCAGGCGCGCCAGGCTTCAGAGCGGGTCAACGGCCAGCAGGGGGAGATCAATCAGATCGCAACTGCCATTCATGAAATGTCAGCCACCGCGGCAGAAGTCGCCAGCCATGCCGAACTGACCGCCGCCGCCGCGCAATCTTCCACCAGCGCCTGCGATCAGGGACAGGCCGTTATCAGTCAGAACCGCGAAGCCATTGTCTCACTGGCCAATCAGGTTCAGGAAGCGGCCAGTGTGATTCAGGCACTGGAAGCAAATGCGCAGGATATTAACCATATTCTTGCTACCATTCAGGGGATTGCCGAGCAAACCAACCTGCTGGCACTCAATGCAGCCATCGAAGCAGCCCGTGCCGGGGAACAGGGTCGCGGTTTCGCCGTGGTCGCCGATGAAGTTCGGGTGCTGAGCCAGCGCACCCACGATTCCACCGAAGAAATCCGCGCCATGATTGAGACCCTGCAGAACAATACCCGTCAGGCCGTCGACAGCATGGGCGCCAGCACCGATCTGGCAGGACAGAGCGTGGACTATGCTCAGGCAGCCAGCGAC
This sequence comes from Photobacterium sp. CCB-ST2H9, assembly GCF_023151555.2. Lineage (NCBI taxonomy): Bacteria > Pseudomonadati > Pseudomonadota > Gammaproteobacteria > Vibrionales > Vibrionaceae > Photobacterium > Photobacterium sp. CCB-ST2H9. Next base: position 3,305,843 of record NZ_CP100425.1, read on the forward strand.
AGTTTGACGCAGATCACCCGAGCGATCGGGGAAATTTCTGATATGGCGACCCAAATCGCCAGCGCCGCGGAGGAGCAGCGCGCGGTGAGTGAAGACATCAGCCGCAACACCCAGACCATCCGTGATGTGTCGGACCATCTGGCAACCCAGACGCAGGATGTCAGCCACAGTGCCCAGGGCATGAGTCAGGCGGCCGAAGCGATGCGGGCAGACGTCTCGCGCTTCAAAATTTAAGTTCACTCACCACAACTTTCCCGGCCAGCCTGACGCTGGCCGTTTTTTTATGCTTGCCCCCGCCTTCGTCCCATACCATTTCCCGGCGCTTTCCTGCATGATATGCGCCCTGTCCGAACGACACTCTGTCATCACGCTAATTTTTCGATAAGGATTTTCATGGGCTACGAATGGCTGGCGCTGGCGGCTGCCTCACTCTGGGCAGTCAGCAGTTTAATCTCCGTGACACCTTCCCGTCATCTGGGCGCCTTTGCCTACAGCCGCTGGCGCATGGCTTGCGTCACCCTGATGCTGTCGGTCATGGCGCTGCTCAACGGCGGCTGGTCGACGGTTTCCTGGGATATCTCACTGGTGATGGCCTTATCAGGTCTGATCGGTATCTTTATCGGAGATACTGCCCTGTTCGCCTGCTTTAACCGCATGGGCCCGCGCCGCGCCGGTCTGCTGTTTTCCTGCCACGCGGTCTTCTCGGCCCTACTGGGCATCTGGCTGTTCGATGAAACTTTGCTGGGCTGGAAACTGGCGGGCGCTGTGCTGGTCTTTGCCGGGGTGGTGACCGCGATTCTGTTTGGTCAGAAAAGCCAGAAGCACCAGATTGAAGCCATGACCGGCAGTCTGGGAATCGCGGTTATCCTCGGATTGACCGCCGCACTGTGTCAGTCGCTGGGCGCCATCATTGCCAAACCGGCGATGCAAACGGCTTTAGACCCGGTCGCCGCCTCAGCCATTCGGATGGCAACAGCCTTTGGCGCACACAGTGTGCTTCGGCTGAGCGGCGCGAAAATTGCCCGGCCCTTGCAGCCCATCACGCTGCCGATCCTCGGCATGGTCGCCCTGAACGGCTTTCTAGCCATGGCTGTCGGGATGACGCTGATTTTATTTGCCTTACAGCACGGCGATGTCGGCATGGTCGCGCTGCTGTCATCCACCACACCGATTCTGATCCTGCCGCTTTTATGGATGTACACCCGCCACCGGCCACCGGGCGCAGCCTGGCTGGGCGCACTGCTGGCCGTAGTCGGCACCGGGCTGATCCTCGGTCACTGAATGCCCGGCCGGGTGCCGGATGAAATGACGTAAACTAAGCTCCAAGTCATTAGAACTGTTATAGCTAATCTGAGGCTCCCCCCTATTTTAGGGGGCCTGACAAACGTCCATGTATTGGCTTAATCGGGAGGAGGTCACACCCACTAAGCAACGGACATGGTAGATGTAGCAATACACACCTACCTCCATATACTTGCAATTCCGAGCAAGATTATTGATTAAGAAGTTATTATCTGAGGTAAGATTCCTATACCAAGCTGCTCTTTTGTTGAAGGAGACAACTCGTTGATTCTGTAATAAATCCAGTCAACCAGTTTCTCACCATCCATCACGGAAACGTTCTCATGTTTAGCAAGCTCTAAAAAGTATCATCTGACACCACAGCTGTAGTAAAAAGCCATTTATCAACATGCTCATCTTCTTCGATAGCAGCAAGTTGGCAAATCCCCCAACCACTAGTTTCCCCTCGATAATGTTTAACTTGAATGAACAGAAGTGGCACCCGATTTTCGGACATGACTTTAAGTGATTGATCTGTTTTTCTAGTACCCAGAAATACTTGAACAGATTATGACTAGAAAACGTAGAAACCACTCTCCCGAATTTAAAGCTAAGGTGGCATTGGCTGCCGCTAAAGGTGATAAAACTGTCGCTGAGTTACCACAGAAGTACAACCTGCACCCTAACCAGGTATCAATATGGAAGAAAGAGCTGCTTGATCAATAGGACTGAGAGGAAACCCAGATAAAGAAACTGATAATATCAAGGTATTTTGAATTAGCTTCTTCATAAGTGCTTGAGTTATGACCAGAATTTTTGTCCGCCAAAACCAGAACCGGAGTTTTCCATTTTTTACTAGTGTCCTCGAGACGTGCAGCGAACTTAGCTGTCTGCCAGGGTGAAACGCGTTCATCTTTTAAACCGACAGTCAGGAGAACAGGCGGATATTTCACACCATCTTTAAGATGGCGATAGGCGTCAATTTTCTCCAGATCGGACTTTCCTTGAGCGGTAAAAGGTGAGCCAAACTCTTTAAAATTCATCGGGCCGATAGGTATTTTATCCAGCTGACTGGTGTTGAGCATGCCCACATCAATAGCCGCCGCAGAAAAAAGTTCTGGCCGCTTTGTCATCGCCATTCCAATGACTATACCTCCAGCACTTTCACCGCTTATAACAAGTTTTGATGGGTTAGTGTATTTTTTATCAACCAAATATTCAGCACAGCTAATAAAATCTGTAATTGAATTTTCTTTGTTCGATGCTCTTCCCTCTTCATGCCAAGACGGGCCGAGCTCCCCTCCCCCGCGGACATGAGCAATGGCTATTGCACCTCCATGTTCAAGCCAGATTAGCAGAGAAGGATAAAAGTGTGGAAATGAGCTTACACCATACGCTCCGTAAGCACTTAACCAAGTAAGGGTAGAACCATCCATATCGATTCCCTTACGATGGATAATCGTCAGTGGCACCTTTACATGGTCTTTTGAACTTACCCATTGTTCTTCGACTTCGAAATTTGATAAGTGAAATGGTACAGGTGTTATCAAACCCGTATCAGTAACGGTGTCGTCATGGGGATTATAGTTAAATATAGCAGGAGGCTGTAACCAGCCTTGTAGAGTAAATAGTATTTCTGACCGAACACTACTGGAAAAAACAGCAGTAACTTCTCCATCAAATGGTTTTGGTATATTAATAATCTGTCTGAAATCAGCAAAAGGAATACGTACAAATTCTCGCTTACCGGAATCATGATAAGCAATATATAGGGAGTCACGACTGGTAGTTAGACCTGTTAGTTCTCCATCAGACCATTCAATGATTTTTTTACGTTCTGATTCTGGTCGATCAAGATCCATGCGATAAATATCATAGCCTGAGGTTGAATTATACTTGGCCAAATAAATCCACTTTCCAGAAAAAATGAAGCTAGAAATTTTTTCTTTTTTATCTATAATTTTAGACCAGTTTAATACCTTATTTTTCACAAGATTCCGTTTGGCTAAATAGAGTGAACCGCTATAACCACTTATTGAGGATGAAACATTCACAATTAAATATTCTGAATCAACTGATGAATATAAGTTGACACTTTCACAATCATCTTCATTCAACCCATCAATATTCTTTGCATCATATACGACGGTATCATCTTCGTCTCCAATGTTATGGAGATATATTTTTCCGCAAACTTTTAGTCCTTTAGTTCCAGGATCATCGTGTTTACTATAGTAGAATGACTTGTTATCTGAATCCCATACTACATTTGGATATCTAACCTGAGGTATATTGTCCTTTAAAGTCAAGCCATTCGATACATTTATTATATTTATTTCAGTATTTTCATAACCATTAATCGATAACCCATAAGCAACATAGTTACCATCATGTGATGGGGAAAAAAATTTTATTCCATAACCAGGGGGTGGATCAACAATCACTTTTTCTTGCTCATTTTCTTGTTTTACAAATAGCCGTTGGTAAGGGAATTGGACAGTTGAACGTAAATAAAAACGATTTTTTCCTGCATTATATATATTTGATATTGTAGGGCCAACATTAACCAGAGTATTTAAACTTTTCTCTAGTGAATCTCTCCATGGTAAAGAGTTGAGAACATTTCTTGAATAATTTGACTGATTAGTAAGCCACTGAGTTGTACGTTCTGTATCGGTTTCCATCCAACGGTAGTGATCCACGTCATCCTCACGTATAAACAAAACATGAATGCAAAAAATGCAGACAACAAAAAATACCACCATTATAAATAACTTTGTCAACGAACATTTCAACATTAAGGGTATTTTGCTATTCATTCAGAAACCCATATAAAGATAATACTCAGTAATTGCTAATTAGATAAGGCCGTTAATGAAATAACTCTATCAACTGAAGCAATAGTCGTTTCCCTATGCGCTATAATGATTCTGGTAATATTTAGCTGCCTGATTGCCTTATTGATATAAGTTTCACTATCATGATCTAATGCACTCGTAGCTTCATCCATAAACAAAACTCCCGGTCTTCGGTAAAGTGCACGAGCGATAAAAATACGCTGCTTCTGACCACCAGATAAACCTTCACCCAATTCACCAATCAGAGTATCGTACCCCATCGGCATCTTCATGATGACGTCATGGATATAACTAGCTCTGGCGCATTCTTCCAACCACTCCTGCTCAACTGACTCATCAAAACCACAAATATTATCTCGAATCGATCCCGAGAATAACTTGTCGTCTTGCATTACGCAGCCAATTATTTTCCGATAGTTATTTAACCCCATCTGTTGAATATCATGATCATCTACCATTACTTTTCCTGATTGTGGTTCAATTAGCCCACAAAGAACTTTCATTAGGGTGGTTTTCCCGGATCCTGAAGGTCCTGTAATGGCGACACTTTCTCCCGCTGAAACATAGAGAGACAATTCTCGAAAAATATCAGAAGAATAACTATCGTATCGGTAGCTAAGTGCATATGTTTTTAATGATACCGGCTTCATTGTGCTAACGAATAATATATCATTTTTCTTCTTTTCTTGCGGATTAAGTGCTATATCTGCAATTCGTTCGTTATGAAGATTCATCATTCGCAATCGCAAAAGGAAATTCGTTAATGAAAACATTCTGTTTGAAAATTGTTCTCTAAAAACACCGAAAGCAACGAACATCCCGATCGTCATTTGATTGTCAATAACGAGCCGTGTTCCTAACCATAAAATAACTATTTGGTCGAAGGCACCAATAAATGCATTTACTCCACCAAAAAGTAAATCCATCTTATTTATTTTTATATCGGTATTAATAGTATCAATTTCCAAATTCAACCAATGAATAGCTCTTCGATCACTTATCCCCTGCATCTTAATGGTAGCAATACCATATAATGTTTCCATGAAATACGAACGGGTTCGCGCATCCCGAACTAACCACTCTTCCGACATCTCTCGGTACATACGGTAGGTCAATAGCCTTACGAGAACATATAGAGAGGTAAATCCCAAGACAACTGTTGTAAGCCAGCCTCCATAAAGAAGCATCATCACAAGAACGCCAATCACCATTGTTCCATCTATCAAAGCACCAATCACACTGTTCGTAAATGTTTCACGTAGTGTATTCAATGAACCGAATCGAGATTGGATATCGCCTAACCTCCTACGTTCAAAATAACTTAAAGGCAGGCGCATCAAATGATTGAATAGCCCTGCTTGCCACTGGACGTTGATCAATGTCGCCATAACCATCGAAGACCAGGAACGCACGGCACTTAACGCTGAGCGCAACAAAGTGAAAAGTAAAAGCCCGACGCATATAAGAGTCAATAAGCCAACATCATCAGCAGGAATAGCATGATCCATCACTAGTTGGGTAGCTATTGGTATCAGCAGATTTATAGACTCAACAATGAGTGAAAGGCAAAATATTTTGCCTAAAGTTTTCTTAAGACCATGCACCCTACCCATCAGAGCACTTAGGTTGAAATGATTCTGTACTTTTTCAGATTTAAAGGTACTACTTGGCCAAACTTCTAGCGCTACTCCTGTAAAATACTGTGACATTTCTTCTAGTTTAACAGTTCGTCGACCTCGAGCAGGATCATGAAGTATTGCACGATTTTGTTTGACACTCACGAGCACGACAAAATGATTAAAATCCCAGTGTAATATGCATGGGATCTTCAAAGCGCTAAGCTCATTCAGTTCAAGAGTCAGAGCGCGTGAAGCGAGCCCCAACTGGTCAGCAATATTATTAAGACCCGACAGCGTTGTTCCACGTGTGGACAGATTGAATTGCTGGCGTAATGAGAAGAGATCTATTTGTTTATCATAATGACCACATATCATCGCCAAACAGGCCAACCCACATTCAGTGGACTCTATTTGGTGTACAACAGGAACGCGGCTGCACAAGTGAAGATCCAACCTATTGATGAGTTTTTTAAAAGGAAGCCTACTCATTTATGGGCCCTCTAGCGCTATTTTTCATATCGTAGAATGGCGAAAACATCCATTGATATATTTTCCTTTTTTCTAAAAACAATGTGCTCTCTGCTTTCATTCCATTTTCCAAGCTCAATTGCTTACCACCGTAAGAAATAACGTGTTTTTCTGGTCTTATAGTCACTTTGTAGTAAGGAATAGCGGCGGATACATCTTTTGGAGAGCCTCGGTATGTCATCATTTCTTGGGGAGATGCGGGTGTTCTTGATATAAGAGTAACCGTTCCACTGAATTGACCGAACTTCTCAGCAGGAAAAGCTTCATAGCGAATATTGACTCTATCTCCAATATCAAGGTATGGAGCGGCTTCGTTTGGCACCCAAATGATAAGAGAGTAATGGTCAATCTTTTGGGGGATGAGTTGTAACAAACTATCACCTTTATTGACCATCTGTCCCACAGTAACACTAAGAGAGTCAACCCGACCATCTGCTAGTGCTCGAACAATAATTTCTTGGTCAACATCAATATTGATTAGCTCCTTTTGCAAATCATATCGCTGAAGTTCCAATTTATGTATTTGATTATCGAAATCAGCCGCCTGAATTTGAATTTGACTTTCTATGGTAGTAATTTGCAATGCATTTTGTTCACTTTGAGCAGATAAACCAAGCATATTATTCTGACGTTCATAATATAATGCCACTTGATTGGTCAATTGATCTTTTGTGATAAGTCCCATAGCCTGATAACGTCGATAATTATCCATATTGGCTTTCATGATTTGAATCCCATCTCTGGCTCGTTCAATGATATCGACTGAGTGTTTATAAGCAGCCATATATTGCACTTTCTGCCTAGCCAACATGTTCAGTGTGTTTTTTTTATTTCCTTTTAATAAATCTATCATTTCGTTAATGCGCGTTAGTTGACTATCAATCTCATATCGCTGTTTATTACCAACCACACCACTACGTGTGCTTTTACTCACATCGATAAGGTAGATAGCATCACCTTTATTAAGAAGCTGCCCCTCCTTCACAAACTGCTTTGTAATAATCCCTTGAACACTGGAATAAACAGTAGATGAACGAGGATAAGTGGATATTTCACCGGTTACATTCATCCGTCTGGTATAACTGCAAGTTATGATCACAAATAGAAAAAAAACAATAAATAAAATAGTCAAACCTGCACTTATCCAAAAAGGGATGCCAGGAAGTAATATTACCCGCCCACGCCACTTCATTTTCTGGTTATTAACCGCTTCTGGGCGATACACAGACTTATTCCCTTAGTAAACTCAAAAACCGAAAATTCATTGAGTGACATCTTTCAATATTGCTCATGTGAATGTCGCTTGATTATTTAAGCGACATTACACATCAATCGCATCGACATTAAACTTGTTTTCGGGGAATGCCTGACCAAGCTTTGGATACGAATGTTAACGACATATACTTAACCATCTTTACCATCTTTACCATCATGTCCTCCCACACCACCTTTACCGCCTTTTCCTCCTTTACCACCCGGACCACCATTTCCACCATCACCGCCATTGCCTCCAGGTCCTCCATTGCCTCCGTTCCCACCGTTGCCAGACCCACATGTTCCGCCGTCACCACCTCTACCACCATTTCCTCCTACTCCACCATCACCACCTCTACCACCATCACATTGCGAGCCTCCGGCAATAAGTTGAATTTCAGAATCTAATAATTCACGCATATTTTCTCCTAGGTTATGAAGTAAATCGTTTATAACGACCCACCTTATTAATAGTGGTAGGTCGTTATTTAACTCTCTAGTTAATGTTTAGAACCACCATTGCCATTGTTACCGCCACCACAACTACCGCCGTTACCACCATTACCACCATTACCGCCATTACCGCCGTTACCGCCGTTACCTCCATTGCACTGACCGCCGTTACCGCCGCTATTCCCATTACCATTACCACTACCATTACCGTTGCCATTACCGGAGCCAAACCCGCCAGCCACACTAACCATTTCGATTGAGTTTAATTCACGCATTTAATTATCCTTACTTTACTTGTGGTTACTAAGAAACGAGGTGAGTATACTCTTAATTGCATATATTCAAAGTATTTTATTTTTTTTTTGAACATGAGAACCCCCTGCGCACTAACCGCATACAACTCAAAACCGCCAATCTAAAACCAACTTTTCGTCAACCCATCAAAATGATCCGTAACCACATAGCAGCCAAACCAGGAGCGCATAGCATCGTAAAGTCACCATGGTTCTTCCCACCCAAAGCCATTAGTAATACTGGCTTGTGACTTTGAAGTTACCGGAGTTTGTTGGACTGACTAGAATTCCCTTGCGCACAGAATCGACATGCGATGCACCATATATGGACCATGGGAAAGATTTTTAGACGGATAAAGGAAGTTTATTGGGGCGAGAAAAGTGCTGATAAAACTGAAAGAAAACTGAAGTAAGCTTCTGATTAGCCTAGAAACAACAAAGCCCCGGCTTACGTCGAGGCTTTGTCATATGAATTATGGTACCGATGGCGGACTTGAACCGCCACTCCCGAAGGAAACGGATTTTGAATCCGGCCGGACCGCCGGAGGAATTAAGCGATAGTGACCGGGAAAGCGGTCACCTGCGCAATATGCGTCTGGCCCAGCGTCAGCATGATCAGACGGTCGATACCCAGCGCCACACCGGCACAGTCCGGAAAACCAGCCTTCAGGGCGGCAACTAAGTGATGGTCGATCGGCTGGGCAGTCAACCCCATGCTCAGGCGCTTGGCATTATCAGATTCAAAACGAGTCAACTGCTCATCACCATCGGACAGCTCGTGAAAGCCGTTCGCCAGTTCAATGCCCTGAAAATAAACCTCAAAGCGCTCAGCCACACGATGATCAGCCGGGCTGATCCGTGCCAGTGCGGCCTGCGAGGCCGGAAAATCATAGACAAAAGCCGGCACCTGCTGGCCGATCACCGGTTCGACGCCCATGCTGAACATCAGTTGCAGCAGAGTATCCCGATCGGTTTCATGAGCAGCAACATCGCCCAGATTCAGCGGCAGCGCCGCTTGTTTCAGCTCGTCCATCGATGCAGTCAGCGGACACACCTTCAGCACCCGTAAAAACGCCTGCTGATAACTCATCCGTTCTGCCGCGCCACATGACAGCACCTGTTGCAGCAAAGCATCCATTTCATCCATCAGCGCATGATGGTCAAAGCCGGGGCGGTACCACTCCAGCATGGTAAATTCCGGATTATGGTAACGACCGGACTCTTCATTGCGGAATGACTTACAGATCTGATAAATCGGCCCGCTGCCCGCCGACAGCAAACGTTTCATGTGAAACTCCGGACTGGTCATCAGATACAGAGTCTGGCCGTCGGCAAACCCCGGTCCGACAAACTCAGTCTGGAAGGTATGCAAGTGAATATCGGTGACGGTCGCCTGACTCATCGCCGGGGTATCCACTTCCAGTACGCCGCGTTCGGCAAAAAAATGTCGGATCGAAGCCAGGATCGCAGCCCGCTGGCGCAGGTTCGCCAGATCAGCCGTCGGTTGCCAGTGCATAGTCATAGAAGAATCTTTTTTCATCTGAGTCGAAAGTTGCGAAGACAAAACGGGGACATGAAAACAACAAAGGCCGCATGATGCGGCCCTTGTCTGATCGCGCGGTGAATTACTTCACGCGGCTGACGTACTCAGCAGAGCGGGTGTCAACTTTGATCACTTCACCGATTTGGATGAACAGCGGTACACGAACCACTGCACCGGTAGACAGAGTGGCAGGCTTACCGCCGGTACCCTGCGTATCACCTTTCAGGCCCGGATCCGTTTCAACCACTTCCAGCTCAACAAAGTTTGGTGGCGTCACAGCGATTGGGTTACCATTCCACAGGGTCAGCGTACAGGTGTTGTTTTCAACCAGCCACTTCGCGTTATCACCCACTGCTTTCAGATCAGCTGCGATTTGTTCGAAGGTTTCATTGTTCATGAAGTGGTAGAATTCACCGTCGTTGTACAGGTAATCCAGATCCGTATCCACGACGTCTGCCGCTTCGACTGTGTCACCCGACTTGAAGGTTTTTTCCAGAACCTTGCCAGACAGCAGCTTACGGATTTTGACTCGGTTGAATGCCTGGCCTTTGCCTGGCTTCACAAATTCGTTTTCGATAATGACACATGGTTCATTATCGAGCATAATTTTCATTCCGCCGCGGAATTCATTCGTGCTGAAAGACGCCATTTTTTTCCTCTTAACATCTTCGAGTTATTTTCATGCCGCACATCATAACCCGAAACGTCGCCCCTGTTGAGCAAAACTGGCTCGAACAGTTAGCCAATGCGATCTCGGATCCGCTTGAACTGCTTCATTTGCTGAAGATTGATCCCGCCCCCTGGCAGGAAGGTCTGGCAGCCAGAAAATTGTTTGCGCAGCGTGTCCCCAAAAGCTTTGTCGATAGAATGGAAATTGGCAACCCGCATGATCCCTTGCTGCGGCAGGTGTTGCCGCTGGCCGAAGAATTTGAGGTGCATGAAGGCTATTCACACGATCCGCTCGAAGAACAAGACAATGACCAGCCGGGACTGCTGCACAAATACCGGAACCGGGTCCTGCTGATCGTCAAAGGCGGCTGTGCCGTCAACTGCCGTTACTGTTTCCGCCGCCATTTCCCATATCAGGATAACCCGGGCGGCAAACGCCAGTGGCAGGCTTCGCTGGACTATATTGCCGCGCACCCGGAGCTGAATGAAGTGATCCTTTCCGGCGGTGATCCGCTGATGGCCAAAGACAGCGAACTGCGCTGGCTGATTGAAGCCATTGCAGCGATTCCGCACATCAAACGGCTGCGGATTCACTCCCGCCTGCCTGTCGTCATCCCGGCCCGGATCACACCGGAATTCTGCACAATGCTGAATCAGATCCGGTTGCAGACCGTGCTGGTCACGCATATCAACCATGCCAACGAAATCAGTGACGAACTGAGTCAGGCGATGGCATCGTTGCGGGAAGCGGGTGTCACCCTGCTCAATCAGGCCGTGTTACTGCGTGGCATCAATGATACGGTTGCAGCACAGGTTGCACTGAGTGAGTCGCTGTTTGATGCCGGGATATTGCCTTATTACCTGCACGTGCTGGACAAAGTGCAGGGCGCGGCTCATTTTCTGGTCGGCGATGACGAAGCCCGCCAGATCATGGCCGGGCTGATGGCAAAAGTCTCCGGCTATCTTGTTCCCAAACTGGCCCGGGAGATCGGCGGCCGCACCAGTAAAACACCGCTGGATCTTCATCTGGAATAATTCATCCCCCGAAACAGACCGGAGATATTTCAGGCCAAAGGTTTTCCTTTGGCCTTTTTATTTTTTCACACTAACTTTTGCCTGAAAAAACTGCTTTTATCTTTTTTCCCGGATTCGCCGCCTTTGACTGCCATGACGTCCTGCCGGGTCCTGAACTATTGACACAGGTTATTGAATTTCTCCGGTGCAAAGGCAGCAAAATTAAGCTTTTAGCCTTCCCCAATTCGTGACGATCACTCCATTTTTCGCAACAAAAACAACATCCTGTCATTTAGTTAAACATCAAAATAAACAACTATAAAAATATAATTTAACAAAACAAAAACAAATAAAATTTAAACATTTATTCGGATTGAAACTATTAATATTGTCATTAGACTGGCCGCCGAATACTCAGGTATCGCTCTTTTTTGTGATTCATATCACCTTTACCATTCGGAAATAGTCATGACTGCTAATTGGAATCTGAAAACCAAGCTTTCGATGCTGTTCACAGCCATCGCGCTTATCATCATCGCGGCCCTGTCTGCGATTTCCTATAACACGCTGGTCAATTCAGCGATGAACAGCATTGATACTGAACTGAACACGGCTGCGCATGCCGTGGAACAGCTCATCGGCGACTTACCGAACGATGAGAATGGCCGGGACGATGCGCTTTATGACGAGATTTCATCCCATCTGACGCACTTCACTCAGGGAGCAAAACTGGAGTGGGCTTATGCCACCGTGCGTCGTAATGGCCAGATTTACTACACCTACATCAATCGCAGTACAGACGAATGGAAGCGCGGTCACTATAAGAACTGGTATCTGGAGCGATACGATGAAGTTCCTGAGATGCTCTTCGAAGCATTCCGCACCGAAAAGAAACAATACCAAAGCTATCAGGGTGAGTTTGGCCGTTACCGTTCGGTCTTTGTGCCATTCCGTGGCAACAACGGCGAAGTGCATGTCATCGGTATTGATGTGAAGCTGACAGACATTGATGAAGTGAAGGCGGAAACCCTGAAGAAAACCTTCATTGTGGCAGCCATTTTCCTGGTGCTGGCAGTGATTGTCGGCCGCATGATTGCCAACCTGATCGTCACGCCGATTAACGGCCTGAACGAAGTGTTGCGCTCTCTGGCCAATGGCAACTGGGATCTGAATCAGCGGGTCAAAGTACGCAGCCAGGACGAAATCGGTGAAATGTCCGACTCCTTCAATATCTTCATGGCTGCCCTGCGTGACCGCATGCTGGAAGTTCAGCAATCATCCGACAGCGTTGCAGCAACCAGTGCCCAGCTGGATATGCTGATCCGCGCCGTTGCCGATCGCTCCATGACCCAGTCTGAACATGTCGGCAGCAGTGCCACCGCCATCGAAGAGCTGGCAGCCAGTGCCCAGAGCATCACCGAAATTGTCGATAATGCCAATCAGCAAATGGGCCAGTTTGAAATGCTGACCCAAAGCACAGTCGAAGCCATTGAACACGCGGTCCGCGGCATGCAGTCAGTGCAGCGGGAAACCAATACCGTTGCAGGCAAACTGCAACAACTCGACAGCCGTGCCGGTGAAATCAACTCCATTGTCGAAGTGATCAAAGACATTGCCGATCAGACCAACCTTTTGGCTCTGAATGCGGCCATCGAAGCTGCCCGTGCCGGTACCCAGGGCCGTGGCTTCGCCGTCGTTGCCGATGAAGTGCGCCAGCTGTCTGAACGGACAGCCAAAGCCACCGTGGAAATCAGTACGATGATCAGTTCCATCCAGACTGATACCAGTGATACCACGCAGACCATGCAGACCGCTGTCGAACGTGTCGACAACAGCGTTCAGCATGCTGATCAGGCCAACGCATCCCTCAGTTCCTTTAATCAGGAAATCTCAGCGGTCAGTTCCGGCATGGAAGAAATCGCCGGTTCGGTCAAGGAGCAGGCTCACGCCTCAGATCATCTGTCTCGCAACGTTGCTTCCCTGAGTGACAGCGCGGAGGAAAACCGCCTGTCGACGATGGAAGCTCAACAGGGTGTCGACGAACTGAAACGCCGTGCTGATGCACTGCGTCAAGTCGTCAATCAGTTCACCCTGTAATCCGAAACAAGAAAAAGAGACGCACAATGAAAAACTTTAAATACTCACTGATTGCCCTCGCAATGATGGGGACGACTTCTGCTTCTATGCAGGCAACCGCGGCACCAACCCTGCCAGCGATTGAACAAGCACACAGCATGGATGAAGTACAGTCGTCAAATGCCTGGGTCGAGGTAGACAAAGCTGCCTTTGAGTCCAACATTGCGCACCTGCAAAACTACGTTGGCCGGAATACGGACATCTGTGCCGTCATGAAAGCCGACGCTTACGGGAACGGTATTGCCAACCTGCTGCCTTCGGTCATCCAAAGCGGAATTCCTTGCGTGGGAATCACCAGCAACGCCGAAGCACAACTGGTTCGCGACATGGGCTTTCATGGTCGTCTGATGCGTCTGCGTGCAGCAACACCGTCTGAAATTGAGGCGGCCGTTGATCTGAATCTGGAAGAGCTGATCGGGACCAAGCAGCAGGCGAAAATCATTGCCCGCATCGCGAAACGTCACGGCACTGTCATTCCGGTACACCTGGCCCTGAACTCCGCCAATATGGGCCGTAACGGTCTGGAAATGCGGACTAAGAACGGTAAAAAAGAAGCCAGAAAGATTGTCGCGACCAAGCACCTGCAGATCGTGGGCATCATGACCCACTTCCCGACCGAAAATCTGGATGAAATTCGCGATGGTCTGCGCCAGTTCAAGCAGGACAGCCAGTGGATTTTCAACCACACTGCACTGGAGCGTGATGACGTTCTGCTGCACGTGGCTAACTCTTTCACCACGCTGATGGTGCCGGAAGCCCAGCTGGACATGGTTCGTACCGGTGGTGCGCTGTACGGTGACACAACGCCTGAGTTCCCTGAGTACAAACGTATTGTGTCGTTCAAAACTCAGGTGGCTTCCATCCACCGTCTGCCAGCCGGTTCAACGATCGGTTACAGCAAGACTGAAACCCTGAAACGTAACTCAGTACTGGCCAACCTGCCAATTGGTTACTCAGATGCTTTCCCGCGTTCACTGAGCCGGGTCGGTGAAGTGCTGATCAATGGTCAGCGTGCCAAAGTTCTGGGCAGCGCATCCATGAACACCACCATGGTTGATATCACCGACATCAGAGGCGTGAAGCCAGGCGATGAAGTCGTGCTGTTCGGCCGCCAGGGCAGAGACGAAATCACCATTGGGGAAACCGAAGATCGTTCAGGCCGAATTCTGTCTGAACTCTACACCCTGTGGGGCGTTTCAAACCCGAAAGTGCTGAAATAATTCAGCCCTCCCCTGAGGCCATCCTCCCCCTTTGGTCTCAGGGGACCTTTCCAGACAGCATCTGTACTGGCTTCCCCCGGATTGAGCAAATTTTCTTCTCGTCACCATCAAAAGAGATCATGGTCCTACCTCTCGATTCCTGGTCGCTTTCAAGGCATATTCTGCGTCCGTTTTACTGAGCTGAAATATCAGGATCGCCAACCAAACAGCTCAGATTCCTCCAGCTTGTTGATGAGAACACGATGAAAATTGGCATTTTGTCCCAGAACGCAAACCTGTATTCCACCCGACGCCTGCGTGAAGCCTGCGAGCAACGCGGCCATGAGGCGGTGGTGATTAACGCCCTGCGCTGCTACATGAACATCAATTCCGTCCAGCCATCCATTCACTTTGAAGGGCATGATCTGGTGGGCATTGATGCCATTATCCCGCGTATCGGCGCCGACATTACTTTTTACGGCTGTTCTGTCCTGCGTCAATTTGAAATGATGAACGTGTTTTCCATCAACCAGTCAATTGCGATTTCACGCTCCCGTGACAAGCTGCGCTCGCTGCAGCTGCTGAGCCGCAAAGGTATTGGCATGCCGATCACCGGCTTTGCCAGCAAACCGGACGACGTCAAAGACCTGATCAAAATGGTTGGCGGGACACCGGTGGTGATCAAGCTGCTGGAAGGCACACAAGGCATTGGTGTCGTGCTGGCAGAAACCCAGAAAGCGGCAGAGAGCGTGATCGAAGCCTTCATGGGCCTGAAAGCCAACATCATGATCCAGGAATACATTGCCGAAGCCGGCGGCGCCGACATTCGCTGCTTTGTGCTGGGTGATAAAGTCATCGCGTCGATGAAACGTCAGGCCGCAGACGGCGAATTCCGTTCAAACCTGCACCGCGGCGGCAGCGCGTCTCTGGTACGAATCACGCCGGAAGAACGCCGCACCGCAGTCGCGGCGGCAAAAGCCATGGGGCTGAATGTGGCAGGCGTGGATTTGCTTCGCTCCAACCGCGGGCCGCTGATCATGGAAGTGAACTCTTCTCCGGGCCTCGAAGGTATCGAGCATGCCACCGGCAAAGACATTGCCGGGATGATCGTGGAATACATTGAAAAGCACGCCAAGAAAAAACGTCGCCACCAGGATCAGTAATTTCAAAGCACAGGCTGCGACACCCTTTGCGCAGCCTGTACAGCTTACCATTTAAAAATCACCAAATTCCTGCGCGCTCAATCACACCAGACTGCACCTTAAAAAACCAGACGCTAAATCATTGTTTTTAAATAAATTTAAATCCTGTACAGCTTTTCAGGCAGTTTTCCCGACGAACTCAGACACACAACTTTTCTTGTCAAAACAGGCTGCTTCTCACAGCTCTCAGATAAAACGCCATTCCGTACAGCTTTCTTATTAGATTTCAGCTTATTGATGAACAAAAATGAAAGCTAAATTAGCAACAACGAAATCAACACCTAACACATTGATCGATAATAGTTTTATATCGTGTACAGCTTTCCCCGCTTTTTTCCGGATCAACTGACTTATCCTGTGTCAGGCGCATCATGGCATAATAACGTTGCTGAACAATTTCGAACAAATTTTTCGCAAAACACAACAGACAGCTTTTTTGTTTCAATTCAGCGAATTGCTGCTCACGATTCCACTCAAACAAATTTCAGCAAAACCTAAAGTACAATCTATTGATTTTAATAGTCTTTATGAAGTGTACAGCTTTTCGCGCTTTTTTCCGGGCAAGCATTGAAGCCTGATATTCAGCGCAGCTTTGCATCAAAGTTGCTCAAGAGATGCAGCTTTTGCCGTGGCCGCGGTTTTGCTGGCGACAGACTGCGTTGGCAAAAGACTGTGTCCGGATTGAATTGCCAGTCAGTCAGACGCTGAGCGGCACAAACATCATCTAGCTCACCCCGAAAAATAGAATGAGCGGGCTGGCCACAGAAAGACGCCCCAAAAAAGACCCGCGATTGCGGGCCTGGCAGCTTTTCGGGGCAATGACCTGCTAAATCATGGTAGATGATGTTTGCAGGTGCACCCGGTAACCGCCTGACGGTTCAGCTTCGAAATCGACGAAGTTCTGAATGGCATCCAGCGTATCCTCTTCATGATGCGTCACATACAACAACTGACTCAGTCCGGTCGAAGCGATACGGTTCAGTGCCCGAAACACCAGTTTACGGCTGAGGAAATCCAGACCCTGATACGGTTCATCCAGAATCAGCAGTGCTGGCTGCTTGATCAAAGCCCTGCCGATCAACAGCAGCCGTTGCTGACCATAATCCAGTTCCCGGAAGCTCACTTTTTCCAGCGCCGTCATTTCCAGCAAGCTCAGCCATTCCCGGGCCAGCTGGATTTCCTGTTGACTCGGCTGCTGATAAAGCCCGATGGAATCATAAAAACCCGACAACAGTACATCCAGGGCCGGACAGCTCACCCGGTATTGCAGATGCAGGGCTGACGAAACCACACCAATATGCTTTTTCACATCCCAGATGGTTTCACCGCTGCCGCGCTTCATCCCCAGGACCCGAATATCGTTGCTGTAGCATTGCGGATGATCACCGAGAATCAACCCCAGCAAGGTACTCTTGCCGCAGCCGTTCGGACCGCGGACCTGCCAGTGTTGGCCCTGCTCTATCTGCCAGTTCACCCCGGTAAATATGGTTGCGCCGACGTATTCGACTTTAACGTGATGCATCTCCACCAAAGGATTCGGATAATCATGCGAGGCCTGATGCGCCTGCACCAGCGCCAGCATGGCATCGCTCTTCTGTTCAGATAACGCCTTCATTTGCGCCATCACCGGATGGGTCAGCCATGCTTCATGAGTCAGCGTCTGCGACAACTGCTGCTCATCGAACAAGGCAACATGGGTAATAAAAGGCGGCAGCTCGTCTTCCCGGGACGTCACAATGAGTAACTGCATCTGCTCAGATAATTCTTCGAGCAACACGGATAAGGCCTTGCGGTGTGCGAGATCTAACCCGGCGTAAGGTTCATCCAGGATCAGTAATTCTGGCGCAGCTGCCAGCGCCCGGGCCAGCATGACCCGGCGGGTTTCTCCCGTCGACAACTGACGAAAGCCGCGGTGGCGAAGCTGACCTAAATCGGCCTTATCCAGCAAGGCATCAAGTTCCGCTTCAGGGCATCCCGCCTCCAGCACCAGCGCTTCAACGGTCGAACCGAAATCAATCCTATCGAGGTAATCGCTGTCATCTTTTTCCAGTTCAAGCTCCAGCAGCCGCTGCTGCTCATGCAGCGAAATACAGGCAACCCGCTGAGGTAACTCGTGAATCTTTCCGTGCGCCGGTTCCAGTTCACCGCTGAGAATGCGTACCAGCAACGAAGCGGCATGACTGTGTGTCGAAAAAATGCCCCAGTGCTGTGCCGGTTCAATCTGCCAGTTTTCAATGGACAGCGACGCTGATTCCGTATGGTGTTTTAAAGACGCAATGCGCATGTCAGACGTTCCTTGTGATGCAGACTTCCTGAGAGCCTTTCATAGTGCAGAACTTACTGCTCAATTTCCATGCATAGTTGACTTTAAAGACAATAAAAAGCCGAAGCTGCGACTTCGGCGATGCGCTGCAGAACATTGTGTGGGCCGACTGATCCGGCTCAAGAGGATGCCGCCAGCACCTTCAGGCTGTGGAATAATTCAAACAGGGTACTGACTTCACCGACATGAGCCTGCTCCGGGTTCATCCCCAGCTGCAGTTTCACCGTCCGGCTGCCGCCATGGGTCAGATCAACACGCACTAAGTCCCCTTGCTCAAGCAGTTCAGCCACGGCACCCTCCGGCAGCCAGCCAAAACCCAGCCCCCGTTTGACCGAGGTTACCGCGGCGGCAAGGCTGCTCACCGTCAGGCGCTGGTGTGACCCCAGCCAGCCGCTGTCAGTGTCCCGGGTGCCCGAATCGCGGATCACCACCTGGCGGAAATCTTTGAGGGCAGGCTGAAAAACCTGTCTCGCAGCGGCTAGCGGAAACGATGGGGCGCAGACACAACAGAGCGCCACCTCTGCCAGAGGCTCGAGAATGGTTTCTTTCGGCAGCTGGCTGGCAATCGCCACAGACACCGCTCCGGATTCCAGTAACTGGCCCGCGCCGGAAAGCGCTGTTTCATACACCCGGAGCGATACCGCCGGGTAAATTTCGTAAAAGCGTTCAAAAATCTCCTGCGTGAAAGCAGGCGGCAGCAGCACATCCACCGCAAGGCTCACCTCTGTCATCAGTTGTCCCTGATATTTCGAAGCCAGAGTTTCAATCTGAATTGCATTATGGTGCAGGCTTTGTGCACGCGGCAGCAGTTCACGCCCCAGCTCGGTCAGCGTGGAGATCCGGCCTTCAACCACAAAAAGCGGCTGCCCCAGTAAAGACTCCATCTTCTTGATACTGTGACAGACTGCAGACTGGCTTTTGTTCAGCTGCAAAGCCGCTTTGGCCGCACTGCCTTGCTCAGCAATGGCGATAAAAGCCCGCCACATTTCCAGCGTGACACGCGCAATCGGCATAAACTCATCCCTTTTCATATGAAGTCAGCACTATGACCGAAAAATACGGGTTCAGGCAACAACCTTCTTGATGGAAGGCCGTTCCTGAACCTTTGGCTTCACTGACTGAGTTTTTTCGCCAGGGTCGCCACATGTTTCCCCTGAAACTGTGCCATCGCCAGTTCTTTGACCGACGGCTGGCGGGAACCGTCTCCGCCGGCGATACAGGCCGCGCCCAACGGCGAGCCCCCTTTCACCTCCGATACATCGGCCAGTTCTGGCGATGTATAAGGCAAACCAACCACCACCATCCCATGGTGAAACAGCGTGGTATGGAACGACTGCACTGTCGTTTCATTGCCGCCGCCGGTTCCCGTCGACGTAAACACACTGCCAATTTTGCCAACCAGTTTCTGCTCAAACCACAACCCGCCGGTCTGATCCAGGAAGTTCCGCATCTGTGCGGCCATATTGCCGAAACGTGTTGGGGTTCCAAAGAGAATGGCATCGTATTCTGCCAGATCCTGCGGCTTGGCAAGCGGTGCCTGCTGATCGAACCGGATACCGGATTTCTTCGCAATGTCCTCCGGCACCAGCTCAGGCACCCGCTTGATATCAACGTCCACATCGCCGGCACTTCGTGCCCCTTCTGCCACCGCATGGGCCATGGTTTCAATGTGTCCGTAACTGGAGTAATAAAGCACTAAAACTTTTGTATTCATTGTATTTCCCCGCCTCAATCTGATGAAAATGGTGTCTTTCGGTTAAGCTGCCTGTTCATTGCTGATCAACTGCAACAGTGCCTGCTCCGTCAGGGTCTGCGAAACCACCTGCTCACCATTGATGATGAGACTGGGAATACTGCGCAGCTTAAACTCCCGGGCACGTTTCAGATCCACTTCGACCGCATCACGCACGTCGTCACTGTCCAGTAGCGCTTCGAATCGCACGGTATCCAGCCCGATATTTCCGGCTGCAGCAATGATCACGTCACGATCGCCGATGTTGTCATTCACTTTGAGGTGAAGATGCTGAATTTCATCAAAGTAATCCCAATGGGTATCCGAATTCCCCATCAGCTCAGCGGCTTTCGCCCCCAGCGCCGCCAGATATCCGCTCGGGTAAGAGAATGGCTTGGCTCGCATGCCTTCAATCTCAAACCGGCCCGGATCATCCGCATGCTGCTGACAAGCGACCCAGTGATTCAGAATTTCCTGTTTTGCCGCTTCCAGCGAACCAAAACGCTGGATCATTTCCGCATCATTGCGCTGCAACACAAAACAGCGCTGCTTGACTGCCACATCTGCCCGCTCAGCCAGCTTGCGCAGCCTTGGGCTCAGGACATAACACCAGCCGCAGACGGCATCATGAAAAAATTCCAGGGTGATTTTTGGCTTTGTATCCGACATTAATCGTTTCCTCAATTCAGATTCAGGACATCAAATTCAAAGCCTGGCCAGGCAGTACACGCTGTTCGTTCAGCTCAGGAATCATCTTAGGGGGAAAGCGGCAGGAAAAAAATTGCAAAGAATTGGGGGGTATTATCGATTTTTTGCAAGGGTTAAAAGCCTGCGATTTTCCGCAGGCAACATCAGGAAAGGATGAAATAGATTTTAATTTCGGGTGATCACATAAGCATTGTTGCCCATGCCGGTCCCCACCTTACAACTGACAGAAAAATGATGTCGGCCGCGGGTATAGTTACTTGGGATTGGCGAATTGGCACACACAGTAAAGCTGGATCTGTACTTATCCGCATACACCTGAGTACTGCCGTTGATAGAATTGCCGGAGCCAAAATTACAAGCCGTATTGTAAATATTCGCGATAATCACGAAACCGTCATAGACACGGCTGTGATACCCCGCGCAGGTTCTGAACGTCGAACCATCTTTCGGGGCCAGTGAAAGAATGTAAGCATTATCACTGTGCTGCCAGCTGCCACAGTTAAAATCCACCGTCGTTCGGGTGATCACATAGCCGTCCGGAATGAAATCTCCGCGGCAAATCGTCATGCTTCTGGCCTGAGCCTGAAACATCTCACTCAGACGCTCGTCAGAGAGCATTTCATTGCCCGGGATCTGATGTATCTGAGCATCCAGATGGTATTGGTCAATAAATGCTTGCTCCGATTCACTGGCATGCGCGGTTCCGGTCATCCAGAGACCACTTGCTGCAATCAGCAGGATGATTTTTCTCATCCTGATTTTACTTAACCGGGTTGCTCTCAATATCGCTTTGCTGAACATGGAAAACTCCTGAAGGTGGACGGATATCAACATCAGAGTTTCTGTGAAATAAAACAGCGAACGATACGGGCTGATCTGAAAAATTGAAGATCGATAAGAAGAAAAATCACTGAGGGACAGCGTGATTTCAGAAAATCGGTAGAAACACCACAATATAAAATCAGTCACTTAACATAGACGTGAAAGAAAAAAATCATCCATAAAAAAACCCGCCTTTCAGCGGGTTTTCTGATTCATCACAGATGACGGGGCTGATTACATCATGCCGCCCATGCCACCCATACCGCCCATCGCGGCGCTCATATCTGGCGCGTCGCCTTTTGGCAGTTCAGTCACCATCGCTTCGGTGGTGATCATCAGGCCAGCAACAGACGCTGCAAATTGCAGTGCAGAACGGGTTACTTTGGTTGGATCCAGGATACCCATGTCCAGCATGTCGCCGTATTCGCCGGTTGCAGCGTTATAACCGAAGTTACCTTCGCCATTCTTCACTTCGTTCGCAACGACAGACTCTTCGTCACCAGCGTTACGGGTGATTTGACGGATTGGCGCTTCCATGGCACGCAGCGCAACACGGATACCTACGTTTTGCTCTTCGTTGTCGCCAGTCAGCTCAGTCAGTTTAGAAGCCGCACGGATCAGGGCAACACCACCACCGGCAACCACGCCTTCTTCAACCGCAGCACGGGTTGCGTGCAGGGCATCTTCAACGCGGTCTTTCTTCTCTTTCATTTCAACTTCAGTGGCAGCGCCAACTTTGATCACAGCAACACCGCCTGCCAGTTTAGCAACACGCTCTTGCAGTTTCTCTTTGTCGTAGTCTGAAGTCGCTTCTTCGATTTGCTGACGAATTTGAACCACACGGCCCTGAATCGCAGTTTCTTCACCATGGCCATCGATGATAGTGGTGTTTTCTTTGGTGATGCTGACACGCTTGGCCTGACCCAGATCTTCCAGAGTCACTTTGTCCAGCTCCATGCCGATTTCTTCAGAAATCACAGTACCTGCAGTCAGCACAGCGATGTCTTGCAGCATCGCTTTACGACGGTCACCGAAACCTGGTGCCTTCACAGCAGCCACTTTCACGATACCACGCATGTTGTTCACAACCAGTGTCGCCAGCGCTTCACCTTCAACATCTTCTGCAATGATCAGCAGCGGACGAGAAGCTTTTGCAACCGCTTCCAGCGTTGGCAGCAGTTCACGGATGTTCGAGATTTTCTTATCAACCAGCAGGATGAACGGGCTTTCCAGATCCACGCTGCCTGCTTCCTGGTTGTTGATGAAGTACGGAGACAGGTAACCGCGGTCGAACTGCATGCCTTCAACAACGTCCAGCTCATCGTGCAGCGCCTGACCTTCTTCAACGGTGATCACGCCATCACGACCAACTTTTTCCATGGCTTCAGCAATGATGTTACCAACCGTCGCATCAGAGTTCGCAGAAATCGTACCCACCTGTGCGATCGCTTTGCTGTCTGCACAAGGCTGAGACAGTGCTTTCAGTTCTTCAACCGCAGCAACCACAGCTTTGTCGATACCACGCTTCAGATCCATCGGGTTCATGCCCGCAGCCACAGCTTTCAGACCTTCGTTCACAATCGACTGAGCCAGAACCGTTGCAGTCGTTGTACCGTCACCGGCAGCGTCGTTTGCCTGAGAAGCAACTTCTTTCACCATCTGTGCGCCCATGTTCTGGAACTTGTCTTCCAGCTCAATTTCACGCGCAACAGATACACCATCTTTAGTGATGGTTGGAGCACCGAACGACTTGTCCAGAACCACGTTACGGCCTTTCGGGCCCAGGGTAACTTTGACAGCGTCAGCCAGAATGTTCACACCTTCCAGCATTTTTACACGAGCGTCATTACCAAATTTTACGTCTTTAGCAGCCATGTTTAACTTCCTTTCTTATTTCTTGATTCGAGGTGAATGGATTATTCAACAATTGCCAAGATGTCAGTTTCAGACATGATCAGAACTTCTTTGCCTTCAATCTTCTCGGTCTTGGTCGCGTAACCTTCAGAGAAGATGACAGTATCACCAACTTTGACGTCCAACGGCTGCACAGAACCATTCTCAAGAATGCGGCCCTTGCCCACAGCCAGTACAGTACCGCGGGTAGATTTTTCTGCAGCAGAACCAGTCAGAACGATGCCACCAGCAGATTTAGATTCAACTTCCTGGCGCTCAACGATCACTCGGTCATGTAAAGGACGAATATTCATCGGTCGTCTCTCCTGATTTTGGTAATATCCATAGGTTTGTTTGAAAGCGAGCCGGTCAGTTTGTCCGGCTCACGAAATCTGTTCCTTAGACATGTTGGGTCGTTTTTCTGGAACCCAAGTCCTGTCGTTAAATTTTTTTGTTTTTTCTGCCAGATTTTTTGCCGGATCACACTCTTTGCTTTAGGGTGGGCTGGCAAAAGCGAACTTGAGAACCTTATGACCCGATCAGAACGACCAGATAAACATGGGCTGCTGTCGGCCCCGATCCCGGAAGTTTTACGACGCCTGACCATTCCCATGGTGTTTGGGATGATCGCGATTCTGATGTTCAATCTGGTCGATACCTTCTTTATTTCTTTGCTGGGCACCCAGGCGCTGGCCGCTGTCAGCTTCACGTTTCCTGTCACCTTTGCCCTGAATTCCATCACCATGGGCGTCGGGGTCGGCCTGTCCGCCTGCATCGGCCGGCTGCTGGGCAGCGGAGATGACCATGCCGCCGCACGGGTTTCCAGCCACGGGCTATTACTGGCGGTACTTCTGGTCGTCGCGGCCGCCGGACTGGGGCTGCTGACCATCAATCCGCTGTTCCGCCTGCTGGGCGCGGAAGAAAACCTGCTGCCGATCATCCATGAATACATGGCGGTCTGGTATCTGGCGATTCCGCTGCTGGTGATCCCCATGGCCGGGAACAGTGCCATCCGGGCCACCGGCGATGCCCGAACCCCGGCGAAAATCATGATGCTGGCCGGCGTGATCAACGGAGTGCTCGATCCGCTGCTGATATTTGGCTACGGCCCTTTCCCTGAACTGGGTGTCCGGGGTGCTGCCATTTCAAGCGGTGTCAGCTGGGCGGTGGCGCTGGTGTGGTCACTGCGGATCTTAATCGTACGGGAAAAGCTGCTGGCAATGCCGGATCTCCGGCTCATCTTTGCCGACTGGCGGCAGATCCTCCATATCGGGACACCAGCCGGGCTGTCGAATGCACTCACGCCCCTGTCGAATGCTTTAATCATGGTGCTGCTTGCGGCTCAGGGGACGGCCTCAGTGGCTGCCTATGGCGCTGCGATGCGGATTGAATCGCTGCTGATGCTGGTCATGATCGCACTCAGCTCTGCTCTGATGCCATTCATGGCGCAAAATTTAGGTGCTGAACAACCCCGCCGGGCCTTTGAGGCTCTGTTCAAGGCGATGAAATTTGCATTAGGCTTCCAGTTCCTGGTGTTCATCATGATGGTGCCGCTCAGCTGGCCGTTGTCCGCCCTGTTCAGTCAGGATGAAGCGGTCCGGACCCAGCTCTGGCATTACCTGATCCTGGTCCCGGCCAGTTATGGCTTACTGGCCATCTGCATGCAGCTGATTAATGCCCTCAATGCGCTGCATCTGTCGTTTCAGGCCCTGCTGTGGAACCTGATCCGGCTCTTTGGTCTGCTGCTGCCCGCCGCTTGGCTGGGCAGCTGGGTCAACGGCACGGAGGGCCTTTTTACTGGCATTGCAGTCGCCAATGTGCTGTGCGGACTGGCGGCTTTGGTGTATGCCCGCAGGCTGCGGCGCTGGCATGTGCCATCACCGGAAGTGATGGTCGGGAAATAACAAAACAGGCAGCCGTGGCTGCCTGTTTTTAAATCCGAAATGCTTTTTTAATGCAGACGATGCTGATCGTCATCGTCTGAGTTTTGACGCTTTCCTTTGTCGTCTTTACGCTCATATTCACCGTCAAAAACGTCCCCTTGCTGGTTGTCACTCTGATCATGACCAAAGGGATCACGGTGAGAAAACGGCCCTCGCGACCCAAACCCGCCACCGAAACCATTCTGATGCATGCTCTGAATCTTCACTTTGGTCATCAGATAACGGGCAATCGCGGCACGCGGCCCCGGCAGCAGCACAATCAGGCCCATGGCATCCGTCATGAAACCCGGCGTCAGCAACAGCACCCCGGCCACGGCCAGCATCACACCTTCCAGGATCTGCTGCGCCGGGAGTTCACCTTGATTAAGCCGATCCTGGACCGACAGCAAGGTAGCAATCCCCTGACTGCGCACCAGCGATGCCCCCACAATCGCCGTCAGCAGAACCAGAAACAGCGTGGTCCACAGCCCGAGTACCCCGCCAACCTGAATAAAAAGCGCAATTTCAATGACGGGGACAAGAATAAACAGCAGTAAAAGAACAGGAAACACAAACACCCCTTGATCAGGCTGGCAAACAAAACAAATGCGGACACCGGCAGCTCCATGCGCCGATACCCTTGATGTTGTCTATGATGGCGGGATTCCCCTGATTTTCAACCCTAGCACCGGATGCTTTTAACCGGATCACCATTCTGAATCAATTTCAGGGTCTGGCGAAGGTGATATGGTTGGCAAACACATTTGTTAGCAAAGATTGCGCAGAAACCGGTCCCGAAACAAGGAACCGTTGACCCTACCGGTTTCAATCACGTCACTCTCGGAGCGGTTATGATTGGAATTGAGCTTTTCATTGTTCTTGCTTTTATTTTTCTTGGGGCCCGGATCGGCGGAATCGGCATTGGTTTTGCGGGCGGTGCCGGCGTGCTGGTGCTCTCTCTCGGACTGGGCCTGCCAGCGGGTCATATTCCGGTCGATGTGATCCTGATTATTATGTCGGTCATCACCGCCATTGCTGCCATGCAGGTTGCCGGTGGGATGGACTGGCTGGTCGACCTGGCCGAATGTTTTCTGCGCAAGCACCCCAAACGCATCAACTTTTACGCGCCGATGGTTACCTACGTCATGACGTTGCTGGCCGGTACCGGACACACGGCTTTTTCGACCCTGCCGGTGATTGCAGAGGTCGCCAAGGAGCAGGGCATTCGCCCCTCACGCCCCCTGTCGATTGCGGTAATTTCCTCTCAGATAGCCATTACCGCTTCGCCAATATCCGCCGCGCTGGTGTTTTTCTCCGGGCTGCTGGAACCGCTGGGCATCAGCTACCTGACTTTGCTGGCCATTTGTATTCCGAGTACCTTCGGAGCCTGTATGCTTGGTGCCCTGGTCGCCAGCTTTCAGGGCTGCGAGCTGAAAGATGACGCGGTGTATCAGGAACGGCTCGCCAAAGGGCTGGTCCGGGTCAAAGGCAGTCAGGTCAGAAACATCCCGGTCACTGCCAAGCCTGCCACTTACATCTTTCTGGCAGCCATTGCAGCCGTGGTCATTTACGCCACCCTGATCTCCGATGCAGTCGGACTCATTCCTGATCCGGCAATGGGACGTAACCAGGCCATCATGGTTTTCATGCTGACTGCCGCCATGGCCATTGTCCTGTTCACCAAAATTGATGCCGGGCAAATTGCCAGTGCCGCAACCTTCAAATCCGGTATGAGTGCCTGCGTCTGCGTGCTGGGGGTTGCCTGGCTGGGCGATACTTTTGTGTCGAGCCATATTGAGGGCATCAAAACCGTGGCCGGTGAATTGCTGGCACAGTATCCCTGGATGCTGGCGGTGACCTTGTTCTTTGCTTCCATGCTGCTGTATTCGCAGGGCGCCACCACGACGGCCCTGATGCCCGCAGCCCTGGCCATCGGCGTTTCACCGCTGACTACGGTCGCCTCTTTTGCCGCGGTCAGTGCGCTGTTCGTCCTGCCCACCTACCCGACGCTGCTGGCCGCCGTGGAAATGGACGATACCGGCTCAACCCGTATCGGGAAGCTGGTCTTTAACCATCCTTTCTTCCTGCCAGGTGTGACAACAATCGCCGCTTCCGTGGCGCTGGGCTTCCTGCTGGGGCCTATACTTGCCTGAGAAGTGTCTGTGATATGAAACTCTGCGGTATTTATCCGGTCTGACAGACATAAACCGATAAGGTATAGTCGCCTGATGAGCAACCCGCTCTCAGGCGGCAATATTCAGACTGATCATGAGCCAGAATCCGATGACTATACTGCGACACCTGCGTATCACACGTTTGTTTGTCTTTTTCCTGCTGTTCCTCAGCCTGCCGTTACGAGCTGAGTTTTCGCTGCCGGGACTGACAGAGCCTTCCAGCCAGAACAGCTTCGTCCCGGTTGATCAGGCTTTTGCGTTTAACTTTTCCCAGAACGACGACCAGTTGGTGCTCGACTGGCAGGTCAGACCGGGTTATTACCTCTACCAGCATCAGCTTTCCGTCACCGCCAGCGGAGCAACCGTCGGCGATATCCGTCTGCCCGCAGGCACGCCCTACAAAGATGAATTCTTCGGTGATGTCACCATTTATCCCGAGCCGCTGACCCTCCAAGTACCGATTGTTCAGGCGGGTGACAATGCCACGCTGACCGTGCGTTATCAGGGCTGTGCCAAGGCCGGTTTCTGTTACCCGCCGGAAACCCGTGAGGTACCGCTCTTTGCGGTCGCCGCTGCTGCCGGTACCGCAACAGCCAGCGCAGCGCCAGTCAAACCCAATCTGATAGTAAGTACTGACACCAGCATTCAAAACCATTCAGGTGAGCGCCAGAAAAACACAGCCGAGACCAGCGCCCCGGTCAGCCAGCAGGATAAGCTGGCCAGCGATCTGGCCGAGCAGTGGTGGACGCCGCTGCTGTTTCTGGCTCTGGGTATCGGGCTGGCATTCACGCCCTGCGTGCTGCCGATGTATCCGATCCTGACCGGCATCGTACTGGGCCGCGGTCAGCTCAGTAACGGACGTACTTTTACCCTGGCCTTCACTTATGTTCAGGGTATGGCGCTGACTTACACCCTGCTGGGGTTAGTGGTTGCTTCGGCCGGACTTCAGTTTCAGGCAGCGTTACAGCATCCTTACGTCCTGATCGGCCTCAGCGCACTCTTCGTGCTGCTGGCGCTGTCGATGTTCGGGACTTACACCCTGCAACTGCCCTCCAGTGTCCAGACCTGGCTGAGCCAGCTCAGCAACCAGCAATCCGGCGGCCAGCTCGGCGGTGTATTTGCGATGGGCGCCATTTCCGGTCTGGTGTGCTCTCCCTGCACCACAGCGCCGCTGTCCGGTGCTCTGATTTACGTCGCCCAGAGCGGAGACTTACTGACCGGTGCCGTGGCTCTGTATGCGCTGGCGATCGGGATGGGGATTCCGCTGATCCTGGCTGCCATGTTCGGCAACCGTCTGCTGCCGAAAGCCGGTGCGTGGATGAACAGCGTAAAAATCTTCTTCGGATTTGTACTGCTGGCCGTACCGCTGTTCCTGCTGGAACGCATCCTTCCGGCGAACCTGATGCCTTATCTGTGGGCCATCTTTGGTGTGGCTGTGTTTGGCTGGCTGTATCATGTCAAACAGGGCATGACCCACTCCTGGCGCAGCAGCCTGCTCGGTATCCTCGCTATTGTGGGATTACTGGGGTCTCTTTTACCGGTTTATCAGGGGCTGACGGGGTCACAACAGCAACAAGCCGCTCAGTTGCCTGAGATCACCTTCAAGCGCGTGTCCAGTATGGACGAACTGAATACAGCCCTGGCCCAGGCCAAAGCCGAAGGAAAACCAGTCATGCTGGACTTCTATGCTGACTGGTGCGTGGCCTGTAAAGAATTCGACAAGTACACCTTCCACGATGCCAGCGTCGCGCCTGAACTCCAGCGCTTTATCCTGCTGCAGGCCGATGTGACCGACAGTAAGCCGGACGATATCAAGCTGCTGCAAAAAATGAATGTCCTGGGCCTGCCGACGCTGGACTTCTGGCATGCGGACGGCGAACAGGCCGCCAAGGCCCGCCTGACCGGTTTCATGGAAGCCGAGCCATTCCTTGATCACCTGAAATCGAATCAACTCATTGGTCAATAAGCAGAAAACCATTCCCCAATGACATAAAACACCCCCAAGTCGCGAACGGGAACGGATCCAGTTCGTAACTTGGGGGCGAACAAATTGATCTGTCTGACCGGCAGTGATAGCGTTAACAAAAACTAAACACTCAATGCCATGGACGCTCAGTACACAATCGTCATCGCCGATGACCACCCCCTGTTCCGCAATGCACTGTTTCAATCCGTGCACATGGCGGTCAGTAAGGCGAATCTGCTGGAAGCAGACTCCCTCGATACCCTGTTAACGCTGCTTGAAAAAGAACCCGATGTTGATCTGGTGCTGCTGGATCTGAAAATGCCCGGCGCCAACGGCATGTCCGGCCTGATTCAACTGCGGGCCCAGTACCCGGAACTGCCGGTGGTAGTCGTGTCTGCCAACGAAGAAGCCTCAGTGATCCGGCAGGTCCGTCATCACGGGGCATTCGGCTTCATTCCAAAATCCAGTGATATGCGCGCCCTGATCAGCGCACTGAATCAGGTGCTGGAGGGTGAGCCCTGCTTCCCGCCGGGGATCGGCGAGGATGAAGACAACCCCGAAATGGATGCGCTGGCAGCCAGAATTGCAACCCTGACGCCGCAACAGTACAAGGTACTGTGTATGCTGTCTGATGGCCTGCTCAACAAGCAAATCGCCTACGAACTCAATGTGTCGGAAGCCACCATCAAAGCCCACATGACCGCCATTTTCCGCAAACTCGGGGTCAAAAACCGCACTCAGGCCGTGATTCTGTTAAACGAACTCAGCGACGAGTGAGTGATGACTCACTCGTCGTGTTTCAGGAGGCAACGTCCTCTTCTTCCTCTGGCAGGCGTAAGCCCACTTTGGTGACCTGCCAGTCTTCCACATCGGCGACCACCCAGTACAGACCGTTCCACTCGAAGTTATCCCCCAGCACCTGATTCGTCCCCAAATGCTGAATCACCAGCGCTTTGAGGGTCAGTGCCGGATCAACGCCGTCGAGTTCCAGGCCGTAAGCCACGGCAACATCAACCAGCCGGGCCTCGGCATCCAGGAAAAAGTCACCAAAGAAGCGAACCAGCTCTGTTTTTTCCGGTGCTTCACTGAACAGCTGACTGAGCGCTTCCAGATCTTTTTCCTGAGCCAGCACGCAGAGGATATCGCCCTCTTCCAGCCGGGTACTGCCCGAGGGGTGCATCAGTCCTTCCTCGCGAAAAACGGCTGCAATCCGGGTGCCTTCCGGCAGGAAAAGGTTGCGCAGCGGCTCACCGATACACCATTTATCAGCCTTCATCTTATAGACGAACAGCTCCCATTCTGAGGCCGGAAAAATTTCCACCCCGGTCCGGGAGACCGGCTCCGGTCTTGGCGGCAATTCCACTTTCGCCAGTGCCATAGCTTTGGTCAGCGTGCCCCCCTGAAGGATCAGGGAGACCATGACCACGAAAAACGCCAGATTAAAATACAACTGGGCATTGGGCAGCCCCGCCATCATCGGGAACACCGCCAGAATAATCGGCACCGCGCCACGCAGCCCGACCCAGGAAATGAACCATTTCTCACGGGCGGTAAAACTGCGAAACGGCAGCAGACCGATCCAGACCGAAATCGGACGGGCATACAGAATCATTCCGAAGGCCAGTGCCAGCCCCGGCAGGGCAATCGCCAGCAGATTCGACGGCGTGACCAGCAGGCCCAGCACCAGGAACATCCCGATCTGACTGAGCCAGGTCATACCATCCAGCACGTTCAGAATCGAATGGCGGCCCCGGGTCGGGCGATTCCCCAGCAGCAGACCGGCCAGATAAATCGACAAGATCCCGCTGCCGCCGAGCGCGTTCGAAACCGCGAAAATGATCAGACCGCCACTGACGGCCAGAATCGAATACAAGCCCTCCGGCAACTGGCTGCGATTAATCACCCGCCACAACACCCAGCCTCCTGCCAGTCCGAGCAAGGTGCCAATGCCAAACTGCTTCACAAAGCTCAGGGCCAGAAAGCCGGCACTGAATTCGGTTCCCTGGCTGCTGAGTACCGCAATCAGCGTGACAGTCAGAAACACCGCCATCGGGTCGTTAGTCCCGGATTCAATTTCCAGGGTTGAACCGACCCGCTCGTTCAGGCTGCGGCCTTTCAGCAACGAGAACACTGCCGCAGCGTCTGTTGACCCGACAATTGCGCCCACCAGAATGCCCTGTAACGGCGCCAGATCGAACAGCCACATGGCCATCAGGCCCGTCAGCAAAGTCGTAATGGCAACCCCAACGGTTGCCAGCGTGACCGAGGGCCAGAAAGCAACCCGGAAACTGGCCACCCGGGTCCGCATCCCGCCATCCAGCAGAATAATCGCCAGTGCCAGGTTGCTGACCAGGTACGCCAGCGAATAATCATCAAATAAGATACCACCCGGGCCATCTTCACCAGCCAGCATGCCGACAGCAAGAAACACCAGCAGAATCGGAATCCCTAATCGGGAAGAGACCGGACTCAGGAGAACACTCAAAGCAATCAGGAGCGCACCAACCAGAAAAAAGCTGTTAATTGAAATCGCGTCCACTCATCCTCCATCAGTTATTGTTGTTATGAATTTTTTTCGTCACCCAGTGTACCAAACGGGCGCCTGTATATTTTGCCCTAAAATACAGCGACCTTTGGAAAACTATCTGTAAACAAATTCGCGCCTCGCCCCGCTCAATCCGCTGAAAAAATATTTTTTCACCACCGAATCGTCGGAAAACCAATGGCCTCTCGCTTGAAAACAACGAGCTGTCCGGCCTAATACTTTTGGCTAACTTAACACTGAATTAACATCCGGGTTTTATTGATATCTATCACTAACACTTTAAATCTAGATGACTTTCGGTGTTTTTTTGCCCGACTAAAGTTGCAATGTCCCCTGTTCAGAAGCTTGCTATTGTCATCAGGTAACATTTTTTTAACCGAAAATGACTGACCATAGGAAGGAGAAAACCATGGCGTTTGAATCCAAGGAACAAGCGCAAGCCTACTGGAAGGAGAACCTGACCATTATGGGTTCCCTGCTTGCCATCTGGTTCCTCGTGTCATACGGGGCAGGTGTGTTATTTGTGGATGCTCTCAATCAGTTCCAGCTGGGTGGCTTTAAGCTCGGTTTCTGGTTCTCACAGCAGGGCTCCATTTATGTCTTTGTGGCGCTGATTTTTATTTACGTCTACAAGATGAATGCGCTGGACCGCAAGTTCAACGTTCACGAGGATTAAGGGAGTCATCACTCATGGATATTCAAACCTGGACCTTCATACTGGTGGGGCTGTCATTCGCACTCTATATCGGCATTGCGATCTGGTCCCGTGCCGGATCAACCAGTGAATTCTACGTGGCCGGCGGCGGTGTGCACCCGGTCGCGAACGGCATGGCCACTGCGGCAGACTGGATGTCTGCAGCTTCCTTCATTTCCATGGCCGGGATCATCTCGTTTGCCGGTTATGACGGTGGTGTTTACCTGATGGGCTGGACCGGCGGTTACGTCCTGCTGGCACTCTGCCTCGCACCTTACCTGCGCAAGTTCGGTAAGTTTACCGTGCCGGATTTCATCGGCGATCGTTACTACTCCCGCACCGCCCGTATGGTTGCTGTGTTCTGTGCTATCTTTGTTTCCTTCACTTATGTTGCAGGACAGATGCGCGGCGTGGGCGTGGTGTTTGCCCGTTTCCTGGAAGTTGATATTAACATCGGCATCGTGATCGGGATGGCGATTGTCTTCTTCTACGCGGTCATGGGCGGCATGAAGGGTATCACCTATACGCAGGTAGCTCAGTACTGCGTGCTGATCTTCGCCTTCATGGTTCCGGCAATCTTCACCTCAATCATGGTGACGGGTTCTGCCATCCCTCAGATTGGTTTTGGCTCCACCATCAGCGGCACGGATGTGTATCTGATGGACAAACTGGAAGGCCTGAGCACCGAACTGGGCTTTACCTCCTACATTGACGGCTCGAAGAGCATGGTGGACGTGTTCTTTATCACTGCCGCCCTGATGGTCGGTACGGCCGGTCTGCCGCACGTGATTATCCGTTTCTTCACTGTGCCTCGCGTGAAAGACGCCCGTATCTCCGCTGGCTGGGCACTGCTGTTCATCGCTTTCCTGTACACCACAGCGCCTGCTGTGGCTGCATTTGCCCGGATCAACATGTTTGAAACCATCAATGGTCCAGACATGCAGGGTGTGGCGGCGGAGCAGGCCCCAGGCTGGGTGACCAACTGGGAGAAAACCGGCCTGGTGACCTGGGAGGATAAAAACGGCGACGGCAAAATGTTCTACTCCGGCGATGCGCGTAACGAAATGAGCATCAACCGTGACATCATCGTCCTGGCAAGTCCTGAGCTGGCCAAACTGCCGAACTGGGTTGTTGCCCTGCTGGCAGCCGGTGGTCTGGCAGCGGCGCTTTCAACGGCGGCAGGTCTGCTGCTGGTGATTTCA
Organism: Photobacterium sp. CCB-ST2H9; assembly: GCF_023151555.2. NCBI lineage: Bacteria > Pseudomonadati > Pseudomonadota > Gammaproteobacteria > Vibrionales > Vibrionaceae > Photobacterium > Photobacterium sp. CCB-ST2H9. The sequence goes on from NZ_CP100425.1 coordinate 3,339,873, forward strand.
ACGTCAGTGTCGCACGATCTGCTGAAGAAGGGCTTCAAACCGGATATGACCGACAAACAGGAGCTCATGGCTGCCAGGATTGGTGCCGCACTGGCTGTCGTAGGTGCCGGTTATCTGGGGATTAACCCGCCGGGATTCGTGGCTCAGGTCGTGGCCTTTGCCTTCGGTCTGGCAGCGTCATCCTTCTTCCCGGCCATCATCATGGGTATCTTCTATAAGAAGATGAATAAAGAAGGCGCAATTGCCGGGATGCTGAGCGGTATTCTGTTTACCGCGGCTTATATCATCTACTTCAAGTTCATCAACCCTGCGGCAAGTACTCCGGACAACTGGTGGTTCGGCATCAGCCCGGAAGGCATCGGTACACTGGGCATGTGTGTGAACTTTGCCGTGTCGATTGTGGTGAACAAATTCACCGCAGAAGTACCGGATGATGTACAGGAGCTGGTGGAGTCCATCCGTTATCCGAAAGGTGCCGGTGAAGCGCACAGCCACTGATTCAGAACGATCAGGGTCAACACAACACTCAGTCGCAGAAATGGGGGAAACCCCGCCTGTATTAACGGAGCATAGACTGAGTACGGACGGAGCCTCAACGGCTCCGTTTTTTTATGGCTTGACCCGTCCGGAGTCGCAAAACAGCGCAAACGGAAACACGGGTTCCCGCCAGCGCAGCAAACTTTAGCTGATCCTGGCCTGCGCGTACTGATTCAGCAACGAACGCAACTTGAGCGGTTTCACCGGCTTGCTGATAAAGGCGAACCCCTTACTGCGGATGGTCTGCTGTGTTTCCGGCATCCGGTCTGCGCTGATCACCACGCCATTGAAAACCCGGCCCAGTTTCGCTTCGCATTGTTCCAAGACTGCCAGCCCGGTTTCCTGCTGCGCCAGGTGATAATCACTGAGAATCACATCCGGCACCCAATCTTGCTCACACTGCGCCAGCGCGGCGGATACCGACTCAGCCAGACGAACCTCACAGCCCCAGCGGCTGAGCAGGTTCTCCATCCCGGTCAGAATATCCTTTTCATTATCCACACAGAGTACCCGGGTGCCGGACAGCGGCAGCGACTGGATCGGAGTCACCGCCTCTGCTGTTTTCGGGAGCTGAACGGCCAGCCCGCGGCGGACAAACAACGAGAATACCGTTCCCTCTCCCAGCCAGGAACGCAGCGACAACGGATGATCCAGTACCCGGCTGATCCCGCGGGCAATCGCCAGTCCGAGGCCGAGCCCGTGCTCTCCCCGCCCCCGGTCAATCCGGGTGAACTCATCAAAAATATTGGCCTGCTTCTCCGCCGGGATCCCCGGTCCGTTGTCCCACACTTCAATGCGAAGCTGGCTGCCGTGGCGACGAACGCCCAGCAACACCTTACCGCCCGGATTGTACCGGAAGGCATTGGTCAGGAAGTTCTGTAACGCCCGTCGCAACAGCTTGGGATCCGAATGCACCAGCGCCTTGCTGTCGACCACTGCGAAATCAATTCCCTGCTGTTTGGCCAGCGCACTGAACTCCGCTTTCAGGTTATCCAGCACATCGCTGAGCGGGAAGACATGCACATTCACCTGCAGCTTGCCTGCCTCCAGCCGCGAGACATCCAGCAAATCGCCTATCAAATCTTCCGCAGCGCCCAGCGCACTTTCAATGTGATGGGCCAGCCGGGTACTTTCTTCATCTTTCGCCACTTCACTCAGTGACGACGAGAACAGGCGTGCGGCATTGAGCGGCTGCATCAGATCATGACTGACCGCTGCCAGGAATTTACTTTTCGATTGCGCCTGCTGTTCTGCCTGCTGGGTTGCGGACACCAGACGACGGTTGAGCTGTTCGAGCTCCTGCGTGCGCTGCCGGACCCGGGCTTCCAGGTTCTCATTGGCTTCCTTGAGCGCTTCCTCGGCCTGACGGAAGGCGGTAATGTCAGTAAAACTCATGACAAAACCACCGCCGGGCATCGGATTGCCCTGCACTTCGATCACCCGGCCATCCGGCCGGATCCGGGATGACGTATGCGCTGTGCCGCGCTTGAGGTGCTGGACCCGTTTTTCTACATGCAGTTCCGGATCCCCCGGCCCGCACAGTCCCTGACGGGCATTATGGCGAATCACATCCGCAATCGGCCGTCCGACCTGAATCAGTCCCGGCGGAAAGGAAAACAGCTCGAGATAGCGCTGATTCCAGGCCACCAGCCGGAGCTGCTTGTCGACCACCGCAATTCCCTGACTGATGTGCTCAATCGCGCCCTGTAACAGGCCACGGCTGAAATCGAACAGCTCAGAGGCTTCATCCACAATGGTCGCCACTTCTTCCAGCTGCATGTTTCGCCCCTGCAGCGCCGAGGTCAGCACCAGCCGGGCAGAAGAGGCCCCGAAGACCCCGGCCAGTACCCGCTCGGTATGACGGATCAGCGTAGCCGGTGCCTGTTGCTGCGGCAGGAATTCATTCTGATGCTGACGGGCAAACTGGGTAAAGGCATGGCGTACCCGCTTGCGACCGACAAATCGGCCCGCCAGCATTTCCAGCTCAGAAACCGTCACCCGGGCCTGATACAGCCGGGCATCGTCCGCCTCCGGCATCGGCGCTCCGACAAAAGTCGCGGCCTGCAGCCGCTCGGTCAGCGATGAGCGGGTCACCATGGACACCACCACATAGAGAACCAGGTTGAACAGCAGACTGAGCAGCATCCCCCAGTCCACCACGGTCAGCTCACGCAATACCGGCCAGGACGGCGGGGTGAGCAGCCAGAGCAGGAGGTTGGTTTCCGCGGTACCGGCCAGCATCCCGGTCTGGCTCATCAGGGTGATCACCCAAATCGCACTGCCGCCCAGCATCCCGGCATACACCCCGTTGCGGTTCCCTTCGCGCCAGTAAATCCCGCCCAGCAGAGCCGGGGCAAACTGGGCGATCGCCGCAAACGACAGCAGACCGATTGCCGACAGCGATTCGATTTCATCCAGCACTTCATGGAAACCCCAGGCAGCCAGCAGCAACAACAGGATCAGCGCCCGGCGGATGTTGAGCAGTAAACCGGAAAAAGCCGCATGGTTACGGCCGGACACCCGCAGCCGTCGCAGCAGCAGCGGCAGCACCAGATCATTCGAAGCCATGATCGCCAGCGCGATGGTTGAGACGATCACCATGCCGCTGGCCGCCGAAGTCCCCCCCAGAAACGCCAGCAAAGCAATGGTGTCGGCTCCCTGCAGCAGCGGCAGGTTAATCACATAGGTGTCCGCCGACACGCCCGGCAGCAGCACCTTCCCGGCCAACGCCAGCGGGATGACAAAAAGGCCCATCAGCAGCAGATACACCGGAAAGACGCGGCGGGCCAGATGAAGGTCCGGCGCGTGGGTATTTTCAACCACAGTGGTGTGAAACTGCCGGGGCAGACAGATAATGGCGGTCATAGTCAGCAGCGTATGAATGATGAAGCTGCCCACATTTAAATCCATAGATGGCAGCAAGGCTTCATCCAGCCGGCCCAGCTCCAGCGCCGGCACCTCCCACCACAGCAGCATGACAAACAGCCCCACCACCAGAAAAGCCGCCAGCTTGATCAGCGACTCAAAAGCCACGGCCATCATCATGCCGCGATGATGTTCCGTGGTATCCAAATGACGGGTCCCGAACAGCACAGTAAAGGCCGTCAGCGCCAGTGTGACCAGCCAGGCGATATCGCCATCATTCAGGCCACCGCTGCGGGTCAGCTCCGGGGCAACCTGTGCCAGTCCCATGGTGATTCCCCGTAGTTGCAGGGCAATATAAGGCAGGATGCCGACCACCGCGATCAGGGTCACCAGCACCGCCAGTCCCTGTGACTTACCGTAGCGGGCAGCAATGAAGTCGGCAATTGAAGTGATGTGCTCGCGCTTGGCGATCAGAATCAGCCGGGCAAACACCCGCCAGCCGAAGGTAAATACCAGAATCGGGGCCAGATAAATCGGCAAAAATGACCACAGATCACGGCTGGCCTGCCCGACCGTGCCGTAGAACGTCCAGGAAGTGCAGTACACCGCAATCGACAGACTGTAGATCCAGGGCCGCCAGCGAGACATCCACCCGGTGTGTTTATCGCCGTACCAAGCAATCAGAAACAATAGTCCCAGATAAGCCAGCGATACCGGCACCACAATCCATCCCTGCTCCATCAGATCTCCCTGTCTGTCTTCCTTGATTCCGGTCCGAATCCGGGGCCGAACTAAACGCTCACTGAGGTAAACGGCTGGCTGGCGTGCCACATGACGCCAGCGATCAACCCTCAGAGTTTACACGGCTTCTCTGACCGGTGCTGCGTGCTCCGCTGGTGTTTCATCAATCTTCATCAGCAGCACAGGCAGCCCCATCAGCGCCATCAGCCAGAACACATCGGCGCCCCACCAGCCGTAACCCCAGCCACTGAGGGTGGTCAAAGCGGCCATCACGGCGCCAAGCGGCAAGGCATTGTACAGCGCCTGCAGCGCGACCATCTGATGGCTTTCCGCATGCTGAATATAGCGAATCGCTGCCAGATGTGCGGCGGCAAAAGTCACCCCGTGCAATGCCTGCGTCAGCACCAGCATCGGCAGCTCTGTCATGGTCGCCGTCAGTCCCCAGCGGAGCAGCACACCTGCGGCGGCCAGCCGGAACATGGCCGCCACGCTCCAGCCGGCAAAGAGCCGCTTGCTCAGCGCAAATACGGCAATTTCAGCCACCACGCTGAAACTCCACAGGTAACCGCTGATTGCCTCGCTGAAACCAATCGACTTCCAGTACATGGCACTAAAGCTGTAATACGCCGCATGGCTGCCCTGCAGCAACGCCACAATCAGCAGAAAACGGATCACCCGGCGGTCGCGCAGAAAGCCCGTCAGCGGCGGCCTCGCCATCCGCTGGGCCTCCGCTTCAGCGGGCAGTACCGTCGGCTGGCGCAGTGACAACAGCAGTGCAGCCCCCAACCCAAGCATCGCCACCCAGGGAATCACCTGAGACCCGAGTTCTGCGGCAGCCAGCCCGGCAATGGTCGAACCGACGATAAAGGCAATCGAGCCCCATAACCGGGTTCGACCATAGTCTAAATGTCCCTCTTTGGCGTAGTAATTGGCCAGACTGTCGGACAGCGGAATGACCGGGCCGACCAGCAGGTTAAACAACACAATCACGACGGTCAGAGCGAGCAGGTTACCGCTGACCATGACAAATGCGGCACAGCAGATCAGGCTGAGCAAAGCCAGCCAGCGCAAGGCGGGCAGCAAGTGCTCCACGCGGTGAATCCGCGGTGTCAGCACCATATTGGCAAAACAGCGCACCCCGAGTCCCAGTCCCAGCAGCAGGCCGATGTCTCCGGCCGGGATACCCAGGGCATCCAGCCAGACCGCCCAGAACGGTAAATACACGCCATAGTTAAAATAAAAGCCGAACATATACTGCGCCGTCCAGCCAAATGGGCTACTTCTCAACATTCCCGACATTCCTGCTGCATTCAAAAAAACAGCAGACAGTATGCCTGCTGGGCACAACGCAGGAAAGCCTGTTTCCGAGGAATGTCACAACCCGCCAACAGGCACCAGACGGTGCGCTAGACTAAAGTCGGCTGGAGCAATTGCCGCGGCTGGGCGACACTGCTTCACAGAGGCTGTCCATTACCGGCAACCAGTTATCGGCAAAGCAATTACCAGTCAACCGATGCCGACCGTGCCGTGCCGAAACCTGTTCCGAACCCCCTTGCCGAGAAACCAGGGCAGCCTAACGGAGCGAGAATGCCATGCCGCAACCTTTCAACACGACGCTGATCCCCTTTGATCGTCTGGATCTCAGCCAGCAATCCCGGCTGGTCAATGCCCTGGATGTCGCCTATTTTCGTGCGGGGGAAGTGATCATTCATGCCGGAGCTGACTGTCAGTCACTGCATATCATCATGAAAGGGAGCGTTGAGGAAACTTCTGCCGATCAGCAGGAACATTTCGCCCACTACACCACAGACGATCTGTTTGACGTCCGGGCGCAGCTCAGCGGCCACAGCCGTCACCAGTACCGGGCCGTTGAAGACACCCTGTGCTACCTACTCCCGCAACCGATTTTTGCCGAGTTTTATCAGCAGAACCCGGATTTCGCGGCCTATTTCGATACCAATCTGGCGACCCGTCAGCAGTTGCTGGAGCAGGCCCACCGCCAGCCGAATCTGGCCGAATTCATTCTGACCCGCATCCGCCCCGATAACATCCAGCCTTGCCTGATGCTGAGCGCAGACACCGATCTGCATACCGCGACAGCCCGGATGCGCCAGCAAAACAGTGATGCTGCCTTTGTGATCCTGCCGGACAGCGCGCCGCACAGGTTCGGCATCGTAACCCGGACCGATCTTTTGCATGCCGTGATGCTGGACGGCAAAGCTACCAGTACGCCGGTCAGCCAGATTGCGACCACACCGGTGATCAGCATTGAACAGGGGGATTATCTGTTCAATGCCATGATTGCCATGACCCGGCATCGGGTGAAACGAGTGCTGATCACTCAGGGGGAAGACATCGCAGGGATGCTGGATATGACCCAGGTTCTGAGTCTGTTTTCCACCCATTCCCATGTGCTGGCGCTTCGCATTGCCCGGGCCGCCAGCATTGAAGAACTGGCCCTGGCTTCGGAAAGTCAGCCCTCTCTGGTGCAAACCCTGTTTAACAACGGCATCCACACCCGCTTTGTCATGGCGCTGATTGCCAGCATCAATGAACAGATAATCGAGAAAGCTTTCCAGCTGGTGGTCCCGGCGGATCGTCAGGAACAATGCTGCCTGCTGGTCCTGGGATCGGAAGGTCGCGGGGAACAGATTCTGAAAACCGATCAGGACAATGCCCTGATCCTCACTGACGGCGTTGACTGGCCCGACGCCCACACCGTGATGACGACCCTGAGTGACACCCTGTGCCAGCTTGGCTATCCGGCCTGTCCGGGCAAGGTCATGGTCAGTAACCCGGAGTGGGTGCACAGCGTCTCCGGCTGGCAGCAAACCATCCGGCAATGCTGTGACCAGGGCGATGAAAACGCGATGATGACTCTGGCGATTCTGGCTGACGCCCAGGCCGTCGCCGGCAACCGGAAGTTACTGGAACCGGTGAAACAGGCGCTGCACCATCAGCTGGCCAGCCAGGAGTTACTGTTGTCGACCTTTGCCCGTCCAGCCATGAAATTCAGCGTTCCCCTGACTCTGTTCGGCCAGATCAAACGCAGCAAACACGGGCCGGATATCAAGCGCGGCGGCATCTTTCCGATTGTGCATGGTGTCCGGACTCTGGCACTGGAATATGACGTGGCTGAAACCAATACCTTCAGCCGCCTGACCGCCCTCGAGCAACGCAAGGTTCTGGAACCGACCACGGCCTCAAACCTGAGTGAGGCCCTGAAGCTGTTTATCCGGCTCAGACTCAGGCAGCAGCTCAGTCTCAACGATGAAACCCTGACTGCCGGTCAGCAGCACCAGTTGGATCTGGCCGCTCTGAGCCGGGCTGAACGGGATGTCTTACGCCACAGTCTGCACGTGGTGAAAAAATTCAAGGAATGGCTCAGCTATCATTACCAGCTCAGGGACTGATAGCCGGATTACGGTGAGAAACACATGAATATACTGCGTCGTTGGTGGTATCAGTACAAATTCCGCCAACATCCAATCAAAGCCCTGTTTGAACGTTACCGCGGTGAAGAGCTGGTGTCGCTCGACTGTGAAACCACCAGCCTGGACCCGGCCAGCGCTGAACTGGTCTCAATTGCGGCCACCCGCATCCGTGCGAACCGGATCCTGACCAGCGAGTCGCTGCACCTGACGCTCAGCCCGCCCGACAGTCTGAATGCCGACTCCGTCACGATCCACCGATTGCGTCATCAGGATCTGAAACACGGGCTGGACGCTCAGGAAGCGCTGACCCAGCTTCTGGAATTTATCGGAAACCGTCCCCTGGTTGGCTACCATATCCGGTATGACAAGACGATCCTTGACCGCTATTTCCGACGGCTGTTTGGTTTTACCCTGCCCAACCGGCTGGTAGAGGTCAGTCACCTGTACCATGAACAGCTGGAGCGCCAGTTACCCAATACCAGCTATGATTTAAGTCTGGAAGCCATCAGCCGTCATTTGGATCTGCCTCAGAGTGAGCGGCATGATGCCCTTCAGGACAGTATCACTGCCGCACTGATTTATGTCCGGCTGAAACACGGGGATCTGCCGAGCCTGACATCGCCGCCGTTTTTTTCGAACCCGTCCGCCCGGCACGATGCAACCCAGTGTAAAACCGGAGAAAAAGTCATGACAGCGCACACTCATCCTAAAGTCTAATTGAGGAAGTACGCAATCTGGCACAAGTTAAGAGAAAGCGATTGATCCGGTCCGCTCAGGACGATGACGGAAACACAAGGAGAATAGAATGAGTGAGGTTCACGTTTACCCTGTCAACCAGCAGATTGCTGAGCGGGCTCATATCACGGAAGAGCAATACCGCGAGATGTACCAGCAGTCTGTCACTAACCCGGAAGCCTTCTGGGGCGAGCAAGGCAAAATCGTTGACTGGATCACCCCTTACACCAAAGTGAAACAAACCTCTTTCGATACCGGCCATGTCAGCATCAACTGGTTTGAAGACGGCACTCTGAACGTCTCAGCCAACTGCCTTGACCGTCACCTGGCCACCCGTGGCGATCAGCCCGCCATCATCTGGGAAGGTGATGACCCAAGCGACGATGCTACCCTGACCTACAACGAACTGCATCAGCAGGTCTGCCTGTTCGCCAACGCACTGAAAGCACAGGGCGTACAAAAAGGCGATGTGGTGTGCCTGTACATGCCGATGGTCGCAGAAGCCGCGGTCGCAATGCTGGCCTGTACCCGGATCGGGGCAGTCCACACCATTGTCTTCGGGGGTTTCTCTCCGGAAGCGCTGGCCGGTCGGATCATTGACTCAAAAGCCAAAGTCGTGGTGACTGCGGATGAAGGTGTCCGCGGCGGCCGTATTGTGCCGCTGAAAAAGAACGTTGATGACGCCCTGAAAAATCCGGAAGTCGACAGTGTAGAGAAAGTTGTGGTCTTCCAGCGTACCGGCAATCCGGTCGCATGGGACAGCAACCGTGATGTCTGGTGGCATGAAGCCACTGCAAATATGCCTGCGCAATGTGAACCTGAGCCGATGAATGCGGAAGACCCGCTGTTTATCCTCTATACCTCAGGGTCAACCGGCAAACCGAAAGGTGTACTGCATACCACCGGCGGTTATCTGGTGTATGCCACCATGACCTTCAAATACGTCTTCGATTATCAGGAAGGCGAGGTGTACTGGTGTACCGCCGATGTGGGCTGGATCACCGGCCACAGCTATCTGGTTTATGGTCCGCTGGCAAACGGCGCCACGACCCTGCTGTTCGAAGGGGTACCGAATTATCCGTCCACAGCACGCATGAGCGAAGTCGTTGACAAGCATCAGGTCAATATCCTGTATACCGCACCAACGGCGATCCGTGCGCTGATGGCCAAAGGCAATGAAGCCATTGAAGGCACAAACCGCTCCTCACTCCGCATTATGGGTTCTGTGGGTGAGCCGATAAACCCGGAAGCCTGGGAATGGTATCACCGGACCATCGGCGACAGCCGCTGCCCGATTGTGGATACCTGGTGGCAAACTGAGACCGGCGGCATTCTGATCACACCACTGCCGGGGGCGACGGCACTGAAACCGGGCTCAGCAACCCGTCCGTTCTTTGGTGTGCAGCCTGCGCTGGTCGACAATATGGGCAATATTCTTGAAGGCACCACCGAAGGCAATCTGGTGATCCTGGACAGCTGGCCGGGACAGATGCGCACGCTGTGGGGCGATCATGATCGCTTTGAACAGACTTACTTCTCGACCTTTAAAGGCATGTACTTTACCGGAGACGGCGCACGCCGTGACGAGGACGGTTATTACTGGATCACCGGTCGTGTGGATGATGTGCTGAACATTTCCGGTCACCGGATGGGAACCGCGGAAATCGAATCAGCGCTGGTGGCCTTTGATAAAATCGCAGAAGCAGCCATCGTGGGGGTTCCTCACGACATCAAAGGACAGGCCATTTACGCTTATATCACGCTGAACGATGGTGTGGTACCGACCGCCGAGCTCCATAAAGAAGTGAAAGACTGGGTACGGAAGGAAATCGGCCCGATCGCAACGCCAGACTTCCTGCACTGGACCGATGCTCTGCCGAAAACCCGTTCCGGTAAGATCATGCGCCGAATTCTGCGCAAAATCGCCACCGGGGACACCGGTTCACTGGGTGATACCTCGACTCTGGCCGATCCAAGCGTGGTTGATAAACTGATTGCGGAGAAAGAAAAGGTCGTCTGACCCCAATCTCAACACCGAGCTCCGTTCAAGCCGCCGTCAGGCGGCTTTTTTATCCCCGAACACCGCAATTCAAGCCTGTTTCTCCGCGCATCCCGCATTCAGTCCGGGAACTCTCCGCAGCCCTCCGCTGTCAGACAGGATTGCAGAGTAACTTTTTGGAACCTGCAGCATTCTGCCGTGATTTTCAGCAAAACCGATTAAGATTCAACGCGATTGGCCGCTTATGTTCTAAGTGGGCGTCATCAGGTGGCTATCTTACTGAAGCGTCGGTGAAAATGAAGGCAACACGTCGCAAATCAAGCCGTCTGCGTACAGGTGTAAGGTCAAAAAAGCGGTGATTAGACCAGTATTTTGCTGCGAATTGCGCTGAATTCTCTATAATTGAGCGACAAACAGGTTAAAAGCCGTGATGGTTTGCATGAAAGGAAGCAAAGTCACAGTTTTTTTGTGCTTTGACACTTGATTCGGCAAGAACAGGTCAAGAACGAGTATAGATAACTGAATATGTCGACTAATTACCGTATTTTACTACTGAACGGACCCAATCTGAATTTGCTGGGACTGCGAGAGCCCGGCCACTACGGCCAGCAGACGCTGGATCAGATTGTCGCAAACCTGAGTGCCCAAGCCACGAATCTGGGCGTGACACTGGATCACCTGCAGTCCAATGCAGAACACGAACTGATTGAGGCCATCCACCAGGCCCATGGCAAGGTGGACTTTATCCTCATCAATCCGGCCGCCTATACCCATACCAGCGTCGCCATCCGCGATGCGCTGCTGGGGGTGGCGATCCCGTTTATTGAAATACATTTGTCTAATGTGCACGCCCGCGAGCCTTTCCGCCATCACTCTTATCTGTCAGACAAGGCAGTCGGTGTGATCTGCGGCCTGGGTCCGGATGGTTATGAATTCGCCCTGGAGGCAGCCGTGCGCCGCCTTCAGAACGCTCAATGAACAAACATAAAGAGAACAGATACATGGATATTCGCAAGATCAAGAAACTTATCGAACTGGTAGAAGAATCAGGCATCTCTGAGCTGGAAATCTCTGAAGGTGAAGAGTCCGTACGCATCAGCCGCACCTCTGCTGCTGCGCACGTTGCTCCTGCGCACGTTTACGCTGCAGCACCAGCGCCTGTTGCTGCGCCGGCACCTGCGGCACCAGTTGAAGCGGCTGCACCAGCAGTACCTGTCGCTGCTGAGCCTGCTGGCCACAAAGTTCTGTCACCAATGGTCGGTACTTTCTACCGTGCACCAAGCCCGGAAGCGAAGCCATTCATTGAAGTGGGTCAGAGCGTAAACGTTGGCGATACCCTGTGTATCGTTGAAGCGATGAAGATGATGAACCAAATCGAAGCTGATAAAGCCGGTACTGTAGTTGCGATTCTGGCTGAAAACGGTGATCCGATTGAGTTCGATCAACCACTGGTTATCATCGAGTAACTGGGGCGCTTATGTTAGATAAAGTAGTCATCGCAAACCGCGGCGAGATCGCCCTGCGTATCTTGCGTGCCTGTAAAGAGCTGGGGATCAAAACGGTGGCTGTGCATTCCACCGCTGACCGCGATCTGAAACACGTATTGCTGGCAGACGAGTCGATCTGTATCGGCCCTGCGCGTGGTACGGACAGCTACCTGAATATTCCACGCATTATCAGTGCGGCTGAAGTCACCGGTGCGGTTGCTATCCACCCGGGTTATGGCTTCCTGTCTGAGAATGCTGACTTTGCTGAGCAGGTTGAACGCTCAGGCTTCATCTTCGTCGGCCCGAAAGCGGAAACTATCCGCCTGATGGGTGACAAAGTTTCTGCAATCAACGCGATGAAGAAGGCCGGTGTACCTTGCGTACCGGGCTCTGACGGCCCGCTGGGCAACGATGAAGCGAAAAACAAATCAATCGCGAAGCGCATCGGTTTTCCGGTAATCATCAAAGCCTCCGGCGGCGGCGGCGGTCGTGGTATGCGCGTTGTCCGCAAAGAAGCGGATCTGGTTCAGTCCATCGCGATGACCCGTGCAGAAGCCAAAGCAGCATTCAACAACGATATGGTGTACATGGAGAAATTCCTGGAAAACCCACGCCATATCGAAGTTCAGGTTCTGGCTGATGGTCAGGGCGGCGCAATCCACCTGGGTGAGCGTGACTGTTCGATGCAGCGTCGTCACCAGAAAGTGGTTGAAGAAGCTCCGGCACCAGGCATCACCGAAGAAATGCGTAAGTACATCGGTGAGCGTTGTACCCGCGCATGCCTTGAAATCGGTTACCGCGGTGCAGGTACGTTTGAATTCCTGTACGAAAACGGCGAGTTCTATTTCATTGAAATGAACACCCGGATTCAGGTTGAGCACCCAGTGACTGAAATGGTCACCGGCGTTGACCTGATCAAAGAGCAGCTGCGTATTGCTGCCGGTCAGCCGCTGTCATTCAGCCAGAGCGACATTCACATGCGTGGTCACGCGATTGAGTGCCGTATCAATGCTGAAGATCCGGTGCGTTTCCTGCCGTCTCCGGGCAAGATCGAGCGTTTCCACCCGCCAGGTGGTATGGGTATTCGCTGGGAATCCCACATTTACGCTGGCTACACAGTACCGCCGCACTACGATTCTATGATCGGTAAACTGATTGCTTACGGTGAGAACCGTGACGTGGCTATTTCGCGTATGCGTAATGCCCTGAACGAAATGATCATCGACGGCATCAAAACCAACGTTCCGCTGCAGAAAGACATCATGGCAGACGAGAACTTCCAGCATGGTGGCGCCAACATCCACTATCTGGAGAAAAAACTGGGCCTGCAATAAGCCTCTCAGTTTTCCACCGATTCAGGCTGCCTCCGGGCAGCCTTTGTTTTTCCTCAACTTCCTGCACAACGCCTCTGGCACCGCCTGACATCATTTGACACAATAATGCCCTTTCTTGATCGTTAAACCCTTTTTTACAGACTTCTGAGCCGGTTTCGACGCCATTTCCCGACATTTAAGATCGAAACACGGACCGACAGGAACTTCAGTATGAAGACACTTTCTACCCGTTACCAACAGGCACACAGAGAAGCCAGATGGGCACTGGGGCTGGCTGTTGCCTACTTCCTGTGGTGGTATTGCTCCGCCTATTTCTTTGCGCCGGACTCAGCCCGGGACACCCTCCCTGAACTGTACTGGGGCTTTCCGCTCTGGTTCCTGCTGGCCTGCCTGGCTGGCCCGGTACTCTTTACCCTACTGTGCGCCCTGATGGTGAAATACATCTATCAGGATATGCCGCTTGATGTTGATGAGGAAAATGCCGATGAATAACCAACTGCTGATCCCGCTCATCCTCTATCTTGTAGCCGTGTTTGCGCTAGCATACTTCACCCGGCGCCAGAGACAGCAAGACGGCGGCTTTCTGAGTGAATACCTGCTGGGGAACCGCAGCATGGGCGGCTTTGTGCTCGCCATGACCCTTGCCGCAACCTATGCCAGTGCCAGCTCCTTCATCGGCGGCCCTGGTGCGGCCTACAAAATGGGACTGGGCTGGGTACTGCTGGCGATGATTCAGCTCCCGGCCGCCTGGCTGACACTGGGCGTACTGGGGAAGAAATTTGCCATCGAAGCCCGCAAGCACAACGCACTGACCCTGAATGACATGCTCTACGCCCGCTACCAGAATCGTGGGGTGGTGATTTTTGCTTCTCTGGCATTGCTGCTGGCATTTTTCGGCACCATGGTGGTTCAGTTTGTCGGCGGCGCCCGGCTGTTGCAAACCGTCACCGGTCTGTCTTATTCACAGGGACTGATGATCTTTGCCGCCACCGTCGGGCTGTACACCACCATTGGCGGATTCCGGGCCGTGGTGATGACCGACACCCTTCAGGGCATCATGATGATCATCGGGACACTGGCGCTGCTGGCTGGCATTATTCATACCGGTGGCAGCGTCGGTGAACTGGTAACAACGCTGCATCAGATTGATCCGGCACTGATTTCTCCCTACGGACCAGACAACTTTCTGTCGCAGCCCTTTATGCTCAGTTTCTGGGTGCTGGTCTGCTTCGGAGTCATCGGCCTGCCTCACGCCGCTGTACGCTGTATGTCTTACAAAGACAGCAAATCCCTGCATCAGGGTATGGTGATCAGTACCGTGATGGTGGCTTTTCTGATGCTGGGTATGCATCTGGCCGGTGCATTGGGCCGGGCGCTGGTGCCGGACATCGCCACTCCGGATCAGATCATGCCGACGCTGATGATGACGGTCCTGCCACCAGTGGTGGCGGGTATTTTCCTGGCCGGTCCGATGGCAGCCATCATGTCGACCATCGACTCCCAGCTGATCCAGGCATCCGCCACACTGCTCAAAGATCTTTATCTCAACTACATCAACCCGAAAGCAGCACAGCAGGCGGATATCACCGAAAAACTGCCGAAACTTTCCCTCTGGGTGACCGGCATTTTTTCCGTGCTGGTTTTTGTCGCAGCAACCAACCCGCCAGACATGATCATCTGGCTCAACCTGCTGGCGTTCGGGGGCATGCAAGCCGTCTTCCTGTGGCCGCTGGTTTTGGGGCTGTACTGGCAGAAAGCCTCAGCCGCAGGTGCCTTTGCTTCCATGGTGGCCGGGCTGGGCTGCTACACGGCCATGTCCGTTTTCAAACCGGATCTCGGCGGGATGCATGCCATCGTCCCGACGCTGCTGGTGGGTCTGTTCAGCTTTGTGGCTGGCAGTTATGCCTGGCCTGCGCGGCAGCCAGACTTACAGCCTCAGGTCTGATCCACTATACAGTCATCAAACAGCGCCATTTGGTGCTGTTTTTTCATCTCGAACCAGCATCCCCTGCCGTGCGTATCAGGAAGCTGATGCGGACTGACTACTTTTCGTGCTACACTCCGCGGCCTTGAACCACAGTCCCTTTGAAAGCGAATGTACCCATGCCTTGGATTCAACTGAAACTGAATGCCACCGCCGCCAATGCAGAAGCCATTGGTGATCTGCTGATGGAAGAAACCGGTGCCCTGTCGGTCACTTTTCTGGATGCCCATGACACCCCCGTCTTCGAGCCACTGCCGGGTGAAACCCGCCTTTGGGGCGATACGGATGTCGTCGGCCTGTATGACGCAGAAAGCGATATGGACATGGTGCTCAGCCTGCTGAAAAACAGCCCCCTGCTGGCCGACGATTTCGCTTGTAAAGTCGAGCAGCTGGAAGACAAAGACTGGGAACGCGAGTGGATGGATAACTTCCACCCGATGAAATTCGGAACCCGCCTGTGGATCTGTCCGAGCTGGCGTGAAGCCCCTGAACCGGATGCAGTCAATGTATTACTGGATCCGGGCCTGGCGTTCGGCACCGGGACCCACCCGACAACCTCACTGTGTCTGGAGTGGCTGGACAGCCAGGATCTGACCGGAAAAACCGTGATCGATTTCGGCTGTGGCTCCGGCATTCTGGCGATTGCTGCGCTGAAACTGGGCGCGGCCAAAGTGATTGGGATCGACATCGATCCGCAGGCCATCCTGGCTTCCCGTGACAATGCGGAACGCAATGGTGTCGCTGAGCGTCTGGAACTGTTCCTCCCGGCTGAACAGCCGGAAAATCTGCAGGCAGATGTCGTGGTCGCCAACATTCTGGCTGGTCCGCTGCGCGAACTGTCGCCGGTGATCAAGAGCCTGGTCCGGGACGGCGGCCTGCTGGCAATTTCCGGTGTGCTGGAAAGTCAGGCAGAAGACGTGGCCAGCCACTACAGCGATGAACTGACGCTGGATCCGATTGCCGCCCGTGAAGAATGGTGCCGGATTTCAGGCCAAAAAGGCTAATCTGGACAAAATTGTCCATTGGCCAATTTCTGAGCAATTCACTGAATTCCATGGTCTTTTAGCCCCCAATTCAGGAATGCTCAAATATTGGCCTTTTCAGCACCACAAAAAATGCGTAAAATGCGCGCCCTTACTGGCATAGTCAGGAACAGACGTTGAAGATCGGTCCTTATCAATTAGACAACCCGTTAATTGTCGCCCCCATGGCGGGCGTGACCGATCGTCCGTTTCGGGAACTGTGCCTGCGCCACGGCGCAGGTATGGCCGTCAGCGAAATGATGTCTGCAAACCCAGACGTTTGGAAAACTGCCAAGTCGCTCAACCGCATGGTGCATGAAGGTGAGTCTGGCCTCCGTTCGGTACAGATTGCCGGGGCAGATCCCCAGCAAATGGCCGATGCCGCCCGCTTCAGCGTGGCGCATGGTGCTCAGATCATCGATATCAACATGGGTTGCCCGGCGAAGAAAGTAAACAAACGCCTGGCAGGCTCTGCCCTGCTGCAGTACCCGGATCTTGTCGAGGATATCCTCAAGGCCGTGGTCAACGCCGTGGACGTCCCTGTGACGCTCAAAACACGGACCGGCTGGGATACAGAGAACCGAAACTGTGTCGCGATCGCACAGCTCGCTGAACACTGTGGCATTCAGGCCCTGGCGCTGCACGGCAGAACCAAAGCCTGTATGTACAAAGGGGAAGCGGAATACGATTACATCAAGGCAGTGAAACAGGCAGTGTCGATTCCTGTGATTGCGAACGGTGATATCGACTCGCCGGAAAAAGCACGCTTCGTCCTGGATTATACCGGGGCCGATGCCTTGATGATTGGTCGCCCTGCACAGGGCAGACCCTGGATTTTTCGCGAAATCCAACATTACTTAACAACCGGGGAACACTTGCCTGCGCCTTCTTTTGAAGAAGTCAGCAGCATTCTGATGGAGCATGTACAGGCACTCCACGCCTTTTACGGGGAGTACCAGGGGCTACGCATTGCACGCAAACACGTGTCTTGGTACCTCAAAGAACAGGCTTCTGCAGGTGATTTCCGCCGGACCTTCAACGCTATCGAGGATGCCCAACAGCAGCTCGATGCGCTGCAAGGCTACTTCGACAACGTTGCATAAATACCAGAAGAGCTTACAGAATATGTTCGAACAAAATCTGACTTCCGAAGCACTTACAGTGACTACAGTCACTTCTCAAGACCAAATCACTCAGAAGCCTCTGCGTGACTCCGTCAAAGCCTCGCTAAAGAACTATCTCGCCCAGCTGAATGGTCAGGACGTCGATGATCTGTACGAGCTTGTACTGGCAGAAGTTGAGCAACCCCTGCTGGACACCATCATGCAGTACACCCGCGGTAACCAAACCCGCGCTGCAACCATGATGGGCATCAACCGCGGTACCCTGCGTAAGAAACTGAAAAAGTATGGTATGAACTAAAAGCTGCAGGTTGAGCTTTTATTCCGGAAAGGGGTTCCTGTTCACGCAGGAACCCCTTTCTTATGAACTCCCTGTCACCAGCACCAACAATCGATTCTACTTCCTGCTCCAGCCAATCACCTGCCCTGTAATTTTGCTACAAATCGATTCTGCGTAAATAACCCCTATTTATTTCGCCCTTCAAACAAAAACCCAGCAGTGATCCACATCACTCTAGATTCGCTCACCCCATCCAGGAAATATCAATTGTGTGATTTTTATCACTAAAAGTTTAAATAGCAACAGTCAGCAATTGAGGTGCCGATCACCTAAAATTAATTTGACAATTTTAAAACTCAAGTAATGTAAGGGAATTACAGCGACGGAATGATGCTGGGATCACAATAATTTGGTGGGGATGGGCTAAGAAAAGAGACGGGAGTCACGAAACCCCCGTCATCAGTTTGGTTTTCAGGATCTGTGGTAGATTGATTGGGTACGAAGCAATCGACGGTTTTGGCGAACCGTTATCCACACAACAGAACTTAAAACTGAACATCAAACGGGGAAAGGTCATGATATCACCAGACACCAAGATCAAGATACAGAATTTTGGTCGCTTCCTCTCCAACATGGTGATGCCCAATATTGGTGCATTCATCGCTTGGGGGTTTATCACCGCACTGTTTATTCCGACCGGCTGGCTGCCAAATGAGACGATCGCCAAGCTGGTTGGCCCGATGATCACCTACCTGCTGCCGCTGCTGATTGGTTATACCGGCGGTAAACTGGTTGGTGGCGACCGGGGCGCTGTCGTCGGTGCCGTCACCACGATGGGTGTGATTGTCGGTACCGATATTCCTATGTTCATGGGGGCCATGATTGTCGGCCCGATGGGCGGCTGGGCCATTAAGCACTTTGATAAAGCCGTGGAAGGCAAAATCAAAAGCGGCTTCGAAATGCTGGTCAATAACTTCTCCGCCGGTATCATTGGTATGATCTGTGCCATTATTGCCTTCTTCCTGATCGGCCCTTTCGTGAAGATTCTCTCCGGTGGCCTGGCAGCAGGTGTGAACTTCCTGGTGGATGCCGGATTGTTACCCCTGACCTCAATTTTCGTTGAACCGGCGAAGATCCTCTTCCTGAATAATGCGATTAACCATGGCATTTTCTCGCCGCTGGGAATCCAGCAATCCAATGAAATAGGCCAGTCCATCTTCTTCCTGATTGAAGCCAACCCGGGTCCTGGGCTTGGTATTTTACTGGCGTACATCATGTTCGGTCGCGGCACGGCAAAACAAACCGCCGGGGGTGCTGCCATCATTCACTTCTTCGGTGGGATCCACGAGATTTACTTCCCGTATATTCTGATGAACCCGCGCCTGATCCTGGCCGCCATAGCTGGCGGGATGACAGGGGTTTTCACCCTGACCCTGTTCCACGCAGGTCTGGTTTCTCCCGCTTCACCTGGCTCAATCTTTGCTGTCATGCTGATGGCGCCGAAGTCTTCCATGGTCGGTGTCCTGTGCTCCATTGCAGCAGCGGCAAGCGTATCCTTCCTGGTTGCGTCACTCCTGCTGAAAACCCAGAAAGTGACCGACGAAGATGACGGTACCTCGCTGGAAGCAGCCAGTGAAAAAATGAAGGCCATGAAATCCGGTAAATCCTCTGAAGGCAAGGCCACGGTCAATGCAAAACAGTCTTCCGGGGCAGAACTGAGCCAAGTGCGCCGTATAATTGTGGCCTGTGATGCCGGCATGGGGTCGAGTGCCATGGGTGCCGGTCTGCTGCGCAAAAAAGTGAATGAAGCCAGACTGAATATTGAGGTCACCAACAGTGCCATCAATAACCTGCCGGATGATGTCGATGTAGTGATCACACACCGGGATCTGACGGAACGTGCCCGCAAGCACGCTCCGCATGCCTGTCATATTTCACTGACCAACTTCCTGGACGGTCAGGTTTATAACGATCTGATCACCCGGATTATCGCCGCCAGCAGTCCGGATGCCGCCAATGACCCGACACTGGTCAAGCTGACCCCGGTGGCAGCCAACGATGATTCACTGGCACCGCAACCACCCACAGTGTTCCAGATCCAGGCCGACAATATTCATCTGGGACTGAAAGCTACAAATAAGGAAGAAGCCATCCGCTTCGCCGGTGAACAACTGGTGAAACTGGGCTATGCCGAACCAGATTACGTGAATGCCATGTTCGACCGTGAAGCTCTGGTCCCCACTTATCTCGGCGAGTCCATTGCGGTGCCGCACGGCACGGTCGAGGCCAAGGACCGCGTGATCAAAACCGGCATCGTCATTTGCCAGTACCCGGACGGCGTCCTGTTTACCGAAGACGAAGATGACATCGCCCATCTGGTGATCGGCATCGCCGCCAAAAATGATGAACATATTCAAGTGATTACAACCATCACCAATGCACTGGATGATCCAGAGGCCATTGAGCGCCTCAAACGGACGCAGGACGTGCAAGAAGTGCTGAGCATTCTTGCCAGCGAAGAAGCAGCCTGAGGCAGTGTCTTTCGGGGCCGGGCTCGCCGGCCTCTCTCATTGAAGGTAGGAATCATCATGAAAGCAGTTCATTTTGGCGCTGGCAATATCGGCCGCGGATTCATCGGTAAAGTTCTGGCAGATGCACAAGTCAATGTTACTTTTGCCGACGTCAACGAGCCACTCATCGATCAGCTCAGCCATGCGCAGTCTTATACCGTCAAAGTGGTAGGCAACGACTGCCATCTCGATACGGTCAGTCATATCACAGCCGTGAATGCCGCAGGGCCGGATGTCATCGATCAAATTGTCCAGACAGATTTGATCACCACAGCCGTCGGCCCGGCGGTGCTGGATAAAATCGCCAGAACCATTGCCGAAGGGCTGACCAAGCGGTTTGCTTCGGGCAACCAGCAGCCCCTGAATATCATCGCCTGTGAAAACATGGTCCGGGGCACCACTCACCTGAAAGCCGAAGTCTACAAACATTTGTCGCCGGCGGATCAGACACTGGCAGATGACTACGTGGGTTTTGTTGATTCTGCTGTCGATCGCATCGTCCCGCCTGCGGATGCCGCCAACGACGATCCGCTGGAAGTCACCGTCGAAAGTTTCAGCGAGTGGATTGTCGACCAGCAACAGTTTAAAGGCGACATTCCTGCCATCGCTGGCATGGAAACCACCAACGATCTGATGGCTTTTGTTGAACGGAAGTTGTTTACACTCAACACTGGTCATATCATGACGGCGTATCTGGGCGCTTTACGCGGTTATGAAACCATCCGGGATGCCATTGAGGATAACGATATTCGTGCTCAGGTCAGAAATGCCATGCGCGAAAGCGGTGAAGTGCTGATCCGCCGCTACGGCTTCGACCGGGACCAGCACAATGCCTATATCGAAAAAATCCTGACCCGTTTTGCCAATCCCTTCCTGCGTGATGAGATTGACCGGGTCGGCCGACAGCCCATCCGTAAACTGGGCAGTAACGACCGGCTGATTAAACCATTACTGGGAACGATTGAATACGGAACACCCAACCAAACCCTGATCACCGGGATTGCGGCGGCACTGAAGTACGTCAATCCCAGCGATCCGCAGGCGGTCGAGTTACAAAACACATTGAGAGAAAAAGGGGTATGCCAGACACTGGCTCAATACACCGGACTGGATGCTGGCAGCGATGCGGCCCGCCGGATTGAACAGTGCTATCAGGCCTTATCCTGAAAATTGACGGGGAGTGCGCTCCCCGTTTTTTGCAGCAAAGAGAACTTTTATCCATGCCACCATGTGAACACGAAGCAGACATCATTGAGCGACTGAACGAAGCCAACACAGTCCGCGGCTTTTTCATTGCCACTGTTGAGATTCTGGAGGAAGCGGTGGACAGACTGATCCAGCGGATTTTCCGGAAAGATGACTTTGCGGTGAAGTCCGTGGTGGAGCCTTTGTTGCACGATTCTGGCCCGCTCGGAGAACTGACGGTGCGTCTGAAACTACTGTATGGACTGGGCGTCATTGCACAGCCTGTTTATCAGGATATTGAACGCTGTCTTCGGATCAGAGACATGCTCAACCGGGACGGCTCTGAATACAGCTTTACGGACCCTAAAATCATCAAAGAGATTAAAGCGCTGCATCAGGCGAATGTGATGGGCGTGGCTCAGCTCGACATGGCCCCCATCTCAGAAGACATTGATCTCAGCTTCTATCAGATGCAAATGGCCCGGCAGGAACAGGTGGTGAAATCTACTCTGGCACTGGCCATTTCAGGGATTGCGACTGAACTGAACAAAGACAGCCCGTTTTAATCCACGGTCTGTCTCTGCCCATGCAAGCGCTCTCCTCTTAGACCCAAGCAATTGGGTCAGGAATAAATTTCATCCGCCTGCTGATACCCATCAGCGAATTCAAGAATCGCTGCAAAGATAGTGTCAGCTTCTTCAGGATGACAGTTCACTTCATGGTAAAAGGCAAACGATGACACATCCGCCCTCACCTTAATCCACCTCTTTGTTGGATGGAGAGCAACTTTACCTTTTTCATAGAATAAAGCAGTAAGTTCCTCTTTTTTCTTTTCAAAACCGGTGAAGTTAAAAGCCATCAGTGCCATACCGCCAGCCCCAACAAAAGCAAACGGCCCCAAAATAAAGACAGAAAGAATACAGACGACAATGCCAACACGAGCAAGTTTTCGCACAGCACTGTATGCGGATTCAGGAATATCTTCGAGTTGGGTATAGCGAATCCCGAGCGCGGTTAATTGATAGTGATAAACCCAAGGCGAACAAGCAAAGTTCTTTAAAAAGATCCACCATCCCCAGCCTAAACCAAAACAGAGAAAAAGTTTTGGTAAAAACCAGTAACTGCCAGGTTCATAACTGGCAGCAAAGAATATCCCACCAAAGAGAACACTGATCAGAATATAAAAATCTTGTCGAAATTTATCGATTGTGACTATTGCTGTCCATTCAAACAATACAGGCGCGTCTTTCAACTGCGCTTTCATTGCTTTCACTTGTTCGTCACTGATTTCAGCAATGTTCCTGTGTTCTTGTGTTTCACTCATTGAGGGGCCCTTAAAACAGATGACTCATTTTTTCAAAATTCACGCATATATATTTACTTTAAAATACTTCAATGAATTTTTTTACTTATTTATTTTCAACAGCAAATTGATTATTCATATTCAGTTCGACATCAGCATTCAGACATTTATAACAAAATTATAAACTGTTGGGGGTTATTCCAGGTTAGATGTCCTTTGATTGATATGTTTAAATGGGAGGATAATCACTTTCGTTGATTGAACATGATTTTATTTTTGAAGACAGTTCCAAGAGGCACATTAAACGGATAATACAAAACAAGATCTAATCAATTTATCAAATGAGATCTCATTTAAAAACCCAGAGCCACACTGAGTGCAAAGCTTGATTAAGGAGCGAGCTTCAATACATCAAAATAGGGAGAAGAGAGTGGGATACGCACAAGGGATTCAATACTGACAGCACCGGATCGGTATGGATCCGACCCGGTCTGATTTAACTAGCTTACAAATAATCACACAAATAAGCGGTGGTTTCTTCAATGCGAACATCGAAAGCGGCATCACCTGGTACTTCAAAGTCGTCACCGGCGTTGTAGGTTTCCCACTCAACATGGCCCGGCAGCTTCACGGTAATCGTCCCTTTCACAACCGTCATGCGCTCAGGCGCCGCGGTTGAGAAAGTGTAATTGCCAGGCAGCATCACGCCAACACTGCTGCGCGCACCCTGCGCTTCAAAGCCAATTGACTTTACATTTCCATCAAAATATTCGTTCGTATTCAGCATGATATTCCTTATCCTGAAAAAGCTGGATGCCTCACGCTACCACAGTTCATGAGGGGCGCATACCTCTTTCTTTATGTCCGGAAAACGGCGGCTCAGTGGGGTTCATCCGCCAGGGCTTCGAGGATCGAACAATGGCTGGCATCATCGTCTGCTTCCCCGCAACAGGCATCATTAATCTTCTTCAGAGCGCGTCGAATTCGCTGCAGCTCTGCCAGTTTGGCATCAATGTCTTCGAGCTTAGCCTGGGTAATCGCTTTCACCTCAGCACAGCTGTGCTGATCGGCTTCCAGACGGATGGTCAGCAGTTCTCGAATTTCCTCAAGACTGAGCCCGACCGCCTTTGCACGCAAAATAAAACGGACGCGGGATAAGTCTTCCTCATGATACAGACGGTATCCGCCTTCACTGCGCTCCCGGGGCACCAGCAAGCCGTTTTTTTCATAAAACCGCAGGGTGTCACTGCTGACGTCGCACAATTTAGCCAGCTGTCCAATCAAATACCTAGCCATTGGGTTTCAAAGCTCCTCTCCTCCTGCCATTGCAGACACACCGTTCCAGACAAAAAACGCCCAAGGCAAACGTTTGCGCAACGCAGGGAATCATGTAAAATACGCGCCATCACTCAATCCCGTCCACTCTGCCGGATGAGGCTATTTGCCAAAGGCAACCGTACGTTTCTGGTCAGCTTTTGGCAAATAATTCACCGCAATCAAAGAGATGGTAGCAATGGAAAACGCTCGTCCTATTCGCCGTGCTCTGATCAGCGTATCAGACAAAACGGGAATTGTTGAATTCGCACAAGCTCTTGCCAACCGTGGCGTCGATATTCTGTCCACCGGTGGGACTGCCCGCCTCCTGGCTGACCAGGGCATTCAGGTTACTGAAGTTTCCGACTACACCAGCTTCCCTGAAATGATGGATGGCCGCGTGAAGACCCTGCACCCGAAAGTACACGGTGGCGTACTGGGGCGTCGTGGTCAGGATGATGCAATCATGGCTGAGCATGGCATTGCACCGATTGATATGGTGGTGGTGAACCTGTATCCGTTCGCGGCAACCGTCGCCAAACCAGGCTGTACGCTGGAAGATGCGATCGAGAACATCGATATCGGCGGCCCGACGATGGTACGCAGCGCAGCGAAAAACCACAAAGACGTCACCATTGTGGTTAATGCACACGACTACGACCGCGTGCTGGCGGAGATGGCCGACAACGACGGCTCTCTGACCCATGCCACCCGTTTTGATCTGGCCATTGCCGCATTCGAACACACCGCTGCTTACGATGGCATGATCGCCAACTACTTTGGCACCATGGTCCCTTCATATGGGGACCCTGCTGTTCATCAACAAGCGCAAGAAGGCGACGAGGCATCAAAATTCCCGCGCACCTTCAACCAGCAGTTCATCAAAAAACAAGACATGCGTTATGGCGAAAACAGCCATCAGGATGCCGCGTTCTATGTGGAAGCCCAGCCTGAGGAAGCCTCTGTGGCAACCGCACGCCAGCTGCAAGGCAAAGCGTTGTCTTACAACAATATCGCGGATACCGATGCCGCACTGGAATGCGTGAAAGAATTCGACCAGCCAGCCTGTGTCATCGTCAAACACGCTAACCCTTGTGGTGTTGCACTGGGTGCAACCCTGCTGGAAGCTTATGACCGCGCCTACAAGACCGACCCGACGTCAGCCTTCGGTGGTATTATTGCATTCAACGGCGAACTGGATGCCGAAACGGCAAAAGCCATTATCGACCGCCAGTTCGTGGAAGTGATTATTGCCCCGAGCGTCAGTGCTGAAGCGGCAGAAGTGGTCTCTGCCAAACAGAACGTCCGTCTGCTGGCATGTGGTCAGTGGCACAGCAAAACGACTGGGTTCGACGTCAAACGCGTAAACGGCGGTCTGCTGGTTCAGGACCGTGATCAGGGGATGGTGACTCAGAGCGATCTGAAAGTCGTTTCCAAACGCCAGCCGACCGAAGAAGAACTGCGTGATGCGCTGTTCTGCTGGAAAGTCGCCAAATACGTCAAATCCAATGCGATTGTGTACGCCAAAGGCAACATGACCATTGGTGTCGGTGCCGGCCAGATGAGCCGCGTTTATTCTGCGAAAATCGCGGGCATCAAAGCCGCAGATGAAAATCTGGAAGTGGCTGGCAGTGTGATGGCGTCGGATGCCTTCTTCCCGTTCCGCGATGGCATTGATGCCGCAGCTGAAGCTGGGATCACCTGCGTGATTCAGCCGGGCGGTTCGATGCGCGACGAAGAAGTCATTGCGGCTGCCGATGAACACGGCATGGCGATGGTCTTCACGGGCATGCGTCATTTCCGTCACTAACATTTCCCGAAGGCGTCCATTCGGCGCCTTCCTGCGTATTTCAGCCTCTGATCTAATCAGGGGCTTTCCTCCATCTCACGAGGTAAAGGACTGAGCATGAAAATTCTTGTGATTGGTAACGGCGGCCGCGAGCACGCGCTGGGTTGGAAAGCGGCACAGTCTGCACAGGTCGAGAAAGTCTTCGTTGCACCGGGCAACGCTGGTACCGCACTGGAGCCAAAACTGGAAAATGTTGCGATTGGTGTTGAGGATGTCCCGGCACTGGTGGCATTTGCCAAAGAAAATGAAATTGCCCTGACCATCGTCGGTCCGGAAGCGCCGCTGGTGATCGGTGTCGTCGATGCCTTCCGCGAGGCTGGTTTGCCGATTTTCGGTCCGACGCAAGCGGCAGCGCAGCTGGAAGGCTCCAAAGCTTTCACCAAAGACTTTCTGGCCCGTCATCAGATCCCGACCGCGGAATATCAGAACTTCACCGAAATTGAACCCGCGCTGGCCTACCTGCAAGAAAAAGGCGCCCCGATTGTCGTGAAAGCCGACGGTCTGGCTGCCGGGAAAGGCGTGATTGTCGCCATGACCCTGGAAGAAGCGGAAGCCGCAGTACGTGACATGCTGGCCGGCAATGCATTCGGCGAAGCTGGTCACCGTGTGGTCATCGAAGAATTTCTGGATGGCGAGGAAGCCAGCTTTATCGTCATGGTTGACGGCAAAAACATCCTGCCGATGGCCACCAGTCAGGACCACAAACGCGTCGGCAACGGCGACACCGGCCCGAACACCGGTGGTATGGGCGCTTATTCTCCGGCACCAGTTGTGACTCCTGACATCCACCAGCGCGTGATGGATAAAGTGATCAAACCAACCGTTGAAGGCATGGCCGCGGAAGGAAACCCATATACAGGTTTTCTGTATGCTGGTCTGATGATCATGGCCGACGGTACCCCGAAAGTCATTGAGTACAATTGCCGTTTCGGCGATCCGGAAACCCAACCAATCATGCTGCGCCTGCAATCCGATCTGGTTGAACTGTGCCTGGCTGCGGTGGACGGGAAACTGGATACCGTTGATTCCCAGTGGGACCCGCGTGCCGCCATTGGCGTCGTGCTGGCTGCCGGCGGTTACCCGGCTGCCTACAACAAAGGGGACGTGATTTCCGGCCTGCCTGAGCAAGATGGCGATGCCGAGAAAATCTTCCATGCCGGCACGGCCAGCAAAGACGGCCAGGTTGTGACAAACGGCGGTCGTGTGCTTTGTGCCACAGCGATGGGGACAACCGTCTCTGAAGCCCAGCAACGCGCTTATGCCCTGGCGAAACAAGTCAGCTGGGATGGTGTTTTCTACCGCGATGACATTGGTTACCGTGCAATTGCCCGTGAGCAACAATCATCCAATGGTTGATGACACAGCCGGATAAAGATAAGGCGCCTGACGGCGCCTTTGTTTCATTCGGGTGTGTTCTCACGCTCAGGAAGCATCCAGTAAAACCGGCTTTGTCAGACACTGCTGGGAAGAAACACGGCTCAGCAACACCGCATCTGCGGTCAGCTTGCCACGGCCATCAGACTTCGCCACCATCGCAACATAACCGGGTTTTACCGGGATATGCTGCCAGTCCACCTTGTGCTCAGAGTGATCGCTGCAACGGATAAAACGCTGTCCGTCCCATACCCCTTGCATTAGCTCCAGACCGTCACGGGACTGTGCCTTCACCACAGCAATCGCCTGTTCTGCCTGCTGGCTGAGCTGATGAAGCTGCGTATCCGACAGCGGAAAAACACTCTCTCCCACCTTGTAACGCTGGAAAACCGCCTCGCCGTGCTGATCATAACGCACATGCAGCTCAAACGGCTGCAGCGCATCATCTTTCAGCGCCGTTCCTGTACGCTTCAGCTCACGCAGTTGTCCTTCCCGCCAGCGGTATTCAGTCTGGTATTCACCATACTCACCCATCCATACACGTTCAGATAAAAATTCAGGTCTGGACTGACGGATCCCGGCCCAGTACAGAGACGATGCGTCACCGGCGACCTGGCCGCCACTCAGGCGTTCTAACGAAGAAAGTGCATGGGGTGTCATGAGCGTACTGCCACAGGCAGTGAGAAGGAGAGAAATAAAAATCAGGCAGGTTCGTTTCATAAAAGAAAAACTCCGCCGAGAAGGATCGTCGACGGAGTTGAGATTATTTTACAGAATCTTTCAGCGCTTTACCGGCTACGAAAGCTGGTACGTTTGCCGCTGCGATCTGGATCTCTTTACCCGTCTGTGGGTTACGGCCAGTGCGTGCAGCGCGGTGGTTTACTTTAAATGTACCAAAGCCAATAAGTTGAACCTGGTCACCGGATTTCAGTGCTTCGGTGATGCCGCTCAGGGTAGATTCCAGCGCGTCTTTCGCTTGCGCTTTAGTCAGATCCGCTTGTTCAGCAATCAGTTCAATCAGTTGGGTCTTGTTCATTCGGTTTCCCTTCTAAGGTTTTTTCTTCAGACGCATCCACTCTAATTCAAAAGAAGCCCATGTGGCAAAGGTTTGTCTGTCTTCCTGTGGTCGGCTGCGGGCTCTTTAACCATAAACTGAGCGCAAGTTCACAAATTGTTACTATCCTGAAGAATGTGCTGGTTGCTTTTGCTCCGTACAACACCAATAAATGGGGTGATTTTTCCGATGAGAGCTGTCTAAACCGCATGATACTTCTGACCCTTTACATCGCGATTGCGATTGGTATTTCATTTATCTGTTCCGTCCTTGAAGCCGTTTTGCTGAGCATTTCCCCCAGTTATGTCGGCACTTTGCGTCAGCAGTCCCACCCGATGGCTGACAAACTGACAGAGCTGAAAAACAACATCGACCGGCCGCTGGCATCCATTCTGACCCTGAACACCATCGCCCATACCATTGGTGCTGCTACGGCGGGTGCTCAGGCTGCGGTGGTTTTCGGCAGCCAATGGCTGGGCGTCTTCTCCGCTGCACTGACAGTCGGCATTCTGCTGCTGTCTGAAATCATTCCGAAAACCATTGGAGCCACCTACTGGCGCCAGCTGGCGCCGCTGACCGCCCGGGTGCTGAGTGTCATGGTCTGGCTGTTACGGCCAATTGTCTGGGTCTCCGAGCAGATCACCCGCCGCTTGTCGCAGGGCCACCAGCCGCCCAAACTGCGTGATGAACTGTCGGCCATGGCGATGCTGGCCAAAGAATCCGGTGAACTTGCCGAAGGCGAGTCAAAAATCATGCATAACCTGCTGCAGTTCTGTGATGTCAGCGTCACCAAAATCATGACGCCCCGTCCGGTACTGTTTCGGGTCGAGGACAATCTGACCATCAATGAGTTTCTGGCGACAGCCAAAGACAGCCCGTTCTCACGCCCGCTGATTTACCGGGGCAGCAAGGACAATATCCTGGGGTTTGTTCACCGGCTGGAACTGTTTGCCGAGAGCCAGAGCGGCCGGGGCAACATCCTCCTCAGCGAGATGATGCGTCCGCTGCCGGTCGTGATGAATATTGATACCGTCCCGGTTGCCTTTGAGAAGCTGATGAAGGCAAGGGCCCAGCTGGCATTGGTTGTGGATGAATATGGGACGGTGATGGGTCTGGTCACGCTGGAAGACGTCTTTGAGAGCCTGGTCGGCGAGGAAATTGTCGATGAAGCCGACATCAGCACCAGCATGCAGCAGCTCGCTTTCCAGCGCTGGGAACGCTGGAAGAAAAAACACAATGTCATCGAAAACCGCGACGAGGACGATACCCCGTAAAGAAAAACGGCAGGATGTTACTCCTGCCGTTCCTTCAAATGCTGCGCATGACTCACATCAGAGCGCAATGCCAATGTTGCTGACACAAGCCTCACGCAGTTCTCTGCGCAAATCTTTAATCAGTTCAATATCCCGGCTTTCCGCATCTTTGAGCGCACGGAAAATCGCCCACTGGACATCCCACTCTTCACAGACGGCCTGATTTTCCTTCTGATTCTCGTTGGTAATCGCTTCACCTGTCTGCGCTTCTTCCAGATTTACTACCGTCTCAACCGACAGTGAACTGATGCTCAGCGCAATCTCAGGGATCTGATCACGATCCAGCAGCGCATGCAGTACGTCAGACAGAGCGACGCAGGCATCAATGGCCGGACTGACGGCATACAAATCATAGTCGTCCGCCGCCG
Organism: Photobacterium sp. CCB-ST2H9; assembly: GCF_023151555.2. NCBI lineage: Bacteria > Pseudomonadati > Pseudomonadota > Gammaproteobacteria > Vibrionales > Vibrionaceae > Photobacterium > Photobacterium sp. CCB-ST2H9. Next base: position 3,369,742 of record NZ_CP100425.1, read on the forward strand.
GGACCATTTCTTCCAGCTTCTCCAGCTGGCGCTCGAAATTGATCTTGGCATTTTTTACCGTCAGAATTTCCCAGACACTGTCGAGAATTAAACGGTAAGGCTGAGGGTCGGCAAACCCGGTCTCACGGCAGAAAAACGCATAGTTCGGATACATCCGCTCACACAGCGATGCCATAAATGTAAGATATTGCCAGGATTCAAATTTTTCTAAGCGAAGCTGAATTGGATTTTTAAGCATGGGATAATCTGTCTGAAAGCGTTGGTTGAATTTTACTTGATAAGCTGCCTGTGCAAAAGGAAAAAGCCATGCATCAACTCTGTATTATCTCCCGGCGGTACGAGCTGTACCGTCAACTCATCGAAAACGCCGCACTTCCGGAACTGGCACTGACAGACAATCCGGCGGAAGCGACCCTGGTTCTGGCCGATCCGCCGCTGCTGACAGGCAGACTGGAAGAATTTTCAAACCTGCACTGGGTGCAGTCAACGTATGCCGGGATTGACGCCCTCATCCGCCCCGGATTACGGAAAGATTACACCCTGACCAATATCCGTGGTCTCTTCGGCCAGCTGATCAGTGAGTATGTCCTGGGTCTCCTCTTCAGCCACCAGCGGCATTTTGCCAGGTATCATGAGCAACAACAGCAAGGGATATGGCGGCAGCATCACTACAACTCCCTGGCTGGTAAAACCATGGTGATCCTGGGTACCGGCACCATCGGCCAGCACCTGGCCCAATCAGCCCGGGCACTCGGTATGACGATTTATGGTGTGAACCGCTCCGGTGAGACCCCGAATAACAGCTTTGCCCGGGTCTTCCCGATCGAACAGCTGACCGGGGTATTACCGCAGGCTGATATCGTGGTTTCCATTCTGCCCGCCACAGAACTGAGCAATGATGTACTCAACGCAGAGAGTCTGAGCCACTGCCGGGATGTATTGCTGTTCAATGTCGGCCGCGGCAATGCCGTCTGCGAACCGGGCCTGATTCAGGCGCTGGAAAGTGGTGCCGTGGCACACGCTTTTCTGGATGTCTTTAAGCAGGAGCCACTGCCTGCAACGCATCCGTTCTGGCAGCATCCGCGTATCACGGTTACACCACATATTGCTGCCGAGAGCTTCCCGGAACAGGTGATGGAGATATTCAAAACCAACTACCTGCGCTATGTTGAAGGAAAGCCACTGCAATTTCAGATTGATTTTGAGCGGGGTTATTAAACCTGCCGATGAAAACAAATCCAACCCCGAACGTCTTGCCCGCGTTATTACATCAGATCCGTCAGTGTACGCTGTGTCAGGCCCACTTGCCGCTCGGACCGCGGCCGGTCATTCAGGCCAGCAGTGAAGCACGGCTGATGATTGTCGGTCAGGCGCCGGGCACTCGGGTGCATGACACCGGAATTCCCTGGAATGATCCAAGCGGTGACCGGCTACGCCGCTGGCTCGAACTCGACAGGGAGACCTTCTATGATCCCAGCCGCATCGCCATCATGCCCATGGGACTATGCTATCCGGGCAAAGGCAAAAGCGGCGATCTGCCGCCCAGACCTGAATGCGCCCCTCAGTGGCACGGCCAGGTCTGGCCCTTACTGCCCAATATCGGAATGACGCTGCTGGTCGGGCAGTACGCGCAGAACTATTATCTGCCCGACAAACCCAAAACCCTGACCGAGACGGTCCGGGCCTGGCGGCAATGGGCACCGACTTACCTGCCGCTGCCTCATCCTTCGCCCCGCAATACGCTGTGGCTGAAGAAAAATCCCTGGTTTGAAGCCGAAGTTGTGCCTTACATCCGGGACTATGTCCACCAGCATCTGGGCTTATAACGCATACAAAAAAGCGAGCCATCGGGCTCGCTTTTCACTGCTGATAACGCGGTCTGCTTACTTGTGGTAAGGCGCTGACAGCTCATGCACCGCCTCAACAAAGACCCCGGCATTTTCCGGCGGTACGTCGAGGTGAATCCCGTGGCCCAGATTGAAGACATGGCCGGTGCCTTCACCAAACCCAGACAGAATGCCTGCCACTTCTTCGCGAATCCGCTCAGGTGATGCGTACAGCATCGAAGGATCCATATTGCCCTGCAAGGCAACTTTATCGCCCACCCGGCGCTTGGCATCCGCAATATCAATCGTCCAGTCCAGACCGACAGCATCACAGCCCGTTGCTGCAATCGCTTCCAGCCACATGCCGCCGTTCTTCGTGAACAGAGTCACCGGTACACGGCGTCCTTCGTTTTCACGGATCAGACCATCCACAATCTTATGCATGTACTGCAGCGAGAAGAGTTTGTAGTCACGTGGCGTCAGTACACCACCCCAGGTATCAAACACCATCACCGACTGAGCACCCGCTTTGATCTGCGCATTCAGATACGAGATCACGCTGTCTGCCAGCTTGTCCAGCAAAGCATGCAATACTGCAGGCTCGGCATACATCATCTTTTTGATCTTGGTGAATGCCTTGGTGCTGCCACCTTCCACCATATACGTGGCCAGTGTCCACGGGCTGCCGGAGAAACCAATCAGCGGTACTTCACCTTGCAGGTCTTTGCGGATCTGACGGACAGCATTCATCACATATTGCAGTTCGCCTTCCGGATCCGGGATTCCGATTTTGTCGACATCCGCTTTACAGCTGATCGGACGCTCAAATTTCGGCCCTTCACCCGCTTCAAAGTAAAGTCCCAGGCCCATGGCATCCGGTATGGTCAGGATGTCAGAAAACAGAATGGCCGCATCCAGAGGAAAACGACGCAATGGCTGCAGCGTGACTTCACTGGCCAGTTCCGCATTTTTGCACAGCGACATAAAGTCACCGGCCTGGCTCCGGGTCGCCCGGTATTCAGGCAGATAACGGCCCGCCTGACGCATCATCCAAACAGGCGTACAGTCAACCGGTTGCTTGAGCAAAGCACGCAGATAACGATCGTTTTTCAATTCTGTCATTGTCAACATCCTGGCAAATAAGTGGCAGTATTGTAACACTCTGCCCCGGTAACAGCAGCCATGTATGACCGCCAAATCGTAATTAATGCTGACCGGAGCACATCCTGGATCACCTGACCCGATGTGGGAAATTTATTTCATTTCTGATCATCTAATGTTGCAGATTTTTTAATCAGTTCTTTATCAATTCTCTGTTAATGTCAAAAGACGCCAATATCGGCGATGCAAAGAATTGGAGGATCTATGAACCTGCAAGTTGTGATCGAATTTACTGAGTCTGGTGTGTATAAAGACCGATGCTGGGAGAGCGCTTTTAAAGCAAGCAAAGGCCAGCTGTACAGCGTGTCACCACAATATGCCGTCCAGCTGATCAAGCACTCAAAAGCCATTTTCCGGGCAATTCCGGAAACTCACCCGGAATAAATGAAGATGCTCCAATTCCCGGTCAATCCGGGACATCTCCGCTGACTGATTAATCAGCCTCCCGAACTGCGGCTTCCTGCCGGATGGCATCGCAAGTCGCCTGGATCAGACGAAAAGCAATTGTGCCCGGTGGCGCGACAGGCGGCAGCTGATCGTGCCTGAACCACCGGGCGTCCACCAGCTCTTCATAATCCGGGCGGATATCACCACTCTGATAATCCGCCATAAAGCCCATCATCAGATTAGACGGAAACGCCCAGGGCTGGCTGTCGAAATACCGGATATTGGTCAACTGAATGCCTGTTTCTTCCGCCACTTCGCGCGCAACACAGGTTTCCAGCGTTTCACCAGCCTCGACAAAACCCGCGATCACCGTATACATCCCACTCTTATGACGGGGATGCTGTGCCAACAAAATCTGATCGCCCTTTCGCACGGCCACAATAATACACGGAGACACTCTGGGGTAATGAAACTGCAGGCAAGACTGGCACTGCATCGCCAGGGTTTGCTTCGCAAGCTCTGTTTTACTACCGCATTCCGGGCAGTATCTCTGACTCTCGCACATGTGAGCCAATTGCATCGCTTTTCCGGCCAGCATAAAGAGATCCGGCTCTTCCCCCAACAATTCCCTCAGAGAATAAAAATATTTCTCTGGCAGCGTCCCGGGATCTTCCAGCCAGTTCACCGCGCATCCCTGATGCTCTCCGATCGTCCGCGATCGTGCTTGATCCAGGCCCAAAGGTGGGTTCGGCGTAAGTGGTAACTTACCATCCACCAGATATATCCGGCGATCTCGGGTTACACACCAATAGGCGGGATCTTGCTTTTTTGACATTGGCTATTCCTCTCTCCTTGCAGGGGTTTTGTTTTGCTGGCAATCTAAACGTAACAACGGAATTTGGCTCTGCCATACATGGTACTCTTAGAGCGTCTAAGAGTTTGACAGGAATTGTTTTCTGCTCATGCAACATGCTGGGCGATCATGAGGACATGGTCATGCTAAGTAAATTCGAACAAGTGCAAAAACAATGGGGTGGCAGTAATGATGTCATCGATCACTGGCTCATGTCGAGGCAGCAGTTGCTGATCGACTACTGCAAGCTGGCGGGTCTGCCTCCATTCGAACCCAAGGCCCGGCAACTGCCCACGTCTACCCAACTTCAGCTCTTCTGCCAACAACTGGTCGATTATATCTCTGAAGGCCACTTTAAGATCTACGATAAAGTGATGGCTAGATGGCAGGCCACCGGCTACTCTCCCACCACCGAAATCTCTCAGCTCTATCATCAAATCACCAACACAACCGACCCTTTACTGAACTTTGCCGACCGCTATTGCGAGATCACAGATGACAGTGAAGATTGGGATGATTTCGATCAGCAGCTGTCTACGGTTGGGGAAAAAATTGAGTTACGCTTTGAACTGGAAGATGACTTGATTGAACTGATCAGCGAAAGCCTGTCGGTTCCGCCCGGCGCATAATCACAGCGGTTTGACGCTGTGAGTCCCGACCACTGCTGCAGTCAGCCGCTCTGACTGCCAGCCTTGCTTTTGTCTGCCTGAAACTCCCTCACATCGCACAATTTTCTCAGACCATATCTTTCATGACCTCACGATGAAAAACAGCAGATAAACAAAAGGCACCCCGGAGGGTGCCTTTTTTAATCTCGGTTTGTCAGAAAGACGCGCCGGACTTAGTCTTCATCATTCAGGCCAGCATTCAGCAGTGCCGCCAGGTCCTGAGATGCCTGCTCGGCATCAACCTGAGGCTCAACCGGAGCCAGATCAGCATCACGACGACGCTGACGTTCAAGGTGATAAGAGAAACCAGTACCAGCTGGGATCAGACGACCCACGATAACGTTCTCTTTCAGACCACGCAGTTCATCACGCTTACCAGCAACAGCCGCTTCAGTCAGTACGCGAGTCGTTTCCTGGAACGACGCAGCAGAGATGAAGGACTCAGTTGCCAGAGACGCTTTGGTGATACCCAGCAGATCACGCTCGAACAGTGCAGGCTGTTTGCCATCGGCAATCAGCTGACGGTTCGCGATGTTCACGCGGGAAAATTCCACCTGCTCGCCTTCCAGGAACTCAGAGTCACCCGGAACTGTGATGGTAACCTTACGCAGCATCTGACGAACGATAGTCTCAATGTGCTTATCGTTAATCTTAACGCCTTGCAGACGGTAAACTTCCTGAACTTCGTTCACGATGTATTCCGCTACCGCGTTCACACCACGCAGACGTAGAATATCGTGCGGCGCTTCTGGACCATCGGCAATGACATCACCCTTCTCAACTTTTTCGCCTTCGAAGACGTTCAGCTGACGCCATTTAGGAATCATTTCCTCGTATGGCTGCCCCTCAGATGGGGTAATGATCAGACGACGCTTACCTTTGGTCTCTTTACCGAAGGAGACTGCACCTGTGATTTCCGCCAGGATTGCAGGTTCTTTCGGCTTACGCGCTTCGAACAGGTCAGCAACGCGTGGCAGACCACCGGTGATATCTTTCGTACCGCCAGATTCCTGAGGAATACGAGACAGGGTGTCACCGATACCTACAGCAGCACCATCTTCCAGCTGGACAATCGCTTTACCAGGCAGGAAGTACTGAGCCGGCATCTCGGTACCTGGGATCATGACATCGTTGCCTTTGTCATCAACCAGTTTCACCATCGGACGCATGTCTTTACCGGTACCGGTACGCTCTGCACCATCCAGGATCACGATAGAAGACAGACCAGTCAGTTCATCGGTCTGACGAGAGACAGTTACACCGTCAATCAGATCCACGAACTGCAGGTGACCTGCTACTTCAGTGATGATTGGCATGGTGTGCGGGTCCCAGTTCGCCACAACTTCACCAGCGTTAACCGCATCATTGTCGCCTTTGCTCAGCATCGAACCGTAAGGCAGCTTGTAGCTTTCCTTGGTACGACCGAACTCGTCCACAACTGTCATTTCAGCAGCACGTGAAGTGATCACCAGCTTGCCGTCGTTATTGGTTACGAACTTGGCGTTGTGCAGCTTCAGAGAACCTTTGTTCTTCACCTGAATGCTGTTTTCTGCCGCAGCACGCGATGCCGCACCACCGATGTGGAACGTACGCATCGTCAGCTGTGTACCCGGTTCACCGATTGACTGTGCAGCAACAACACCAACCGCTTCACCCTGGTTCACCAGATGACCACGAGCCAGGTCACGACCGTAACAGTTACGGCAAGCACCAAAGTCGTTTTCACAGGTCACAACAGAACGTACTTTCACCTGGTCGACAGAGTTTTCTTCCAGGATGTCACACCATTTCTCATCGAGCATGGTGTTACGCTGAACCAGAACTTCTTCCGTACCTGGTTTCAGGACGTCTTCAGCTACCACACGACCCAGTACACGATCACGCAGTGGTTCTTTCACGTCACCACCTTCGATCAGTGGCATCATGGTCATACCTGCGTGTGTACCACAGTCGTCTGCAGTGATCACAACGTCCTGTGCCACGTCTACCAGACGACGAGTCAGGTAACCGGAGTTCGCTGTTTTCAGAGCCGTATCCGCCAGACCTTTACGCGCACCGTGGGTTGAGATGAAGTACTGGAGTACGTTCAGACCTTCACGGAAGTTCGCGGTGATTGGCGTTTCGATGATCGAGCCATCTGGCTTCGCCATCAGACCACGCATACCTGCCAGCTGACGGATCTGAGCGGCAGAACCACGCGCACCTGAATCGGCCATCATGTATACGCTGTTGAACGATTTCTGTTGCTCTTCTTCACCGTCACGGTTAATCACGGTGTCGAATGACAGGTTATCCATCATCGCTTTTGCAACCTGCTCGTTCGCGGTTGCCCAGATATCGATCACTTTGTTGTATCGTTCGCCGGCTGTTACCAGACCTGACTGGAACTGTTCCTGAATCTCAGCAACTTCAGCTTCCGCTTCGGCGATCTTGGTGTACTTCGCTTCTGGTACAACCATATCGTCGATACCAACAGATACACCAGACAGGGCCGCGTATGCGAAACCTGTGTACATGATCTGGTCAGCAAAGATAACGGTCTGCTTCATACCCAGTTCACGGTAACAGGTGTTCAGCAGGTTCGAAATTTGCTTCTTACCCAGCGCTTCGCTGTTTACCAGGCTGTACGGCAGGCCTTTCGGCACGATTTGCCACAGCATGGCACGACCAACAGTGGTGTCCACCAGCTGGGTGTTTTTCACCAGCTCACCTTGCTCGTTTTTCACGTGCTCAGTGATACGGACTTTCACGCGGGCATGCAGCTCGGCGTTGCCGGTACGGTAAGCCTTCTCTGCTTCAGCAGAGCCAGCCAGGTACATGCCTTCGCCTTTCGCGTTGATCTTGTCACGGGTCATGTAGTACAGACCCAGTACAACGTCCTGAGACGGTACGATGATTGGATCACCGGATGCTGGCGACAGAATGTTGTTCGTCGACATCATCAGCGCACGCGCTTCCAGCTGGGCTTCCAGCGTCAGCGGTACGTGAACAGCCATCTGGTCACCATCGAAGTCGGCGTTATAGGCCGCACAGACCAGCGGGTGCAGCTGGATCGCTTTACCTTCGATCAGTACTGGTTCGAATGCCTGAATACCCAGACGGTGCAGTGTTGGTGCACGGTTCAGCATCACCGGGTGTTCGCGGATCACTTCGTCCAGGATATCCCAAACGACAGCTTCTTCGCGCTCAACCATCTTCTTGGCAGCTTTGATGGTGGTCGCCAGACCACGAGTTTCCAGCTTGCCGTAGATGAACGGTTTGAACAGCTCCAGCGCCATTTTCTTCGGCAGACCACACTGGTGCAGACGCAGGTATGGACCTACGGTAATTACCGAACGGCCTGAGTAGTCAACACGCTTACCCAGCAGGTTCTGACGGAAACGACCCTGCTTACCTTTGATCATGTCAGCCAGAGATTTCAGCGGACGCTTGTTCGAGCCAGTGATGGCACGACCACGACGACCGTTGTCCAGCAACGCATCCACAGACTCCTGCAGCATACGTTTTTCGTTACGTACGATGATGTCTGGGGCAGCCAGATCCAGCAGACGCTTCAGACGGTTGTTTCGGTTGATCACACGACGGTAAAGGTCGTTCAGATCAGAAGTCGCGAAACGACCACCGTCCAGCGGTACCAGCGGACGCAGATCCGGTGGCAGAACTGGCAGTACAGACAGGATCATCCACTCTGGGTTGTTACCGGATTGTACGAATGCCTCAACCAGCTTCAGACGCTTAGTCAGCTTTTTGCGCTTGGTTTCAGAGTTGGTTTCTTCCAGCTCTTCGCGCATCAGTTCGATTTCAGCATTCAGATCCATGTTGGCCAGCAGTGCTTTCACTGCTTCCGCGCCCATGCGCGCGTCGAACTCATCGCCCCACTCTTCCAACGCATCCAGGTACTGTTCTTCTGACAGCAGCTGACTACGCTCAAGATTGGTCATGCCTGGTTCGATAACCACATAAGATTCAAAGTAAAGCACACGCTCAATATCACGCAGCGGCATGTCCATCAACAGACCGATACGGGATGGCAGTGATTTCAGGAACCAGATGTGGGCAACAGGTGAAGCCAGCTCAATGTGACCCATACGCTCACGACGTACTTTGGTCTGAGTAACTTCTACACCACATTTTTCACAGATCACGCCACGGTGCTTCAGGCGCTTATATTTACCACAAAGACATTCATAGTCTTTGACCGGGCCAAAGATACGTGCACAGAACAGACCGTCACGCTCAGGCTTAAAGGTACGGTAGTTAATGGTTTCTGGCTTTTTCACTTCACCGAAAGACCATGAACGAATCATGTCAGGTGAAGCAAGACCGATTTTGATCGCATCAAATTCTTCGGTCTTGTGCTGTGCTTTCAGAAACTTAAGTAAGTCTTTCACATTCGGCTCCTGTGAGGAGTTGACCCATAAAGGCGCCGGGGCGGCGGCGCCTTCATATTGATACCGGATTCAAGAGTCCCTGACGAAGTCAGGATTACTCGTCTTCCAGCTCGATGTTGATACCCAACGAGCGGATCTCTTTCAACAGTACGTTGAAGGACTCCGGCATACCTGGTTCCATACGGTGATCGCCATCGACGATGTTCTTATACATCTTCGTACGGCCATTCACGTCATCCGATTTGACAGTCAGCATTTCCTGCAGCGTATAAGCGGCACCATAAGCTTCCAGTGCCCACACTTCCATCTCACCGAAGCGCTGACCACCGAACTGAGCTTTACCACCCAGTGGCTGCTGAGTAACCAGACTGTACGAACCAGTAGAACGCGCGTGCATCTTGTCGTCTACCAGGTGGTTCAGTTTCAGCATATACATGTAACCTACGGTTACAGGACGCTCAAACTGCTCACCGGTACGGCCGTCAAACAAAGTCAGCTGGCCTGATTCTGGGAGGTCACCCAGTTTCAGCAGCTCTTTGATTGAAGACTCTGGCGCACCGTCAAAGACAGGTGTCGCGATTGGCAGACCACCACGCAGGTTCTCAATCAGGGTACGAACTTCTTCATCAGTCATGGACGCAATGTCCACATTCTGACGGGTATCGCCCAGATCATAAACCTTCTGCAGGAACTCGCGGAACTTGTGCAGTTCCTGCTGTTCTTTCAGCATCTGGTTGATCTTGTCACCGATACCTTTCGCTGCCAGACCCAGGTGAGTTTCCAGAATCTGACCGATGTTCATACGCGAAGGTACACCCAGCGGGTTCAGTACGATATCGACAGTTTGGCCTTTCTCATCGTAAGGCATGTCTTCAACCGGACAGATCTTCGAGATAACACCCTTGTTACCGTGACGACCGGCCATCTTATCACCAGGCTGGATGCGACGCTTCACGGCCAGGTAGACCTTGACGATCTTCAGGACGCCAGGTGCCAGATCATCACCTTGAGTGATCTTACGGCGCTTGGTTTCGAACTTCTTATCGAATTCAGCTTTCAGCTCGTCGTACTGCTCTGCCAGCTGCTCCAGCTGGTTTTGCAGAGACTCATCATCCAATGTCTGAGAGAACAGCTTCTCACGGTCCATTGAAGACACGCGCGCGTCATCATAACCGGCAGACAGCAGCAGAGTACGGACACGAGCCAGCAAACCACCTTCCAGGATCTGGAATTCTTCGGTGATGTCTTTCTTCGCTTCTTTCAGCTGCATCTCTTCAATTTCGAGTGCACGCTTGTCCTTCTCTACGCCATCACGTGTGAAGACCTGAACGTCAATGATGGTACCAGACACAGAGTTCGGTACACGCAGTGACGAATCTTTCACGTCAGAGGCTTTTTCACCGAAGATTGCACGCAGCAGTTTCTCTTCCGGCGTCAGCTGAGTTTCACCTTTCGGTGTTACCTTACCAACCAGAATGTCGCCACCCTTCACTTCCGCACCGATATACACGATACCGGACTCGTCCAGTTTGGACAGGGCCGCTTCACCCACGTTCGGGATGTCTGCTGTGATTTCTTCAGCGCCCAGCTTGGTATCACGCGCCACACAGGACAGTTCCTGAATGTGGATAGTCGTCAGGCGATCTTCCTGAACAACGCGCTCAGACACCAGGATGGAGTCCTCAAAGTTGTAACCGTTCCAAGGCATGAACGCGATACGCATGTTCTGGCCCAGAGCCAGTTCACCCAGGTCCGTTGAAGGACCGTCTGCCAGCACGTCACCACGTGCAACAGGTTCACCCGGCATCACAGTCGGACGCTGGTTGATACAAGTGTTCTGGTTAGAACGGGTGTATTTCGTCAGGTTGTAGATATCAATACCGGCTTCGCCTGGTACCAGCTCGTCTTCGTTGACCTTAATCACGATACGAGATGCATCTACGGACTGAACCATACCGCCACGTTTAGCAACCGCAGTTACACCGGAGTCAACTGCTACTGCACGCTCGATACCTGTACCAACCAGCGGCTTGTCTGCACGCAGTGTTGGTACAGCCTGACGTTGCATGTTCGCACCCATCAGGGCACGGTTCGCATCGTCGTGCTCCAGGAATGGGATCAGGGACGCCGCCACAGATACCACCTGGTTGGTTGCAACGTCCATGTACTGGACGTGGTCACGTGGGTGAAGACCTGATTCACCTTTGTGACGGGCAGTGATCAGCTCATCTGCGAAGCTACCATTCTCTTCCAGAACAGCGTTCGCCTGAGCGATAACAAACTGACCTTCTTCAATCGCTGACAGGTAATCGATCTGGTCGGTTACCTTGCCGTCAACCACTTTACGGTATGGAGTTTCCAGGAAACCGTATGGGTTACAACGGGCAAACACAGACAGCGAGTTGATCAGACCGATGTTCGGACCTTCAGGGGTCTCGATCGGACACAGACGACCATAGTGCGTTGCGTGAACGTCTCGAACCTCAAAGCCCGCACGTTCACGAGTCAGACCGCCTGGACCCAGAGCAGAAATACGACGCTTGTGCGTAACTTCTGACAGCGGGTTGTTCTGATCCATAAACTGAGACAGCTGAGAAGAGCCGAAGAACTCTTTCACTGCCGCTGAAATTGGCTTGGCGTTGATCAGATCCTGAGGCATCACAGCATCCAGATCACCCAGACTCAGGCGTTCTTTCACTGCACGCTCAACACGGACCAGACCCACACGGAACTGGTTTTCAGCCATTTCGCCGACACTACGGATACGGCGGTTACCCAGGTGGTCGATATCATCAACTTCACCTTTACCGTTCCGAATGTCGATCAGCTTGCGCATCACTTCGATGATGTCATCGTGATCCAGCGTACCCGGACCTGTCGTCTCTTCACGAATCAGAGAGCTGTTGAACTTCATCCGGCCAACCGCAGACAGATCGTAACGATCTTCTGAGAAGAACAGACTTTCGAACAGCTGCTCAGCCGCTTCGCGCGTTGGTGGCTCACCAGGGCGCATCATGCGGTAGATTTCAACCAGAGCACTCAGACGGTCAGTCGTGCTGTCGATACGCAGGGTATCAGACATGTACGGACCGTAGTCCAGGTCGTTCGTAAACAGCACCTGAATGGCTTTATGGCCAGCTTGAGACAGCTTCGCCAGCGATTCCAGGCTCAGTTCCTGGTTCGCTTCCGCGATCAGTTCACCGGTCTCTTCGTTGACGTAGTCACGCGCGGCAACTTTACCGACGATGTACTCAACAGGGACTTCGATGTGGTCGATGTTGTCTTTCTGCAGCTGACGAATGTGACGCGCAGTAATACGGCGGCCCTTCTCTACATACACAGTGCCGTTCGCTTCGATATCGAAGCTTGCGGTTTCACCACGCAGACGATCGGGTACCAATTCCATAACCAGAGACTTGCCCTGCACTTCGAAATTGATCTTCTCAAAGAACAGGTCAAGGATTTGCTCAGTGGTATAACCCAGCGCACGCAGGATGATAGACGCAGGCAACTTACGACGACGGTCGATACGAACGTAGACGTTATCCTTCGGATCAAATTCGAAATCCAACCATGAACCACGGTATGGAATGATGCGTGCGTTATACAGCACTTTACCTGAGGAATGGGTTTTACCCTTATCGCTGTCGAAGAAGACACCCGGGCTACGGTGCAGCTGGGATACGATAACCCTCTCGGTACCGTTAATAACGAATGTACCGTTATCTGTCATGAGCGGAATTTCGCCCATGTAAACTTCTTGTTCTTTGATGTCTTTGACGGTGCCAGCCGGTGCATCCTTGTCATACATCACAAGGCGCAGTTTCACACGCAGTGGTGCAGAATACGTTACACCGCGGATCTGACATTCTTTAACATCGAACACCGGCTCACCGAGACGATAGCTAACGTATTGCAGCTCGGAATTGCCGTTATAGCTCTGAATTGGGAAAACAGAACGAAAGGCAGCTTCTAGACCGTAATGCCCTTCCGGATCCTGCTCGATGAACTTATCAAAAGACTCAAGCTGGATCGACAGCAAGTAAGGTACATCCAATACTTGTGGACGCTTACCAAAATCCTTACGGATACGCTTTTTCTCGGTATAAGAGTAAACCATAGGTTCCTCAGATCGCTGATAAGTGATCCTAACTACCTCTAGTAAGAGGCAGTGACTAATAACATTGTTTGTCGCAGGACAGCACTGGATTACAGGCTGTAAATACGCATGGGAAATGGTTGCAAAACAATGTGAAAAACACCACTACCCTACAGCGCAAAAGGGCCGGTGGCTTTTTAGCCACCAGCCCATAGCCATAAAGGCTAAGAAATTAAGTAATAATTACTTGATTTCAACAGAAGCACCAGCTTCTTCCAGCTGAGCTTTCAGAGCTTCAGCTTCAGCTTTCTCAACGCCTTCTTTCAGAGGTGCTGGAGCGCCGTCAACCAGAGCTTTCGCTTCTTTCAGGCCCAGACCAGTTGCGCCACGTACTGCTTTGATTACAGCAACTTTGTTAGCGCCAGCAGCAGTCAGAATTACGTTGAATTCAGTTTGCTCTTCAGCAGCAGCTTCAGCAGCGCCACCAGCAACAACTGCTGCAGCAGCAGTAACGCCGAACTTCTCTTCCATAGCTTCGATCAGTTCAACAACTTGCATTACAGACATTTCTGCAACTGCGTCTAGGATTTGCTCGTTAGTGATAGACATAACAATTCTCTTTTAAAGTCAACAATTAGTTTAAATAGCAACCAATGAAAAGCCAAACTTATTAAGCGGCTTCTTTTTGATCGCGAATAGCTGCAATAGTGCGAACCAGCTTGCCAGCAGAAGCTTCTTTCATGCACATCATCAGACGTGCGATCGCTTCGTCGTAAGTTGGCAGTTTCGCCAGAACGTCTGCATCAGTCAGTACGCCTTCGAATGCAGCAGCTTTGATCTCGAAGTCTTTGTTCTCTTTAGCGAAGTCTTTGAACAGACGCGCTGCAGCACCTGGGTGCTCGTTAGAGAAAGCCAGCAGAGTAGGACCTACGAAAGTGTCAGTCAGACACTCGTAGTTAGTACCTACTACTGCACGACGAGCCAGAGTGTTACGAACAACACGTACGTAAACGCCCGCTTCACGCGCTTGCTTACGCAGAGTCGTCATAGCACCCACGGACACGCCGCGAGAATCAGCAACAACTGCAGACAGGGCACCGCTGGCAGCTTCGTTGACTTCAGCAACAATTGCTTTTTTGTCTTGAAGGTTTAAAGCCATTGGACTTGCTCCTGGATTGTGTTTACCCACTCACTGCAAAATTGCAGGAGAGTTTGTACGGCGCAGATCCAAGAAAGACAATACATCAATCATGTTCCTGGCACCGTCTACGTAGGTTAAAGTATTAAGTTCTGAGAACACCTACGGTCTTGGACGAAGACCCCGGCAGAAAATCTGCCCGGATCTTAGCCATAAATTCGAAACGCAGGATTATACATAATCCCAGCGATTCTGCAAATATTAAGCGTTAGCGTCCAGAGAGTTCTGGTCTAGCGCAACACCCGCACCCATAGTGGTTGAGATGCTAACTTTCTTGATGAAAGTACCTTTTGCAGAAGCAGGCTTCGCTTTTTTCAGCGCAACCAGCAGAGATTCCAGGTTTTCTTTCAGTTTGTCAGCGTCAAAATCAACCTTACCAATTGTGGTGTGGATGATACCGTTCTTGTCGTTACGGTAACGAACCTGACCTGCCTTCGCGTTCTTAACCGCTTCAGCAACGTTCGGAGTTACAGTACCAACTTTCGGGTTTGGCATCAGGCCACGAGGACCCAGGATAGTACCCAGCTGACCAACAACGCGCATTGCGTCTGGAGAAGCGATAACGACGTCAAAGTTCATTTCGCCTTTCTTCACTTGTTCAGCCAGATCTTCCATACCAACCAGATCTGCACCAGCTTCTTTCGCTGCTTCAGCGTTCGCACCTTGAGTGAAAACCGCTACGCGGATGTCACGGCCAGTACCGTGTGGCAGTACAGTAGCGCCACGAACGTTTTGGTCAGATTTACGAGCATCGATGCCCAGGTTTACTGCAACGTCAACGCTTTCTACGAATTTAGCAGTAGCCAGTTCTTTCAGCAGAGCAACAGCTTCGTTGATGTCGTACTCGCGAGTAGCGTCAACTTTCTCACGGATTACGCGCATACGCTTAGTTAGTTTTGCCATTCTCTTAACCCTCTACTACCAGACCCATCGAACGGGCAGTACCCGCGATAGAGCGCTTCAATGCTTCGATGTCGGCACCAGTCATGTCTGCAGCTTTAGTTTCTGCAATTTCCTGGATCTGAGCTTCAGTCACTTTACCCACTTTTTCAGTGTTTGGACGGCCAGAACCAGACTTGATACCAGCAGCTTTCTTCAGCAGAACAGCAGCAGGTGGAGTCTTGGTGATGAAAGTGAAAGAACGGTCACTGTAAACAGTGATTACAACTGGAGTCGGCAGACCTTTTTCCAGAGAATCAGTTTTTGCGTTGAACGCTTTACAGAATTCCATGATGTTCACACCGTGCTGACCCAGAGCCGGACCAACTGGTGGAGAAGGGTTTGCCATACCAGCTGCAACTTGCAGCTTGATGTAAGCTTCTACTTTTTTAGCCATTACTAAATTACCTTAATTTGGGTTCGAACGTCTGCTTTCTGCAAACAGACTCCCCGTCTAACGAAAGGGCGCGAAATTATAGTCCAATTCCGCGCCCCTGACAATAATGCTTGATTATTTATTGGTCAGTTTTTTTCTACCTGACCAAACTCCAGCTCAACTGGTGTCGCACGGCCGAAGATAGAAACCGACACTTTGAGGCGGCTCTTGTCGTAATCGACTTCTTCAACCACACCGTTAAAGTCAGCAAACGGACCGTCAGTCACACGAACCACTTCACCAGGCTCAAATACTGTCTTGTGAACTGGCGATTCACTCGCCTGCTGCAGACGATTCAGAATCGCAGCAGCTTCTTTATCGGAAATTGGTGCAGGTCGATCAGATGTTCCGCCAATGAACCCCATCACACGAGGAATACTACGTACCAGATGCCAGGTTTCATCGTTCATCACCATTTGCACAAGGACGTACCCTGGGAAGAACTTGCGCTCGCTTTTACGGCGCTGGCCAGCACGCATTTCCACTACTTCTTCAGTCGGTACCAGGACCTCATCAAAGTAATCTTCCATGCCATGCATCTTGATATGTTCACGTAGTGACTGTGCAACACGACCTTCAAAACCAGAGAAGGCTTGCACAACATACCATCGTTTTTTAGGAGCTTCGCTCATGAACTCTTACCTCTATACACCGGTAACCAGGCGGACCAAACGGACCATGATGCCGTCGATGCCCCACAGGGCTAACGCCATAATGACAGTGACAGCTAAAACGATAAAGGTTGTCTGCGTAGCTTCCTGACGAGTTGGCCACACTACCTTGCGGACTTCCATACGCGATTCACGAGCAAAAGTGATCGCCGCTTTACCTTTCGCAGTAAGCGCCGCAATACCACCAGCTATGGCTACCAGAACCACAACTGCAGTTGCGCGCAACGCTACATTTACTACATCACTGTACAGGTAATTACCAACCACCGCTGCTGCCAGTAGGGCAAATACAACAACCCATTTCAGGCCATCCATATTACTAGAGCTGCTTTGGTTTTCGGCATTCGCTTTCATACAACCAACCTGTAACTTGTCTCAATATAGACGAAAATAACCTCGCAGGTGGCGAGGCTTTCTAAGGATTAAGTGAATCCCTTCGTAACGCCCGGATTCATTAACGCACTTTTTACTCGGCACACTGACCAAAAAATACGCTAGTCTGAAGCGGAACGTAGAAAAAGGGCATCAAATGATGCCCTTTTTCGTGCCTTGTCGTCAAATATTATTCAACGATCTTAGCAACAACACCAGCACCAACGGTACGGCCACCTTCACGGATTGCGAAGCGCAGACCTTCGTCCATTGCGATAGGTGCGATCAGAGTAACAACCATCTTGATGTTGTCACCTGGCATGACCATCTCAACGCCTTCTGGCAGTTCGATAGTACCGGTCACGTCAGTTGTACGGAAGTAGAACTGTGGACGGTAGCCTTTGAAGAACGGAGTATGACGGCCGCCTTCGTCTTTAGACAGAACGTATACTTCTGACTCGAAAGTTGTGTGTGGAGTGATTGAACCAGGCTTAGCCAGAACTTGACCACGCTCAACTTCGTCACGCTTAGTACCACGCAGCAGAACACCAACGTTCTCACCAGCACGGCCTTCGTCCAGAAGCTTACGGAACATCTCAACACCAGTACAAGTCGTAGTGGTGGTGTCTTTGATACCTACGATAGCAACTTCGTCACCTACGCGAACGATACCTTGCTCAACACGACCAGTTACAACAGTACCACGGCCCTGGATTGAGAATACGTCTTCGATTGGCAGGATGAACGGTTTGTCGATAGCACGCTCTGGCTCTGGGATGTAAGAATCCAGTGCTTCAGCCAGCTCAACGATTTTCTCTTCCCACTGAGCTTCGCCATTCAGCGCGCCCAGAGCAGAACCCATGATTACTGGGCAGTCGTCGCCTGGGAAGTCGTACTCAGACAGAAGTTCACGAACTTCCATCTCAACCAGCTCCAGCAGCTCTTCGTCATCCACCATGTCGCACTTGTTCATGAACACGATGATGTAAGGGATACCAACCTGACGACCCAGCAGGATGTGCTCACGAGTCTGTGGCATTGGGCCATCAGTCGCAGCAACAACCAGGATACCACCGTCCATCTGAGCAGCACCGGTGATCATGTTTTTCACGTAGTCGGCGTGTCCTGGGCAGTCAACGTGCGCGTAGTGGCGAGTCGGAGTATCGTACTCTACGTGAGAAGTAGAGATTGTGATACCACGCTCACGCTCTTCTGGCGCGTTATCGATAGATGCGAAGTCACGCGCTGAACCGCCGTATTTTTTAGACAGTACAGTACAGATTGCAGCAGTCAGAGTAGTTTTACCGTGGTCAACGTGGCCGATAGTACCAACGTTAACGTGCGGTTTCGTACGTTCAAATTTTTCTTTAGACATGGGTAGTCCCTCTAGGCACGGTATTTAGGTGGTATAACGACCACACAACCAATCATGGGTTTTGTAGAGTATATATCAAAAGAATTGAAGTGCTTTGGAGAGAGAGTGGTGCTGATAGGCGGATTTGAACCGCCGACCTCACCCTTACCAAGGGTGCGCTCTACCAACTGAGCTATATCAGCACACGAGAAATGTGGAGCGGGCAGCGGGAATCGAACCCGCATCATCAGCTTGGAAGGCTGAGGTAATAGCCATTATACGATGCCCGCAAACTCGTAACTCGTAGAGCTATTCAACCATTTGAATATGGTGGAGGGAGAAGGATTCGAACCTTCGAAGGCGGAGCCGTCAGATTTACAGTCTGATCCCTTTGGCCACTCGGGAATCCCTCCAAATTTTGGTGCCGACTACCGGAATCGAACTGGTGACCTACTGATTACAAGTCAGTTGCTCTACCTACTGAGCTAAGTCGGCGTAAGTGCTGCGCATTCTATGCGATGGATTTGGGGGTTGCAATAGGAAAACACAAAAAAAATTAGATTGATGCGCCTTATGCGCATTTATTAACCAAACATCGGTAAGTGTGTACAGATTTCATCATCGGAACAAAAGATGTCCTCTTTCCCTTCGTCAATTGATCCTGTATTGTCCCATTCCCTGTGAATGAGATTTTGGTTACAAAATGAACGAGATCCTAACACCTTACCTCTCCTTTGACCGGCAGGCATGGGCTGAATTACGCAAGTCGGTTACCATGACACTGAACGAATCGGATCTCGAAAATCTTCGCGGGATAAACGAGCACCTTTCCATGGATGAAGTTCGGGATATCTACCTGCCATTATCTCGTTTGCTGAATCTGTATGTCGGTGCGCGCAAAG
Source organism: Photobacterium sp. CCB-ST2H9 (assembly GCF_023151555.2). Lineage (NCBI taxonomy): Bacteria > Pseudomonadati > Pseudomonadota > Gammaproteobacteria > Vibrionales > Vibrionaceae > Photobacterium > Photobacterium sp. CCB-ST2H9. Next base: position 3,388,999 of record NZ_CP100425.1, read on the forward strand.
GTCGTAATCGTGTGTTAGAAGAATTTCTTTCACAGCCCAAACCCACGACTGTCCCTTATATCATCGGCATTGCTGGCAGTGTCGCTGTCGGGAAAAGCACAACGGCCCGTTTGCTGAAAGCCCTGCTCACCCGGTGGCCTGAACATCCTAAAGTCGAGCTCATCACAACCGACGGTTTCCTTTATCCGAATCATGTTCTGCTGGAAAAAAACCTGATGAAGAAGAAAGGATTTCCGCAGTCCTATGATATTCGTCGCCTGGTAGAGTTTCTGACCGAAGTAAAATCCGGCAAACCCCGCGTAGAGGCGCCCGTTTATTCCCACCTGACTTATGACATTACCGATGAAATCAAAGTGGTGGAACAGCCGGACATCCTCATCATTGAAGGACTCAATGTATTACAAAGCGGTATGGACTACCCGCATGAACCGCATCGGGTCTTTATTTCTGATTTACTCGACTTCTCGATTTATGTCGATGCAGAGCCGGACCTGCTGCAAACCTGGTACATTGAGCGGTTCTTGAAATTCCGCAAGGGCGCCTTCCAGGATCCCTCTTCTTATTTCAATCACTACACAAAACTGAGCGAATCAGAAGCGATTAAAACTGCCACCAATATCTGGCAGGAAATCAACGGGAAAAACCTCAAGGAAAATATCCTGCCGACCCGTGAACGGGCCAGCCTGATCCTGCAAAAAGGATCAAATCATGCAGTACAGACCATCAAGCTCAGAAAATAGCGAATCCAGACAAGACCAGCACTTTGAGCACTGGTCTTGCATTTAATCTAATCGCCTTTACGCAGTGAGATCTCCCCACCCAGATAAGGGACCAGCCCCTGTTCAGTTTCTAGCAGTAAGGCACCCTGAGGGTTGATTCCGCGGGCAATTCCCCGAATCACCTTTTCACCCATCAGTAATTTGACTGGCCGGCCAAGAAAGTTGTCATACTGATCCCACTCATCAACAAAACCAGCCATCCCAACGTCTTCATAACGCTGCAATGTTTCGGTCATTTCGGCAATAATGGCTGCGGCCAGCTGATTGCGGTCAGGCATGGGTTGGCATGCTTCAGCCAGATTCGCCCATGGCTGACCGACAGTTTCCGGATCCGTATTGGTCATGGTCAGATTCAGCCCCATCCCTATCACCAGATGAGCCGCATCGCCTGCTTTCCCGCTCATTTCAACGAGAATCCCAGCCAGCTTTTTATCCTGATAATAAAGGTCATTGGGCCATTTGACTTTGATGTCTTTCGCGCCCAGTTTCTGAAGGGTTTTCGTTACCGCCAGCCCAACCACAAGGCTTAACCCCATTGCGGCTGCAACCCCGGCATCTAGCCGCCAGTACATAGAAAAGTAAAGGTTACTACCAAATGGAGATAACCACTGTCTTCCACGCCGGCCCCTGCCTGCCTGCTGATATTCAGCCAGACAAACGGCGCCCTTGGGCAACTGTCCGATCCGATCCAGCATGTACTGGTTCGTCGAATCAATCACGGGAACCAATGACAGCGACGGGCAGTCGACCTGAGCAAGAATGGCTGTTTCATCCAGCAGCTCAAATCCGGCCGCTAAACGATAACCCTTGCCCTGAACCCGGTGGACATCCAGTCCCCATTCCTGAATCACCTTAATATGTTTACTGATCGCCGCACGCGAGATCCCCATCACTTCCCCGAGCGCCTCTCCGGAGTGGAATTGCCCGTCCGCAAGTGTGCGGATCAGGGCTAGCTTAGTCGCATGCTCTTTCATGGCATCACCTCATCCAATGTGGTTTCCCCGTTGGCAGCCATAAAGCGCACCTCGTGTTCCAGCCGGACTCCAAATTTATGAGCCACGGTATCCACAATATGCCGGGCCAGCCGGAGTACATCCTCAGAGGTTGCATGACCGGTGTTCACAATCACTAGGGCTTGCTCTTGATGAACAGCGGCGCCGCCAATCTGATAGCCCTTTAAATCACACTGGTCAATCAGCCATCCTGCTGCCAGCTTGTAATGCCCTTGCTGAGCCGGGTAGCTCGGTAATCCGGGAAACGCCGCAGAGAGTTGCTGATACATTTCCTGCGTGACAACCGGGTTCTTAAAGAAACTGCCCGCATTCCCCAATTGCGCCGGATCAGGCAGCTTCGCACGACGTACCGCGCAGACCTGTTCCAGAATCTCTCCCGCCGTGACGGTTTCGGGATCAAGAGTGGCCAGCGGGCCATAAGAGATATTCGGCTGCCAGTCCTTGCTCAATCGTATTCCGACAGCGACAATGATGTGTGTTTCCTTCAGGGCGTGCTTAAAAACCGAATCCCGATAGCCGAAGCGACATTCCTCAGCGCTCAGCCGCCGCATCTCACCATCTCGCCTGTCCATGACATCCACATATTCGCAGATGTCCTGTAATTCCACGCCATAAGCGCCAATGTTCTGAATGGGTGCAGAACCGGCACAACCCGGAATCAAAGCCAGGTTTTCAAGGCCGGGCATCCCCTGTTCCACAGTCCAGCAGACCAGCTGATGCCAGTTTTCGCCGGCACCAACATGCAGATGGTAGGCATAGTCCGTTTCAGTGACCGCCACGCCCATGATACGGTTCAGAATCACAGTCCCTTGAAAATCACTGCAGAACAACAGATTACTGCCTTGCCCGATAATCAGTGATGGCGATGAATCCAGGCACTCATTGAAAAGGATGGCCTTCAGTTCATCGACTGTTGCCACAGCGGCTATTCGGGAGGCCGACACCTGGATACCAAACGTATGTAATTGAGCCAGTGACTGGGAATGCAAAACTTCCATACCAATTTCAAACCGTCGCTTTATACTGGAGGCCGCATTCTAACTGATCCCTGGCAGTGACGCAGTTAATTCCATGACAGATTTCACGAAAACAACACTTAGCTTCCATCCTTTGGAACCGATTCGATTCCCGCTGGTCAATCGACTCTACAAGGCCCATTACCCGGCAGGGAAAGCCAAAAGAGACGAAGTCATCTGGATCGGTGAAACAGCATCAGAAATTGTCACTGTTGTCCGCTTCCAGCTGTCTGAGGATCACCAGTTATTAACCGGCATGTTGGTTTCGCCTGCGTTCCGGCAACAGGGAATTGGTCTGGCTTTACTGGCAGCCTGTCAACCGCAGTTGGCATCTATGCGCTGTTTTTGTTTTGCATTCAGCCACCTTGAGTCGCTTTATGTAAGCGCAGGATTCAGAGTTGTCTCTGAGGATGATTTACCTGCGACACTGGCCAACCGGCTTCAACGCTACCGGAGTGCAGGAAAATCACTCACACCCATGCTATACAGCCCGAATTGACCAACCTGCCTCCCAAGCTCAGCAATTGCTCCATTGTGGCCACTTTACCATCACTAAAATCTGGTATAATTGGCCTCTTAATTTTTAGATTTATCAAATAAGTCGCGGAACGAGGCGATAATGGATTCAGCTACTGCAAATAGGCAGCTCATTGATCAGCTACCGTGTATTGCGCATCAACCAGAAAATTTAGAAACACTGCTGGATGCCAGTGCTTTTCGTGAGCGCTTGCATCAGGAAATCTCGAACGCAACTCAGCGTATTTACCTGGTTGCACTCTACCTCCAGGACGACGATGCGGGTCGTGGTATCCTCAAAGCATTGTATGAAGCCAAGCAAAAGCGTCCTGAACTGGATATAAAAGTACTTGTCGACTGGCATCGCGCACAGCGCGGATTAATTGGCGCAGAAAAATCTGAAGGGAACGCAGCTTTTTACCGGGAGTTCTCAGCATCATACGAACATAAAATTGAAGTATTGGGTGTGCCCGTCCGCAACCGTGAAGTCTTTGGCGTACTGCATCTGAAAGGCTTCATCATTGATGATTCGGTGATCTACAGCGGCGCCAGCCTGAATGACGTCTATCTCGCTCAGCATCAGCGCTACCGCTGTGACCGCTACCATGTGCTGAAAAATGCCAGACTGGCAGACAGCATGGCTCAGTTTGTTCAGCAAACATTAGTCGATAGCCCGGCAGTCAATTGCCTGAATCAGCAAGTTCGCCCGGAAACGAAAAGCTTACGGAATGCAATTCGGGACTTACGCCAGGAACTGCAACGGGCAAGCTACTCCTTTGAGCCTGAATCCGTCAGCGAGAATCAGGTCGGGCTGACGCCAATCGTCGGCCTGGGACGACGCAAAAACAATCTCAATAAATATATCTGTACACTGATCGCCAGCGCCAAAAATGAGCTGACTATCTGTACGCCATACTTCAATTTCCCCCGCAGTGTCAGCCGTGAAGTCAAACGAGCCTTAAGACGCGGAGTGAAAATCACCTTAATTGTGGGCGATAAAACGGCCAATGACTTTTATATCCCCCCCAGTGAACCGTTCCGGACAATTGCCGGATTGCCTTACCTGTATGAGGTCAATCTGCGCAATTTTGCCAAACATAATGAAGCTGCGATTGCTCGTCGGCAGTTAGCCATTCATATCTGGAAACACGACAACAACAGTTTCCACCTGAAAGGTATCTGGGTCGACCGTCAGTACATGCTGATCACCGGTAACAATCTCAACCCGAGAGCCTGGAAGCTGGACCTTGAAAATGCCATCTTAGTGCATGACAAGCATGAGTTACTGTCTGAGCAAAAACAGCAGGAACTCAACGCAATCTTGCGACATACTCAATTAATGGGCAGTTATAAATTTATCGACAAAGTCGAAAGCTATCCTCTGCCAGTCAGACGCTTAATCAAGCGTATACGACGCCTGAAAGCAGATCATATCCTGAACCAGATCCTGTAGGGGGTTGATCATGACGATTGCAGCAATTGATGTGGATGCTCAGCAAACATTTACCCCGCTTTGTCCGGACGAATTACCCGTTCCGGGTGGGGATCAAATTGCAGCAGCGCTCAACGAACAGGCTGAATTGGCGAGTTGGCGCATCCTCACCAAGGATGCCCACCCGTCGAATGCCGTCTGGGTTGTGGAACACCACGACAAGATGCTGCAATCACTTCCGCATCCGAATGCCGATCTGACCTGGGTGAAACACGCCGTTCCCGGCACACAAGGCTTCAAAGTCATCCCTGGGCTTCCGGAGGTCACAGACTATGATCATGTCATCTGGAAAGGGATCGAGCCTGATCTTCACCCCTACGGTGCTTGCTACCACGATCTGCAGGAACAACTCAGTACGGGTCTGATCGAATGGCTCAACAGCAAAGGCGTCACAACTGTTTTAATTGGCGGACTGGCAACAGACTATTGCGTGAAGACTACTGCGCTCCAGCTCCAGGCAACAGGGGCATTTAAAGTCATTGTCAATTTAGCAGCCTGCCGCGGCATTGCCGAGGATACGGTCACTTCCAGCTGCGCTGAAATGCGTCAGGCCGGAATATTCGTAGCCAAAAACCTATCAGAAGTGAAATCTCTCTGTTCCGATGAGACGTACATCCTGCCATAGCAAATCAGGTATCCGTTCAATCGGATACCTGGTTTTCAATCTCACCACAGCCCTTCTGTAGCACTCACATATTTTCCTACGAGCCGAATTTTGAACCGCCAGCCAAGCGGTGTTTACATTTCGTTTCTGTCACCGCTGACTTTTATTACGGCATGCCTACAGCACAATCAACAATAACGACACGGAGTTCTTATCAGTGATGCAGAACCAAGACGACAAAAGCAAAGCACTAGTCATCCCAGTCAGGTTTTCATAGATACATTCAGAGAGTGGTCTCTGAATCAGCCTCTGATCTTAAGAGAAGCGTAATTAAACTCACAGTGAGTAGCTTCGATTGAGAGCAAGTATCAAATGATGCTCAGTTGATCTGATGCTTATCGAAAAAGTTAAAACGCAAAAAGGCCACCCATTCGGGTGGCCTTTTTTAAATAGGGAGCCTGGCGATGTCCTACTCTCACATGGGGAGACCCCACACTACCATCGGCGCTGCTGCGTTTCACGTCTGAGTTCGGCATGGGATCAGGTGGTTCCACAGCGCTATGGTCGCCAGGCAAAATTTGTTCAACAATCTCGGAAATATCTGACTAAAGTTCTCAGCACATCATTCAAGTGCTCATGGAGTCCGTACTTAAAACCCCTTGGGTGTTGTATGGTTAAGCCTCACGGGCAATTAGTACAGGTTAGCTGAGCGCCTCACAACGCTTACACACCCTGCCTATCAACGTTCTAGTCTCGAACAGCCCTTCAGGAGACTTAAAGTCTCAGGGATGACTCATCTCAGGGCCAGCTTCCCGCTTAGATGCTTTCAGCGGTTATCTGTTCCGAACTTAGCTACCGGGCAATGCGTCTGGCGACACAACCCGAACACCAGCGGTTCGTTCACTCCGGTCCTCTCGTACTAGGAGCAACTCCCTTCAATCATCCAGCGCCCACGGCAGATAGGGACCGAACTGTCTCACGACGTTCTAAACCCAGCTCGCGTACCACTTTAAATGGCGAACAGCCATACCCTTGGGACCGACTTCAGCCCCAGGATGTGATGAGCCGACATCGAGGTGCCAAACACCGCCGTCGATATGAACTCTTGGGCGGTATCAGCCTGTTATCCCCGGAGTACCTTTTATCCGTTGAGCGATGGCCCTTCCATTCAGAACCACCGGATCACTATGACCTGCTTTCGCACCTGCTCGAACCGTCATTCTCGCAGTTAAGCGGGCTTATGCCATTGCACTAACCTCACGATGTCCGACCGTGATTAGCCCACCTTCGTGCTCCTCCGTTACGCTTTGGGAGGAGACCGCCCCAGTCAAACTACCCACCAGGCACTGTCCGCACCCCGGATAACGGGGCGACGTTAGAACATCAACACTACAAGGGTGGTATTTCAAGGACGGCTCCACAGATACTGGCGTACCTGCTTCGAAGCCTCCCACCTATCCTACACATGTAGGGTCAATGTTCAGTGCCAAGCTGTAGTAAAGGTTCACGGGGTCTTTCCGTCTAGCCGCGGGTACGCAGCATCTTCACTGCGATTTCAATTTCACTGAGTCTCGGGTGGAGACAGCGTGGCCATCATTACGCCATTCGTGCAGGTCGGAACTTACCCGACAAGGAATTTCGCTACCTTAGGACCGTTATAGTTACGGCCGCCGTTTACCGGGGCTTCGATCAAGAGCTTCTCCGAAGATAACCCCATCAATTAACCTTCCGGCACCGGGCAGGCGTCACACCGTATACGTCATCTTTCGATTTTGCACAGTGCTGTGTTTTTAATAAACAGTTGCAGCCACCTGGTATCTGCGACTGCCAGCAGCTCCAAGAGCAAGTCTCTTCACCGCCGGCAGCGTACCTTCTCCCGAAGTTACGGTACCATTTTGCCTAGTTCCTTCACCCGAGTTCTCTCAAGCGCCTTGGTATTCTCTACCCGACCACCTGTGTCGGTTTGGGGTACGATTCCTTACTATCTGAAGCTTAGAGGCTTTTCCCGGAAGCATGGCATCAATGACTTCATCACCGTAGTGACTCGACATCGGGTCTCAGCCTTGAGATGGTCCGGATTTGCCTAAACCATCAGCCTACACCCTTGAACCAGGACAACCGTCGCCTGGCCCACCTAGCCTTCTCCGTCCCCCCATCGCAATAGTAAGAAGTACGGGAATATTAACCCGTTTCCCATCGACTACGCCTTTCGGCCTCGCCTTAGGGGTCGACTTACCCTGCCCCGATTAACGTTGGACAGGAACCCTTGGTCTTCCGGCGGGGAGGTTTTTCACCCCCCTTGTCGTTACTCATGTCAGCATTCGCACTTCTGATACGTCCAGCATGCCTTACAGCACACCTTCAGCCGCTTACAGAACGCTCCCCTACCCAATACGATAAATCGCATTGCCGCAGCTTCGGTGTATCACTTAGCCCCGTTAAATCTTCCGCGCAGGCCGACTCGACCAGTGAGCTATTACGCTTTCTTTAAATGATGGCTGCTTCTAAGCCAACATCCTGGCTGTCTGAGCCTTCCCACATCGTTTCCCACTTAGTGATACTTTGGGACCTTAGCTGGCGGTCTGGGTTGTTTCCCTCTCCACGACGGACGTTAGCACCCGCCGTGTGTCTCCCGGATAGTACTTACTGGTATTCGGAGTTTGCAAAGGGTTGGTAAGTCGGGATGACCCCCTAGCCTTAACAGTGCTCTACCCCCAGTAGTATTCGTCCGAGGCGCTACCTAAATAGCTTTCGGGGAGAACCAGCTATCTCCAGGTTTGATTGGCCTTTCACCCCTAGCCACAAGTCATCCGCTAATTTTTCAACATTAGTCGGTTCGGTCCTCCAGTAAGTGTTACCTCACCTTCAACCTGCCCATGGCTAGATCACCTGGTTTCGGGTCTAATCCCAGCAACTGCACGCCCAGTTAAGACTCGGTTTCCCTACGGCTCCCCTATACGGTTAACCTTGCTACTGAAATTAAGTCGCTGACCCATTATACAAAAGGTACGCAGTCACCCCGAAGGGCTCCTACTGCTTGTACGTACACGGTTTCAGGTTCTTTTTCACTCCCCTCACAGGGGTTCTTTTCGCCTTTCCCTCACGGTACTGGTTCACTATCGGTCAGTCAGGAGTATTTAGCCTTGGAGGATGGTCCCCCCATCTTCAGACAAGATAACACGTGTCCCGTCCTACTCGTTTTCACGTTTAAGGCATCGTCGGTTACGGGGCTGTCACCCTGTATCGCGGCACTTTCCAGAGCCTTCACCTGACACAAAAAACGCTTAAGGGCTAATCCGGTTTCGCTCGCCGCTACTGCCGGAATCTCGGTTGATTTCTCTTCCTCGGGGTACTTAGATGTTTCAGTTCCCCCGGTTCGCCTCATCAGGCTATGTATTCACCTGATGATAACTGCTTATGCAGCTAGGTTTCCCCATTCGGAAATCGGTGACTCAAGTGGCTCTTACTGCCTCATCACCGCTTATCGCAAGTTAGTACGTCCTTCATCGCCTCTGACTGCCCAGGCATCCACCGTGTACGCTTAGTCACTTAACCATACAACCCCAAGAGGTTTCGTATGTTCAAACAACCAAGGTTTGATTTGTTTCGCCGGACTCACTTTGCTTTCACTTTTGAAAAGTGAAGACAAAAAATACAAGACACTTGAATGTGTTTTGCTTGAGAACTCTGTTTCTTTCGAAACAGTTGATTCAATCTCAAAGATTGAATTTACTAGTCAGCTTTCCAGATTGTTAAAGAGCATTGTGAATTATCGACAGATAACCACTTTCTAAAGATTCTCGGGGAAAACCCTTAAAGAGTGGTGGAGCTAAGCAGGATCGAACTGCTGACCTCCTGCGTGCAAGGCAGGCGCTCTCCCAGCTGAGCTATAGCCCCGTCGTTCTGGGTGTCTTTCCGAAGGAAAGAGTGGTGGGCGATACCGGGCTCGAACCAGTGACCCCCTCCTTGTAAGGGAGGTGCTCTCCCAACTGAGCTAATCGCCCACGGATGTTTTACATTCCCGTGGCAGGAATGGTGGGTCGTGCAGGATTCGAACCTGCGACCAATTGATTAAAAGTCAACTGCTCTACCAACTGAGCTAACGACCCGTGGCGTCCCATAGGGGAGTCGAACCCCTGTTACCGCCGTGAAAGGGCGGTGTCCTAGGCCTCTAGACGAATGGGACTTCTAATTCGTACTGATGCTGTTGGGCAGCACCAGTGGCTCTCTACATTTCGACCAGGCAATCTGTGTGGACACTGCGAAACAACGCAGTCTTTAGGTAAGGAGGTGATCCAGCCCCAGGTTCCCCTAGGGCTACCTTGTTACGACTTCACCCCAGTCATGAACCACACCGTGGTAAACGCCCTCCCGAAGGTTAAGCTATCTACTTCTGGTGCAGCCCACTCCCATGGTGTGACGGGCGGTGTGTACAAGGCCCGGGAACGTATTCACCGTGGCATTCTGATCCACGATTACTAGCGATTCCGACTTCATGGAGTCGAGTTGCAGACTCCAATCCGGACTACGACGTACTTTGTGGGATTCGCTCACTATCGCTAGTTGGCAGCCCTCTGTATACGCCATTGTAGCACGTGTGTAGCCCTACTCGTAAGGGCCATGATGACTTGACGTCGTCCCCACCTTCCTCCGGTTTATCACCGGCAGTCTCCCTGGAGTTCCCACCCGAAGTGCTGGCAAACAAGGATAAGGGTTGCGCTCGTTGCGGGACTTAACCCAACATTTCACAACACGAGCTGACGACAGCCATGCAGCACCTGTCTCAGAGTTCCCGAAGGCACCAAAGCATCTCTGCTAAGTTCTCTGGATGTCAAGAGTAGGTAAGGTTCTTCGCGTTGCATCGAATTAAACCACATGCTCCACCGCTTGTGCGGGCCCCCGTCAATTCATTTGAGTTTTAATCTTGCGACCGTACTCCCCAGGCGGTCTACTTAACGCGTTAGCTCCGAAAGCCAGTGTTCAAGACACCAACCTCCAAGTAGACATCGTTTACGGCGTGGACTACCAGGGTATCTAATCCTGTTTGCTCCCCACGCTTTCGCATCTGAGCGTCAGTCTTTGTCCAGGGGGCCGCCTTCGCCACCGGTATTCCTTCAGATCTCTACGCATTTCACCGCTACACCTGAAATTCTACCCCCCTCTACAAGACTCTAGCATGCCAGTTCCAAATGCGATTCCGAGGTTGAGCCCCGGGCTTTCACATCTGGCTTAACACGCCGCCTGCATGCGCTTTACGCCCAGTAATTCCGATTAACGCTCGCACCCTCCGTATTACCGCGGCTGCTGGCACGGAGTTAGCCGGTGCTTCTTCTGCAGCTAACGTCAAAGATGAGCACTGTTAATACTCACCCCTTCCTCACTGCTGAAAGTGCTTTACAACCCGAAGGCCTTCTTCACACACGCGGCATGGCTGCATCAGGGTTTCCCCCATTGTGCAATATTCCCCACTGCTGCCTCCCGTAGGAGTCTGGACCGTGTCTCAGTTCCAGTGTGGCTGATCATCCTCTCAGACCAGCTAGGGATCGTCGCCTAGGTGAGCCGTTACCCCACCTACTAGCTAATCCCACCTGGGCCAATCTTAGCGCGCGAGGCCCGAAGGTCCCCCGCTTTGCTCCGTAGAGATTATGCGGTATTAGCCATCGTTTCCAATGGTTATCCCCCACACTAAGGCATGTTCCCAGGCATTACTCACCCGTCCGCCGCTCGCCGCCCATAACGTCCCCCGAAGGTTCAGTCATGTCGCTGCCGCTCGACTTGCATGTGTTAGGCCTGCCGCCAGCGTTCAATCTGAGCCATGATCAAACTCTTCAATTAGAATTTTGTTGCCTTTCCGAAGAAAAGCGGCTCAGTGATTACTGATAAATTGACTGTGCCGAAGTTCATAAAAGAACTTTCGATTTGGTCACTCAGTTCACTGATAAAATCTTTTTGACTGTATCATTGTCGAGTGCCCACACAGATTGCATGGTCAAATTGTTAAAGAACGTTGACTTTCAATGCTTTAGCGCGTTTCGCTTCAGCAAGTCAGGACGCGTATATTACGCTTCCCTCCGTTGAAGTCAAGACAAAATTTTCATCTTTTTTCGTCCCGGTCCGCGACCGGTCAAAAAGCAAAAACTCTGTGTTGACTCCGCTCACGAAGCATTCACTCCGGAGCGAAGAAAAAGCCCGTCCGCGACGGGCTTTTCGAAGAGAGCACCTGGCGATGTCCTACTCTCACATGGGGAGACCCCACACTACCATCGGCGCTGCTGCGTTTCACGTCTGAGTTCGGCATGGGATCAGGTGGTTCCACAGCGCTATGGTCGCCAGGCAAAATTTGTTCAACAATCTCGGAAAAATCTGACTAAAGTTCTCAGCACATCATTCAAGTGCTCATGGAGTCCGTACTTAAAACCCCTTGGGTGTTGTATGGTTAAGCCTCACGGGCAATTAGTACAGGTTAGCTGAGCGCCTCACAACGCTTACACACCCTGCCTATCAACGTTCTAGTCTCGAACAGCCCTTCAGGAGACTCAAAGTCTCAGGGATGACTCATCTCAGGGCCAGCTTCCCGCTTAGATGCTTTCAGCGGTTATCTGTTCCGAACTTAGCTACCGGGCAATGCGTCTGGCGACACAACCCGAACACCAGCGGTTCGTTCACTCCGGTCCTCTCGTACTAGGAGCAACTCCCTTCAATCATCCAGCGCCCACGGCAGATAGGGACCGAACTGTCTCACGACGTTCTAAACCCAGCTCGCGTACCACTTTAAATGGCGAACAGCCATACCCTTGGGACCGACTTCAGCCCCAGGATGTGATGAGCCGACATCGAGGTGCCAAACACCGCCGTCGATATGAACTCTTGGGCGGTATCAGCCTGTTATCCCCGGAGTACCTTTTATCCGTTGAGCGATGGCCCTTCCATTCAGAACCACCGGATCACTATGACCTGCTTTCGCACCTGCTCGAACCGTCATTCTCGCAGTTAAGCGGGCTTATGCCATTGCACTAACCTCACGATGTCCGACCGTGATTAGCCCACCTTCGTGCTCCTCCGTTACGCTTTGGGAGGAGACCGCCCCAGTCAAACTACCCACCAGGCACTGTCCGCACCCCGGATAACGGGGCGACGTTAGAACATCAACACTACAAGGGTGGTATTTCAAGGACGGCTCCACAGATACTGGCGTACCTGCTTCGAAGCCTCCCACCTATCCTACACATGTAGGGTCAATGTTCAGTGCCAAGCTGTAGTAAAGGTTCACGGGGTCTTTCCGTCTAGCCGCGGGTACGCAGCATCTTCACTGCGATTTCAATTTCACTGAGTCTCGGGTGGAGACAGCGTGGCCATCATTACGCCATTCGTGCAGGTCGGAACTTACCCGACAAGGAATTTCGCTACCTTAGGACCGTTATAGTTACGGCCGCCGTTTACCGGGGCTTCGATCAAGAGCTTCTCCGAAGATAACCCCATCAATTAACCTTCCGGCACCGGGCAGGCGTCACACCGTATACGTCATCTTTCGATTTTGCACAGTGCTGTGTTTTTAATAAACAGTTGCAGCCACCTGGTATCTGCGACTGCCAGCAGCTCCAAGAGCAAGTCTCTTCACCGCCGGCAGCGTACCTTCTCCCGAAGTTACGGTACCATTTTGCCTAGTTCCTTCACCCGAGTTCTCTCAAGCGCCTTGGTATTCTCTACCCGACCACCTGTGTCGGTTTGGGGTACGATTCCTTACTATCTGAAGCTTAGAGGCTTTTCCCGGAAGCATGGCATCAATGACTTCATCACCGTAGTGACTCGACATCGGGTCTCAGCCTTGAGATGGTCCGGATTTGCCTAAACCATCAGCCTACACCCTTGAACCAGGACAACCGTCGCCTGGCCCACCTAGCCTTCTCCGTCCCCCCATCGCAATAGTAAGAAGTACGGGAATATTAACCCGTTTCCCATCGACTACGCCTTTCGGCCTCGCCTTAGGGGTCGACTTACCCTGCCCCGATTAACGTTGGACAGGAACCCTTGGTCTTCCGGCGGGGAGGTTTTTCACCCCCCTTGTCGTTACTCATGTCAGCATTCGCACTTCTGATACGTCCAGCATGCCTTACAGCACACCTTCAGCCGCTTACAGAACGCTCCCCTACCCAATACGATAAATCGCATTGCCGCAGCTTCGGTGTATCACTTAGCCCCGTTAAATCTTCCGCGCAGGCCGACTCGACCAGTGAGCTATTACGCTTTCTTTAAATGATGGCTGCTTCTAAGCCAACATCCTGGCTGTCTGAGCCTTCCCACATCGTTTCCCACTTAGTGATACTTTGGGACCTTAGCTGGCGGTCTGGGTTGTTTCCCTCTCCACGACGGACGTTAGCACCCGCCGTGTGTCTCCCGGATAGTACTTACTGGTATTCGGAGTTTGCAAAGGGTTGGTAAGTCGGGATGACCCCCTAGCCTTAACAGTGCTCTACCCCCAGTAGTATTCGTCCGAGGCGCTACCTAAATAGCTTTCGGGGAGAACCAGCTATCTCCAGGTTTGATTGGCCTTTCACCCCTAGCCACAAGTCATCCGCTAATTTTTCAACATTAGTCGGTTCGGTCCTCCAGTAAGTGTTACCTCACCTTCAACCTGCCCATGGCTAGATCACCTGGTTTCGGGTCTAATCCCAGCAACTGCACGCCCAGTTAAGACTCGGTTTCCCTACGGCTCCCCTATACGGTTAACCTTGCTACTGAAATTAAGTCGCTGACCCATTATACAAAAGGTACGCAGTCACCCCGAAGGGCTCCTACTGCTTGTACGTACACGGTTTCAGGTTCTTTTTCACTCCCCTCACAGGGGTTCTTTTCGCCTTTCCCTCACGGTACTGGTTCACTATCGGTCAGTCAGGAGTATTTAGCCTTGGAGGATGGTCCCCCCATCTTCAGACAAGATAACACGTGTCCCGTCCTACTCGTTTTCACGTTTAAGGTATCGTCGGTTACGGGGCTGTCACCCTGTATCGCGGCACTTTCCAGAGCCTTCACCTGACACAAAAAACGCTTAAGGGCTAATCCGGTTTCGCTCGCCGCTACTGCCGGAATCTCGGTTGATTTCTCTTCCTCGGGGTACTTAGATGTTTCAGTTCCCCCGGTTCGCCTCATCAGGCTATGTATTCACCTGATGATAACCGCTTATGCGGCTGGGTTTCCCCATTCGGAAATCGGTGACTCAAGTGGCTCTTACTGCCTCATCACCGCTTATCGCAAGTTAGTACGTCCTTCATCGCCTCTGACTGCCCAGGCATCCACCGTGTACGCTTAGTCACTTAACCATACAACCCCAAGAGGTTTCGTATGTTCAAACAACCAAGGTTTGATTTGTTTCGCCGGACTCTTCTTACACAAGACACTTGAATGTGTTTTGCTTGAGAACTCTGTTTCTTTCGAAACAGTTTGATTCAATCTCAAAGATTGAATTTACTAGTCAGCTTTCCAGATTGTTAAAGAGCAGTGTGAATTATCGACAGATAACCACTTTCTAAAGATTCTCGGGGAAAACCCTTAAAGAGTGGTGGAGCTAAGCAGGATCGAACTGCTGACCTCCTGCGTGCAAGGCAGGCGCTCTCCCAGCTGAGCTATAGCCCCATCGAGTTTTGCAAGAGTGTTCAACCACTGTGTTTGGGAAAACAGTGGTGGGTCTGAGTGGACTTGAACCACCGACCTCACCCTTATCAGGGGTGCGCTCTAACCACCTGAGCTACAGACCCTTCTCTTGCGCTCTTTACATTTTAACCAGGCAATCTGTGTGGACACTGCGAAACAACGCAGTCTTTAGGTAAGGAGGTGATCCAGCCCCAGGTTCCCCTAGGGCTACCTTGTTACGACTTCACCCCAGTCATGAACCACACCGTGGTAAACGCCCTCCCGAAGGTTAAGCTATCTACTTCTGGTGCAGCCCACTCCCATGGTGTGACGGGCGGTGTGTACAAGGCCCGGGAACGTATTCACCGTGGCATTCTGATCCACGATTACTAGCGATTCCGACTTCATGGAGTCGAGTTGCAGACTCCAATCCGGACTACGACGTACTTTGTGGGATTCGCTCACTATCGCTAGTTGGCAGCCCTCTGTATACGCCATTGTAGCACGTGTGTAGCCCTACTCGTAAGGGCCATGATGACTTGACGTCGTCCCCACCTTCCTCCGGTTTATCACCGGCAGTCTCCCTGGAGTTCCCACCCGAAGTGCTGGCAAACAAGGATAAGGGTTGCGCTCGTTGCGGGACTTAACCCAACATTTCACAACACGAGCTGACGACAGCCATGCAGCACCTGTCTCAGAGTTCCCGAAGGCACCAAAGCATCTCTGCTAAGTTCTCTGGATGTCAAGAGTAGGTAAGGTTCTTCGCGTTGCATCGAATTAAACCACATGCTCCACCGCTTGTGCGGGCCCCCGTCAATTCATTTGAGTTTTAATCTTGCGACCGTACTCCCCAGGCGGTCTACTTAACGCGTTAGCTCCGAAAGCCAGTGTTCAAGACACCAACCTCCAAGTAGACATCGTTTACGGCGTGGACTACCAGGGTATCTAATCCTGTTTGCTCCCCACGCTTTCGCATCTGAGCGTCAGTCTTTGTCCAGGGGGCCGCCTTCGCCACCGGTATTCCTTCAGATCTCTACGCATTTCACCGCTACACCTGAAATTCTACCCCCCTCTACAAGACTCTAGCATGCCAGTTCCAAATGCGATTCCGAGGTTGAGCCCCGGGCTTTCACATCTGGCTTAACACGCCGCCTGCATGCGCTTTACGCCCAGTAATTCCGATTAACGCTCGCACCCTCCGTATTACCGCGGCTGCTGGCACGGAGTTAGCCGGTGCTTCTTCTGCAGCTAACGTCAAGGATGAGCACTATTAATACTCACCCCTTCCTCACTGCTGAAAGTGCTTTACAACCCGAAGGCCTTCTTCACACACGCGGCATGGCTGCATCAGGGTTTCCCCCATTGTGCAATATTCCCCACTGCTGCCTCCCGTAGGAGTCTGGACCGTGTCTCAGTTCCAGTGTGGCTGATCATCCTCTCAGACCAGCTAGGGATCGTCGCCTAGGTGAGCCGTTACCCCACCTACTAGCTAATCCCACCTGGGCCAATCTTAGCGCGCGAGGCCCGAAGGTCCCCCGCTTTGCTCCGTAGAGATTATGCGGTATTAGCCATCGTTTCCAATGGTTATCCCCCACACTAAGGCATGTTCCCAGGCATTACTCACCCGTCCGCCGCTCGCCGCCCATAACGTCCCCCGAAGGTTCAGTCATGTCGCTGCCGCTCGACTTGCATGTGTTAGGCCTGCCGCCAGCGTTCAATCTGAGCCATGATCAAACTCTTCAATTAGAATTTTGTTGCCTTTCCGAAGAAAAGCGGCTCAGTGATTACTGATAAATTGACTGTGCCGAAGTTCATAAAAGAACTTTCGATTTGGTCACTCAGTTCACTGATAAAATCTTTTTGACTGTATCATTGTCGAGTGCCCACACAGATTGCATGGTCAAATTGTTAAAGAACGTTGACTTTCAATGCTTTAGCGCGTTTCGCTTCAGCAAGTCAGGACGCGTATATTACGCTTCCCTCCGTTGAAGTCAAGACAAAATTTTCATCTTTTTTCGTCCCGGTCCGCGACCGGTCAAAAAGCAAAAACTCTGTGTTGACTCCGCTCACGAAGCATTCACTCCGGAGCGAAGAAAAAGCCCGTCCGCGACGGGCTTTTCGAAGAGAGCACCTGGCGATGTCCTACTCTCACATGGGGAGACCCCACACTACCATCGGCGCTGCTGCGTTTCACGTCTGAGTTCGGCATGGGATCAGGTGGTTCCACAGCGCTATGGTCGCCAGGCAAAATTTGTTCAACAATCTCGGAAAAATCTGACTAAAGTTCTCAGCACATCATTCAAGTGCTCATGGAGTCCGTACTTAAAACCCCTTGGGTGTTGTATGGTTAAGCCTCACGGGCAATTAGTACAGGTTAGCTGAGCGCCTCACAACGCTTACACACCCTGCCTATCAACGTTCTAGTCTCGAACAGCCCTTCAGGAGACTCAAAGTCTCAGGGATGACTCATCTCAGGGCCAGCTTCCCGCTTAGATGCTTTCAGCGGTTATCTGTTCCGAACTTAGCTACCGGGCAATGCGTCTGGCGACACAACCCGAACACCAGCGGTTCGTTCACTCCGGTCCTCTCGTACTAGGAGCAACTCCCTTCAATCATCCAGCGCCCACGGCAGATAGGGACCGAACTGTCTCACGACGTTCTAAACCCAGCTCGCGTACCACTTTAAATGGCGAACAGCCATACCCTTGGGACCGACTTCAGCCCCAGGATGTGATGAGCCGACATCGAGGTGCCAAACACCGCCGTCGATATGAACTCTTGGGCGGTATCAGCCTGTTATCCCCGGAGTACCTTTTATCCGTTGAGCGATGGCCCTTCCATTCAGAACCACCGGATCACTATGACCTGCTTTCGCACCTGCTCGAACCGTCATTCTCGCAGTTAAGCGGGCTTATGCCATTGCACTAACCTCACGATGTCCGACCGTGATTAGCCCACCTTCGTGCTCCTCCGTTACGCTTTGGGAGGAGACCGCCCCAGTCAAACTACCCACCAGGCACTGTCCGCACCCCGGATAACGGGGCGACGTTAGAACATCAACACTACAAGGGTGGTATTTCAAGGACGGCTCCACAGATACTGGCGTACCTGCTTCGAAGCCTCCCACCTATCCTACACATGTAGGGTCAATGTTCAGTGCCAAGCTGTAGTAAAGGTTCACGGGGTCTTTCCGTCTAGCCGCGGGTACGCAGCATCTTCACTGCGATTTCAATTTCACTGAGTCTCGGGTGGAGACAGCGTGGCCATCATTACGCCATTCGTGCAGGTCGGAACTTACCCGACAAGGAATTTCGCTACCTTAGGACCGTTATAGTTACGGCCGCCGTTTACCGGGGCTTCGATCAAGAGCTTCTCCGAAGATAACCCCATCAATTAACCTTCCGGCACCGGGCAGGCGTCACACCGTATACGTCATCTTTCGATTTTGCACAGTGCTGTGTTTTTAATAAACAGTTGCAGCCACCTGGTATCTGCGACTGCCAGCAGCTCCAAGAGCAAGTCTCTTCACCGCCGGCAGCGTACCTTCTCCCGAAGTTACGGTACCATTTTGCCTAGTTCCTTCACCCGAGTTCTCTCAAGCGCCTTGGTATTCTCTACCCGACCACCTGTGTCGGTTTGGGGTACGATTCCTTACTATCTGAAGCTTAGAGGCTTTTCCCGGAAGCATGGCATCAATGACTTCATCACCGTAGTGACTCGACATCGGGTCTCAGCCTTGAGATGGTCCGGATTTGCCTAAACCATCAGCCTACACCCTTGAACCAGGACAACCGTCGCCTGGCCCACCTAGCCTTCTCCGTCCCCCCATCGCAATAGTAAGAAGTACGGGAATATTAACCCGTTTCCCATCGACTACGCCTTTCGGCCTCGCCTTAGGGGTCGACTTACCCTGCCCCGATTAACGTTGGACAGGAACCCTTGGTCTTCCGGCGGGGAGGTTTTTCACCCCCCTTGTCGTTACTCATGTCAGCATTCGCACTTCTGATACGTCCAGCATGCCTTACAGCACACCTTCAGCCGCTTACAGAACGCTCCCCTACCCAATACGATAAATCGCATTGCCGCAGCTTCGGTGTATCACTTAGCCCCGTTAAATCTTCCGCGCAGGCCGACTCGACCAGTGAGCTATTACGCTTTCTTTAAATGATGGCTGCTTCTAAGCCAACATCCTGGCTGTCTGAGCCTTCCCACATCGTTTCCCACTTAGTGATACTTTGGGACCTTAGCTGGCGGTCTGGGTTGTTTCCCTCTCCACGACGGACGTTAGCACCCGCCGTGTGTCTCCCGGATAGTACTTACTGGTATTCGGAGTTTGCAAAGGGTTGGTAAGTCGGGATGACCCCCTAGCCTTAACAGTGCTCTACCCCCAGTAGTATTCGTCCGAGGCGCTACCTAAATAGCTTTCGGGGAGAACCAGCTATCTCCAGGTTTGATTGGCCTTTCACCCCTAGCCACAAGTCATCCGCTAATTTTTCAACATTAGTCGGTTCGGTCCTCCAGTAAGTGTTACCTCACCTTCAACCTGCCCATGGCTAGATCACCTGGTTTCGGGTCTAATCCCAGCAACTGCACGCCCAGTTAAGACTCGGTTTCCCTACGGCTCCCCTATACGGTTAACCTTGCTACTGAAATTAAGTCGCTGACCCATTATACAAAAGGTACGCAGTCACCCCGAAGGGCTCCTACTGCTTGTACGTACACGGTTTCAGGTTCTTTTTCACTCCCCTCACAGGGGTTCTTTTCGCCTTTCCCTCACGGTACTGGTTCACTATCGGTCAGTCAGGAGTATTTAGCCTTGGAGGATGGTCCCCCCATCTTCAGACAAGATAACACGTGTCCCGTCCTACTCGTTTTCACGTTTAAGGTATCGTCGGTTACGGGGCTGTCACCCTGTATCGCGGCACTTTCCAGAGCCTTCACCTGACACAAAAAACGCTTAAGGGCTAATCCGGTTTCGCTCGCCGCTACTGCCGGAATCTCGGTTGATTTCTCTTCCTCGGGGTACTTAGATGTTTCAGTTCCCCCGGTTCGCCTCACCAGGCTATGTATTCACCTGATGATAACCGCTTATGCAGCTGGGTTTCCCCATTCGGAAATCGGTGACTCAAGTGGCTCTTACTGCCTCATCACCGCTTATCGCAAGTTAGTACGTCCTTCATCGCCTCTGACTGCCCAGGCATCCACCGTGTACGCTTAGTCACTTAACCATACAACCCCAAGAGGTTTCGTATGTTCAAACAACCAAGGTTTGATTTGTTTCGCCGGACTCACTTTGCTTTCACTTTTGAAAAGTGAAGACAAAAAATACAAGACACTTGAATGTGTTTTGCTTGAGAACTCTGTTTCTTTCGAAACAGTTGATTCAATCTCAAAGATTGAATTTACTAGTCAGCTTTCCAGATTGTTAAAGAGCATTGTGAATTATCGACAGATAACCACTTTCTAAAGATTCTCGGGGAAAACCCTTAAAGAGTGGTGGAGCTAGGCGGGATCGAACCGCCGACCTCTTGCATGCCATGCAAGCGCTCTCCCAGCTGAGCTATAGCCCCGTCGTTCTGGGTGTCTTTCCGAAGGAAAGAATGGTGGGCGATACCGGGCTCGAACCAGTGACCCCCTCCTTGTAAGGGAGGTGCTCTCCCAACTGAGCTAATCGCCCACGGATGTTTTACATTCCCGTGGCAGGAATGGTGGGTCGTGCAGGATTCGAACCTGCGACCAATTGATTAAAAGTCAACTGCTCTACCAACTGAGCTAACGACCCGTGGCGTCCCATAGGGGAGTCGAACCCCTGTTACCGCCGTGAAAGGGCGGTGTCCTAGGCCTCTAGACGAATGGGACTTCTAATTCGTACTGATGCTGTTGGGCAGCACCAGTGGCTCTCTACATTTCGACCAGGCAATCTGTGTGGACACTGCGATAACAACGCAGTCTTTAGGTAAGGAGGTGATCCAGCCCCAGGTTCCCCTAGGGCTACCTTGTTACGACTTCACCCCAGTCATGAACCACACCGTGGTAAACGCCCTCCCGAAGGTTAAGCTATCTACTTCTGGTGCAGCCCACTCCCATGGTGTGACGGGCGGTGTGTACAAGGCCCGGGAACGTATTCACCGTGGCATTCTGATCCACGATTACTAGCGATTCCGACTTCATGGAGTCGAGTTGCAGACTCCAATCCGGACTACGACGTACTTTGTGGGATTCGCTCACTATCGCTAGTTGGCAGCCCTCTGTATACGCCATTGTAGCACGTGTGTAGCCCTACTCGTAAGGGCCATGATGACTTGACGTCGTCCCCACCTTCCTCCGGTTTATCACCGGCAGTCTCCCTGGAGTTCCCACCCGAAGTGCTGGCAAACAAGGATAAGGGTTGCGCTCGTTGCGGGACTTAACCCAACATTTCACAACACGAGCTGACGACAGCCATGCAGCACCTGTCTCAGAGTTCCCGAAGGCACCAAAGCATCTCTGCTAAGTTCTCTGGATGTCAAGAGTAGGTAAGGTTCTTCGCGTTGCATCGAATTAAACCACATGCTCCACCGCTTGTGCGGGCCCCCGTCAATTCATTTGAGTTTTAATCTTGCGACCGTACTCCCCAGGCGGTCTACTTAACGCGTTAGCTCCGAAAGCCAGTGTTCAAGACACCAACCTCCAAGTAGACATCGTTTACGGCGTGGACTACCAGGGTATCTAATCCTGTTTGCTCCCCACGCTTTCGCATCTGAGCGTCAGTCTTTGTCCAGGGGGCCGCCTTCGCCACCGGTATTCCTTCAGATCTCTACGCATTTCACCGCTACACCTGAAATTCTACCCCCCTCTACAAGACTCTAGCATGCCAGTTCCAAATGCGATTCCGAGGTTGAGCCCCGGGCTTTCACATCTGGCTTAACACGCCGCCTGCATGCGCTTTACGCCCAGTAATTCCGATTAACGCTCGCACCCTCCGTATTACCGCGGCTGCTGGCACGGAGTTAGCCGGTGCTTCTTCTGCAGCTAACGTCAAAGATGAGCACTGTTAATACTCACCCCTTCCTCACTGCTGAAAGTGCTTTACAACCCGAAGGCCTTCTTCACACACGCGGCATGGCTGCATCAGGGTTTCCCCCATTGTGCAATATTCCCCACTGCTGCCTCCCGTAGGAGTCTGGACCGTGTCTCAGTTCCAGTGTGGCTGATCATCCTCTCAGACCAGCTAGGGATCGTCGCCTAGGTGAGCCGTTACCCCACCTACTAGCTAATCCCACCTGGGCCAATCTTAGCGCGCGAGGCCCGAAGGTCCCCCGCTTTGCTCCGTAGAGATTATGCGGTATTAGCCATCGTTTCCAATGGTTATCCCCCACACTAAGGCATGTTCCCAGGCATTACTCACCCGTCCGCCGCTCGCCGCCCATAACGTCCCCCGAAGGTTCAGTCATGTCGCTGCCGCTCGACTTGCATGTGTTAGGCCTGCCGCCAGCGTTCAATCTGAGCCATGATCAAACTCTTCAATTAGAATTTTGTTGCCTTTCCGAAGAAAAGCGGCTCAGTGATTACTGATAAATTGACTGTGCCGAAGCTCTTAAAAAGAACTTTCGATTTGGTCACTCAGTTCACTGATAAAATCTTTTTGACTGTATCATTGTCGAGTGCCCACACAGATTGCATGGTCAAATTGTTAAAGAGCTTTCGCTGTTAACCCAAAGGGTTAACCTCGAACAGGGCGGCCATTCTAACGAATCAATTTAAAGAGTCAAACAATTTTTTATTTTGCTTCTTTGTGCCGCCTTGTATCCAAACCAGAGTGCCGTTTTGTTCCGTACCCCGTGTTGGTGAGGCGGCATTATAGAGACTTGAAGACACGTGACAACCCTTTTCTTCAGAAAAATTGTTTAAGCGGTCATAAATTCAGCTAATGTGAAATTATGCGTCGTAAGTCAACATTATACGAACGCTATTTTCACTTTCTGGTAATCAGAAACTTATACACGTAATATTAATGTGATTAATTTGTTAAAAGAGTTCGCATTCTTACTATTCAATCAATGACAATGTAGCTTGCCTATGAAACTTTCTAACTCACACACAATGATCATCGCGCTGATAACACTGGTTGGCGCTGTCATTTTTAGCTTCATTTCTTTAACCGCAGCGATTGCTTTTGCGTTAGGTGCCATCTTGTCGGGTTTTGCCAACTTCTATCTGGGCAGCAACCAAAAAGACAGCACAACTACAGAAGACACTCAAAGCAGCAAAACACTTTACGTTGGTAACCTGCCTTACCGGGCGAATGAAGGGGATGTCAAAGAGCTATTTGCGGAGTACGGTGAGGTGTTCGCTGTCCGCCTGATGAAAGACAAACGGACAGGAAAAAGACGCGGATTCGGTTTTGTCGTCATGAATAGCAAAGATGCAGACTTCGCTATCAATAAACTGAATGAGAAAGAGTTCGGTCAACGTACCCTCAAAGTCCGTGAAGCCAATGAGCCTAAGAACGAGGATAGTTCAGATTTCTGACCTGGCTGAGCTGCATCGCCAGTAAACTTTCGTTCAGTGCCTTATGATCTGACTTGTCGCAGGTGTGATAAGTCAGATTTTCCACCTTCGCCTTTTCGCCGCGTGTAATCTCTTCAGCTAAAAGTGACTTCACCCGGCTTGCAATTGCATTCCCGGAGTCAATGACATGACGCGCCTGCGGGAATACTGCCTCAATCTCTTCTTTCATCAGCGGGAAATGAGTACACCCCAGCACCACGGTATCTATTGCCGTCGATTCCCACGGCTGAAGGATAGCGGCCAGTTCAGGCAGATCCACCCTTCCGCCACGTAACTTCATTTCAGCCATTTCCACCAGCCTGGTCGTGCCCAGTAAATGCACTTCGCAGTCTGCAGCAAATTCCTGAATCAATGACTGAGTGTACTGACGCTTCACGGTGGCCGGTGTCGCTAACACGCCCACAACTTTACTCTGACTCAGCTGCGCAGCAGGTTTAATGGCAGGAACAACCCCAACCACCGGCTGACTTAAAGCGGCTCTCAGGTGAGGCAACACAATCGTACTTGCCGTATTGCAGGCAATCACCACTAGATCAGCCTGATGTTTATCAACCAACGTATTGACGATGTGCAGTGTGCGTTCAATCAGAGTGGATTCATCCAGCTCACCATAAGGAAAAGCGGCGTCATCAAACGCATAGATATATTGATAGTGAGGCAGTTGCCGGTATATCTCCTGATATACCGACAGGCCACCCACACCGGAATCAAAAATAAGGATGGTTTTCACGTGTCATTCTGGCAGAGAAAAATTCAAGCCTTCATCATACTGCCTGAATCGTAAAAACCAACTCGGCAACGTCAGTTTACTGTGAGTCTGAGGCCGAGATCTGATAGCGGAGATAATGAAAGCGCTCCTCACGTTCTACAAACAACGGACTGATATTCAATTGCCCGTGAAAACAGGGGGCAGACACCACCAGAGTATGGAACTCACCGTCTTCTCCGCATGGGTCGACACCTTCAGAGAGCTGTTCAAGCAATGGATATCCGAACTGTTGTCCACAAAAATCACCACTGAGCTGATGCGTATCCACTGTTGTCAGTATGGTTTGAATTCCCCTGTCCAGAATTTCCAGCGCCAGTTGATGGCTGTCCTCACCGAGTAAAGGAAACACGCATTCCCAGCCAGCCGGCTCAATATAACTCCGCCGATAAGCTTCAATGCCATTACAGAACATATCGCCAAAGGCGACAGCGCCAATCTCCCATCCACAGTTTCGAATGGCCGCAACCACCAGCGACTGGTAAACATCATTGGCAGGAAAAACCTGCGGCAATGGAATTTCCAGCAAAGGCAGCCCAGTGAGACGCGCCTGCTCCCGAACGACAGCGATTGGGGTCGCCTGAAACGGTACTTCGTCACCGACATAAGTCGTGAACAAGCCTGCTACCTCATAATCGGGGTTTTCCAGTAAGCGAAGCAGCGTCAGGGTCGAGTCTTTACCGGAGGACCAACTGACAATCACTTTCTTGGGTTTCATCTTTATCTCACGAAAAAGCCGCCCGAAGGCGGCTGAGGGTTAGAATTGGTAATCTACAGACAACGTCGCTTTACGACCATCGCCAGAGTAAAAAGCTCCCCATGTGTTTACAGAACTTGGATAACTTTCATCTGCCAAGTTATCGACCCGTAAACTTGCCTGCCAGTTATTCAGTGCGTAGTTCACAGCAACATTCATCAACCAGTAACTATCAACTTTGTCCTGGCTGTTGGCGTTGTCACCATCCCGATATTGCGATCCCGTATACACTGACTCCGCAAATAGCTGCCAGTCCCGCACAATAGTTAGGGTGCCAAAAACACGCCCACTATACGGCGCTACACCAGAAATATTTTTGCCTTTATTCTCGCCCTTGGTAAATTCGCCATCAACATAATGGTACTCAGCGCCAACTGAAGCTGAATCAGTCAAATAATATGTGCCACTGAGGTCTACTCCATACCGACGTGTCGCATCCGCATTAACGTTTGCTCCAGGAAACAGACCACCATTTGGTGCAGACGCTGTACTGTCAAAAACGATTTCATCTTCAAGTACTAAGCGGTAAACACTGACGCTCGTAATAAAATAACTATCAGAATATGACCATCCAGCTTCAATTGAATCACCGGTTTGTGGTTTTAATCCAATCACACCTGCTGAGGTATATGCTTGTTCATCAACCTTCGCAAAGCGAAAGTTTTGATCGAAGCGTGCATATACACGCTGTTTATCATTGAGAAAGTAGTTTGCAGACAACTCTACAGCGTGAGCACTGTTATCAATAGATTGCCTATCAGGGTATGCCTGTTTGTCTTTTAGATCATCTTCTACTTCGGCATACCGCCCTCCCAACGTCACCATTAAATCTGTCATAACAGGGTAGTTAACCTGGCCATACACGCTGAGTGTCTGTTGATCATTATCACGATCGCTGGAACCAGTCAGATAATCAAACTTACTGTTGGAGTAATCAAGACCAATCAGGACGTTACTCTCTCCTTTGTTAGTGAGTAAACCAGCCTCTAGCTGTACAGAAGCATAGAGGTCATCCATTTTCTTTTTCGTACGCCCCCCCCAAGCGATACCTCTGCTTTTAGTATCGTCATAGCTCACCTCAGTGTTGATAGCCCAAGGACCGACCAAGTCTTGACGATAACCAGTACGGTACACCGTTGATATTTCATGAGCATAATCATTAGGAAATGCAGCGTTCGCTTGTCTAGGATTTTCCCTAAATTGTTCCTCAGTTAAAGATCCAGCATATTCGCGATTCGTGTCTAAATAATTCGTTTCAACAAAAAAACGCTTGTCATCTTGATTGAATTGAATCCGACCAAGGATAGAGCCATCCTTGCTTTCATTATGCTGACGATAGTTATCGCTGTTCGTCTGATTTCCAGCAAAGTAATAATGCCAGTCATCATTAATGCGGCCAGATACATCCCCCCGATACCCATAAGTATCAAAACTACCTGCAGTCGCACCGAGACTGCCACCAGTGGAATCAGGCGATTTAGTGATGATATTAATCACACCGCCTACAGCCTGATCACCGTACAGTACACCAGCACTGCCAGATAAAACTTCAACTCTCTCAACCTGACTCAATGCGATCGCATTCAAATTAGGTGAAGAGAGATCATTACGGTTCAGTTTACGGCCATCCACCAGGATCAACGTATTACTCGCAGCCTGCTCACCACTGAAACCACGGAGGGAAAGTACAGGGCCACTGTTTGTGTCAGAAACCTGAATACCAGCCCGACCTCGCAATAAGGCAGACAGGTTTTGTGCGCCTGATTCCTGGATATCATTCTGGGTAATCACGCTGACATTCGCCGGGATATTATCTATAGAGTTCACATTGGCACTGCGTCCAATGACCACCATAGTCTCTTCAGTCGTGTTCTGGGCGGAAACAAGAGAGGATTGCAGGCACAACGGTGCCAACGCCACTGCTAAAAGCGTTTTTTTCATTATTTTGGATACCTTAAATCGCGTTGAAATCTGGCAGTCTCCGTACTGCCTTCGGCGCTGGTCGGTCTTCGGACTTGAGAGCACGGTTGAACAACCGCCTAGGACAACGACTTCCCATTTCGTTCAGCATGCATTGCGCACACCAGAGGAAACAGTGTCTGGCTTCCAGCCCTGTGTCTTCGTTCTCTCTTACCGCTGCGCGTCAGTTACGGATTCTCACCGTATTCCCCCACCTGCTCTGCAGGCAAACCAGCGCAACAAAATGCTAGTTTTCACTGTTCCGATTGTCTAGTTTAGTTTGCTATTACTCATGACAAATCTACACCGCCAACATTTTTCTCCGCCCTTGCACTGGACATCAGTCAACAATGCAATAAAATCTCCGCTCTTATTTTGAGCAGTTTTGAGGCAACACCATGGCAGCAACCCCAATCAACCCCGATACCTACCAGGCACAGCTGGACGAGAAAGCCGAGCGCATGCAAGCGCTGTTTGCTGACGTAGACACCCCGGAGTTGGAAGTGTTTGCTTCGCCTGCACAGCATTACCGCATGCGCGCGGAATTTCGCGTCTGGCACGAAGGGGAAGACCTGTATTACATCATGTTCAATCAGGAAACCCGCGAGAAATACCGTGTCGATCAGTTCCCGGCGGCCAGCCGTCTGATCAACGACCTGATGCCGCTGCTGATGGACGCCATGAAACCAAACCGCGCCTTGCGTCATAAACTGTTTCAGGTCGACTTTCTGTCAACCTTAAGCGGCGAGGTGCTGGTCTCCCTGCTGTATCACCGTCAGTTGGACGATCAGTGGCTCAAAGAAGCCAAAATTCTGAAGCAGCGCCTGAATGATGAAGGCTTCAACCTCAATTTGATCGGTCGTGCACGCAAACAAAAAATCGTACTGGATCAGGACTACGTAGTTGAAAAACTGAAAGTCAATGATCGCACCCTCACCTATCAGCAGGTCGAGAACAGTTTCACTCAGCCAAATGGTGAAGTCGCACAGAAAATGCTTGAGTGGGCAGTCGACTGTACGCAGGACAGCGAAGGCGATCTGCTGGAGCTGTATTGCGGTAACGGTAATTTCTCGCTGGCTCTGGCGCAGAACTTTGAACGCGTTCTGGCAACCGAGCTGGCGAAACCGTCTGTGGACTCAGCTCAGTACAACATTGCGGCGAACCAGATTGATAACGTACAGATCATCCGGATGTCCGCTGAAGAGTTTACACAGGCCATGGAAGGTCAGCGCGAGTTTCGCCGCCTGAAAGACAACAACATTGATCTGAAAAGCTACCATTGCAACACCATTTTTGTCGATCCGCCACGGTCCGGCATGGATGACGATACTTGCCGTATGGTTCAGGGCTACGAGCGCATCGTCTACATCTCCTGTAACCCGGACACCCTGAAAGCCAATCTGGAGATTCTGAGTACGACTCACCGGATCACCCGCTTTGCACTGTTTGACCAGTTTCCGTATACCCACCACATGGAAGCCGGTGTGATGCTGGAGCGCAGATAACCGCACGTCCGGAAAGCAATCATTCCGATACAAAAAAGGCGCCCTCAGGCGCCTTTTTACGTGAAATCGACAAGCTTACGCGTCTTCCTGCGTTTTTGCTTTTGGCTTCATGATACCCATCCGGTAGGCCACCCACAGCAGCAACGCCAGACAGATCATCAGCGGCAGGAAGTTGGAGCCCATGTCCGGTGTCTGAGCACGCAGGAATGCGGAATACCCAAAGGCACCGACTAAAAACAGTGCAAAGGCAATCTGCGGCGTCCCTTCCGACATTGGACGTGTCAGGTAATCCTGATACAGGCAATACACTGTCATGATAAAAGCAATGACAGGAAAAATAGAGAAAGCGACCGCACTGGAGGTAAACACAGCCAGTGTGGCATTACCGCATAGTCCCGCCAGCAGCGACAGGATTAAGGTCTTGCGTTCTGCTTTAACTTGTTGCTTGTCCATATTTTCACCAACATTTTCTATTTAGGTTTATGCGCCAGCGTGTTCCGCTCACGCTCTTTACGATACCAGTAAGCACCCTTGGCAATCATCCGGAGTTGCATAATCAAACGCTCGGCATGCTCTGCCCGCGACTGAGCATCGAGATCCAGTGCATCGGCGCCGGAACTGAATACCAGTGTGACCAAAGCTTCAGCCTGAGTGAATGCATCTTCATGACGGCTTCCTCCTTTGGCCTCCAGATACTCCGTGAGTTCCGCCACAAAGTGCTGAATTTCTCGGGCAACGGCCGCACGAAACGCCGGAGACGTGCCGGAACGCTCCCGTAACAGCAGCCGGAACACGTTCGGGCTGCTTTCAATAAATTCCATAAAGGTTTCAACAGAAGTGCGGATGACGCTGCCTTCCTCGGCAATACGCTGCCGGGCCTGACGCATCAACTGGCGAAGCAGCAGGCCCCCCTCATCAACCAATGTTAGTCCAAGTTCATCCATATCTTTGAAGTGACGATAGAAAGACGTGGGCGCGATCCCCGCTTCGCGGGCGACTTCGCGCAGGCTGAGACTGGAAAAACTCCGCTCGGCACTGAGCTGGTTAAATGCTGCGTTAATCAGTGAACGCCGGGTTTTCTCTTTCTGTTGGGCCCTGATCCCCATGGTTGACTGCTTCTCGGTTGCCAGTTTGTGTTTCACTATACCCGCTTTCAGCAACTTGTTCAGCGTCATTCCTCTTTTTGACCGGGGGAATACTAACGAGCCACTCAGCTGGAATCAAAATCACAGTTCCGGTTTTCCCAGTCGGCTCACAATCTCCTGATATTCAGGTACATATTTGAGAAATCTATCACCGACAACGTGATCCTCCGCGCTCTATCGCGGCAAGGCGATTTTCCCTTGTGCAGGAAAACGTTACACTCCGCACCACAGAAACAATCGGATAATAAAGGCGGCCCATGAGCAAACAAAACCCTACGACTCCCTCACACTATGATGTGATCATTATCGGCAGCGGACCCGGGGGCGAAGGGGCCGCCATGGGCCTGACCAAAGCTGGCTTCAATGTGGCGATTGTCGAGCGGGAAAGCAGTGTCGGCGGCGGCTGTACTCACTGGGGAACCATCCCTTCCAAAGCTTTACGCCATGCGGTCAGCCGGATTATTGAATTCAACAAAAACCCGCTGTACAGCAGAAACTCCGCACCGCTGCACAGCACCTTCAGCCGGATCCTTGGTCATGCGCAAGATGTTGTCAGCAAACAAACCCGCATGCGTCAGGGTTTTTATGATCGCAATCAGTGCCCGATTATCTCCGGCGAAGCCAGCTTTGTAGACAACCACACACTTCGGGTCCGTCATCACGACGGCAGCCAGGAGACTTACACCGCTGACAAGTTCGTGATCGCAACCGGCTCACGGCCATATCATCCGAACAACGTTGATTTCAATCACTCACGTATCTACGACAGCGACTCCGTTTTGCGCCTGCAGCATGATCCGCGCCATATCATTATCTATGGCGCCGGTGTCATCGGCAGTGAGTATGCCTCAATCTTCCGGGGGCTGGGCGTCAAAGTAGACCTGATCAACACCCGTCAGCGCCTGCTGGAATTTCTGGACAACGAGATCTCCGATTCACTGTCTTATCACCTGTGGAACAACGGGGTCCTGATCCGCAACGGTGAGACCTACAGCAAAATTGAAGGAACCGATGACGGGGTGGTCCTGCATCTGGAGTCCGGCAAGAAAATGAAAGCCGACTGCCTGCTGTATGCAAACGGCCGGACCGGTAATACCGACCGCCTGAATCTGGATGCTGTCGGACTGACACCGGATTCCCGCGGCCAGCTGTCCGTCGACCAGAATTACTGCACCGAAATCGACAACATTTATGCTGTCGGCGATGTCATTGGTTACCCGAGTCTGGCCAGTGCCGCCTATGATCAGGGCCGGTTCGTCGCCCAAGCCATTGCCACCGGTCAGGCACAGGGACAACTGATTGACCATATCCCGACCGGCATTTACACCATTCCGGAAATCAGTTCCGTCGGTAAAACCGAGCAGCAGCTGACGGCAGAAAAAGTCCCGTATGAAGTAGGACGAGCACAGTTCAAACACCTGGCACGGGCCCAGATTGCAGGGATGGATGTCGGCAGCCTGAAGATCCTGTTCCACCGCGACACCAAAGAAATCTTAGGGATCCACTGCTTCGGCGAACGTGCGGCAGAAATCATCCACATCGGCCAGGCCATCATGGAGCAGAAGAACGGCGGCAACACGATCGACTACTTCGTCAATACCACCTTCAACTATCCGACCATGGCTGAAGCCTACCGAGTCGCAGCACTGAACGGGCTGAACCGCCTGTTTTGAAAGCACCGTTCCGTAGTTTGCTCTGCGGAACGATACACCCCATAAACATAACGGCGCACTGTGAAGTGCGCCGTTTTTGCATGCCCGGAGTCAGTTACAGCCGGTTACCGCGATACGCTGATGACGGATTCAGCAACATGTGACGGTTCACATCTTTGTACAGCAGATAGCGGAAACGACCCGGACCACCGGCATAACATGCCTGCGGGCAGAAAGCCCGTAACCACATATAGTCACCGGCTTCCACTTCGACCCAGTCCTGATTCAGGTGATAAACCGCCTTACCTTCGAGCACATACAGGCCATGCTCCATGACATGGGTTTCATCGAAAGGAATGATCCCGCCGGGCTGAAAAGTCACAATGTTGACATGCATGTCATGACGCATATCTGTCGGATCAGCAAACCGGGTGGTCGCCCAGACATCACCGGTATCCGGCATGGCAGTCGGTTCGATGTCGTTTTCATTGGTCACGAATGCATCCGGCACCGCAATGCCATCTACAAACTGGTAAGCCTTCCGGATCCAGTGGAACCGCACCGGTGCATCGCTGTGATTTTTCAGACGCCATTGTGCCGAAGGCGGCAGATAAGCATAACCTCCGGTGGTCATATGATGCTCTTCCCCTTCCAGGGTCAGGGTCATCTCCCCTTCGACGATAAACAGCACGCCTTCTGCACCGGCATCCAGTTCAGGTTTATCACTGCCGCCCTGCGGTGACACTTCCATGATGTAATGAGAGAAGGTTTCCGCAAAACCTGTCATCGGCCGGGCAATCACCCAGAGCCGAGTGTCTTCCCAGAACGGCAGAAAACTGGTCACGATATCGCTCATCACGCCCTTGGGAATGATGGCATACGCTTCGGTAAACACCGCGCGGTCCGACAGAATTTGAGTTTGGGGCGGCAGACCGCCCTGAGGGGCATAATAAGTATTACGAGCCATGACAGATATCCTTTCATGTATAGCAGTGTGACTGCGCCGATAGATCAAGCAGGATCTGGATGAGACTGCTGTTTCGATACTGGAGACTTATGATTGTAGAGCATGGCTGTTTGATTTATAAATTAAATAAATAAATGCCAGTTAGTGGATTTTCCACTGGAAAAATCATGAACCTCAACAAGACATTAGATCCGGTATTGCTCCGCAGCTTCGTCGCCGTCATCGACAGCGGCAGCTTTACCCGTGCTGCCGAGAGTACCCACCTCACACAATCGACGGTCAGTCAGCAAGTCCGTAAACTCGAATCACAGCTGGGGTGTGAACTGCTGCACCGAAAAGGCCGCTATGTTACAGCAACATTGGAAGGAGAGCGGGTGCTCAGCTATGCCCGCCGCATCCTGCAGCTGATGAATGAAGCCGTCGCGCAGACCAGCCTCAGTGCTGAACAGCAAAAAATCCGTCTGGGCGTTCCGGAAGATTTTGCTACCCATGCCATCATGCCGACCCTGCATGCCTTTTCCAGTGCGTATCCGGGCATCCGGCTGGAAGTGAAAAGCGGGATGTGCAGTGATATCTGGCGAGAGTTTCAGAACAGTGAGCTAGATCTGGCGCTGGTCAAACAACGCCCGGGCAGCCAGCCCGGCCTGAGTCACTGGCCCGAACCGCTATGCTGGATCGACGCGCTGCACAGCAACAACCTCGAACGGCACCCTGTCCCGCTGGTCTCATTCCCGATTGGCGGGCTGTACCGGAACGAGATGGCCCATACGTTTGACAGTCTGGGTCGCAGTTGGCGGCTGGCTTATGTCAGTACCAGCCTGTCCGGTGTTTGCTGCGCTGTCGAAGCCGGACTGGGGATTTCACTCTTACCCCGGCGTCTGGTGACCGCTCAGCACCGGATCTTGGACGAACAGGACGGACTGCCGCCGGTACCGGATATGGAGGTGACCCTGCATGCACAAAGCAAACTTTCTGCGCTCAGCCGGACCCTGGCCGAGCAACTAATCCATACCTGTGACCGGATTTTCGAACGCGAGCAATAACACAAAAAAGAAACGGCCCGCTCGGGCCGTTTCAGTGTTTAGTTAACTGGCTTCCATCATCCGGTTATCCGGCGTCAGAATCTCAGACCAGGGCAGACTCTCATCGCCCAGAGTAATAAAGTTCGGATTTTCCAGCGTATGCCGCTCGTTGTAAGACAACGGCGTCAGATGTGTGTTGAGGATTCGACCGCCTGCTTCTTCGACAATGCATTGCGTCGCAGCAGTGTCCCACTCCCCGGTCGGCCCCAGTCGCAGATAACAATCCACCGCACCTTCGGCCACCAGACAGGATTTCAGTGCCGCCGAGCCCAGCGGTACCAAATCATAGTTCAGCGCCGGATCCAATCGATTGGTGATCACACGTATATCCTGACGCCGGCTGATTGCCACAGCAATCGAGCGTGTCGGACCTTCATGTTTATGAGTGGAAATCCGGACCGTTTCACCTTCCGGCGTGATCTTCCAGGCTCCCTGATTCCGATACGCGTAATACACAACGCCGGAGACCGGTGCATAGACCACCCCCATCACCGGCTGATTGTCTTCCACCAGCGCGATAATAGTTGCGAAATCTCCGCTGCCGGCAATAAATTCCTGAGTACCGTCCAGCGGGTCCACCAGCCAGTAGCGCTGCCACTGACTCCGCTCTGCAAAAGGAATGGCAGCATCTTCTTCCGACAAGACGGGAATGTCCGGAGTCAGTTCACTCAAACGCTCCAGCACTAGTTTATGGGCCGCCAGATCTGCACTGGTGACCGGAGTATTATCATGCTTGACCTGCTTCTCAAACTGGCCACGCTGGTAAATATCCAGTATTACCTGTCCCGATGCCCGGGCAATTTCAATCACGGATGGAATAAGGCTCGATAGTTCCATCTCACACTCCTGCGCTAGGATAAGTACTTCAATGCCAAAAATAAGGCGGTGATGCTTCTGGCTTCCGCAAAGTCCAGATGACTGAGCAGTTCCTCAGCCTGCGCCAATGGCCAGCGCACCACCTCCAGCGGTTCGGGTTCATCACCTTCCAGCCGTTCAGGATACAAGTCCTGGGCCAGAAACAGCGTCATCCGGCTGGAAAAATAGGACGGTGCCAGCACGACTTCTTTCATGGGGACCAAAATATTGGCACCGAAGCCGATTTCTTCTTTCATTTCACGGTTCGCAGCCTGCTCGGCCGCTTCACCATGATCGATCAGTCCTTTTGGAAAGCCCAGCTCATAGCGGTCAGTACCAGCCGAATATTCACGAACCAGTAGCAGGTCGCCTTCTGCCGTAACCGGGACCACCATCACCGCATGGCGCCCGCTGGGCTTCATGCGTTCATAGGTCCGTGTCACCCCGTTACTGAAGCGAAGATCCAAAGATTCAATCTTGAACAGGCGTGACTGGGCCACAACCTCAGTCGCCAGAATGGTTGGTTTTTTGCTTTCTGCCGCCATGCTGTTTCCTTGTAACTTGGTCTACCGGGTATTAAATGGCAAGGCTGTCAGAAAATAAAGTAAAAAAGCCACATTCCCCAAACCCGCTAGACCACTTTCAGCTTTGATGAACGCTGTCACCCTAAAATTACAGGCGACCGGAATACCGAACCGGATAACGGCCGCTGGCATCCGGACTCCCCAACCACTTAAGCTGATCCCGTAAATTAGCGGGCAGCTCTGCCCCGGGCGTAAACCAGCCATTGAGACTGTAGGTTTGATTCTGGCTCAAGCTAGCCTGCCAATCGCTTTCGACCTGATTTGATTTCTGGTGAGAGGTGGCCGCCAACTGCCCGTCGTTACAGCTTAGTTCAGCATTCACCGGCCCCAAGTCGATTTCACCCATCGGCGTGCCGACCAAAGCACCATTCCAGGTCAGTACACCATCCAGTGCCTGACAATAAGGCGAGGCAAATCGGTAATCATTCAGCGTCAGTGTAAAACTGCCGCCCAAGGTTAACGGTATCGGTAAGCGCACAGACTGCACCACCTGTTGCGCTGACATCGTCAGCACAACACCTTTTGCGTACGGGCCATCAAAATTAATGCCAAGAGTACCATCGCCACGGTATCCCAGCTCACTGCCCCTGCCCATGCTCACCTTAAAAGCCGCATCGCCTGTCAGCAGCTTCCAGGGAAACATTGTCCATTCAGCCTCTCCCAACACCCACTGCTGCCAGCGAATTTGCGATGCACTGCCCTTCCAGGGCGTCCCGCTGATCCCGGAGACAACCAACCCCGGTGTATTCGGTACAAACTGCCATAACCAGCTTGCGGGCAAATGCACCAGCAAACTCACCAGCAGGGCAAACACGAAGCTCACCCCAACAAACACTCTGAAACCCACGCTTAGCCTCGTCCCAACTGTAAACGGTTTACTTCGACCACACCGGCCTGATCGGTTTTGGACACATCCAGAAATTTCGCTTCAATCCCATGCTCATCCCGGAGAAATGCCAGCCAGTTCACCAGGGTATTAAACGGCAAAGGCTGAACCCAGACCTGTACCGATTCATCGCGCGGTTGCGGCTGCATCCGGATCAGTTCAATCCGGAATCGCCGGGTCGTTTCATTGACCACCTGATTCAGTCCTGTCGGACTGATGCTCCCAGACGCGCCGGTTTTCGCTCTGCGCTTCATGATATCATCCGCTTTGCTGCTCACCCAGGTCAGTAACTGGCGCTGGTTTTTCAGCTCATTTTCGGCGTGTTCCGCGCGTAAAGCCATCGGCTGCCAGATCCCCCAGTAGAGGACGGCAATCACCAGCACAATTCCGCCACCGATCACCAAGCGCTGTTCACGGCTGGTTAAGGACTTAAACCACTGATTCACGAACGCCTCCTCAGTACCAGCGCACCACTTACCTGCTGGCCTTCCCGGTTCAGCTGGCCCTGGTCAACTTCAAATTCTTTCACCAGCATTACCCTGAGTTGCTCAAAGTGCTGGAACTCCGCTGCAATTGCCTGAAGACGCAGCTCCTTACGGTTCTGATCATATTTCAGGTTCTGGACGGTCAGCTGCGGCACACTACTCAGAGCCGGCCGCAATTTGACCAGCCACGGCAACAGTCCCTCACCGGATTCCGCGCCGCCCAGGCGTTTCATTTCATCATTGAACTGACGCTTCACATATCCTGTATTCGGTATTGACTTAAACTGAGGCAGCACCTCACGGAAAATCCGGTAACTCTCTTCTTTATAGACCTCTGCCTGCTGCTCGATGCTCTGCACCCGAACCACATATTCAGCCACCATGCCCCCTAACAGCAACGCAGCGGCAATGCCGACTTTACGCCAGGGCTTCAGTGCCTTATGCCAGGTAGGCTGCAACTTGTAAGGGCCCGATAACAGGCTGGATTTACTCTCGTGCGCCCCTTTTGCCAGCAGCGCCATCACAAGTTCTGGTGCTTCAGCCTGCCAAACCCCGGGCATACCCGACGGTGCCGGGGTGAAATGACGGATACGTGTCTGAACCACCTCGGCATCTCCGCCTGCCAGTTCTTCAGCCACTTCAGCTTCAACCTCCTCCTCAGAGATATCTTCTTCCATGGCCTGACTGATCAAAGGAACTTTCTGTGCCGTCAGCCAACTTGCCAGCCACTCACTGTCTGCACATATTCCCTGTGTCACTGACTGCCGCAGCAACCACTGACCATCGATTTCCGCGGCACTGTAGCTGTTCTCAAATGCCGGCAGGCAGAGACAGTCCGGAATAACTTTCCGGACAGACAACCCGGCATCCTCACACAGTGACAGCCAGTCCTGCATCCGCTGATGACCCACCACTGCCACATGCGCTTTATCCGCTTCACGCTTCAGCATGTGGATATGCAAATCATCGACATCCTGAGCCAGCTCTTCCTCCAGCAGGTAAGGCAACACCTGCGCAAGCTGGCGTCCGGACCCTGATGGAATTGACACCTGACTCAGCAGCACATCACTTCCCGGCACCAGTAAGTACACCGGCCGGTTCGCACCGTAATCCGCCAGTTCGCTGAGCTGACTGCTGTCAGCCAGTTCACCCGAGGCAATTACTTCCTGTTGCTGTGGCGACCAGACCAGCCAATGCACCGGCCCGGCAGGACGGCTACTTAGCCTTATCGTCAGAAACTCGCTCACTCATTCCTCCATATCGGCGACGCACAACCGTCACCTTGTTCTCCCCGTCTCGTTTGAGCAGGGCCAGTATTCTTAATCGAGCCCGGTCTACTTTCACTTCAGCATCCAGCTCAAAATAATCACTTTTGACGGCCAGATAAGGCTTCGCCTGATCTCTGACCGTCTTGGTCAGACGACTGATTGCTCCGTCTGCCAAAAAGGCCTCAACATCCTGCCAGCCATCATAAGGACGATTTTCAATCAGCTGTCGGGCATCATCCAGGCTCAGCTCAGGGCTGAATACCCCGACCAGCAAGGCAGCCTGAGTCGCTTTGATGGTATTCACGTTAATCAGCAGCTCGGTGGTGGGCAAAGCACACAAGAATGGACGTGCCTGCTGGAACATTTTGGCGCTCACACCACTCACCGCCCGCAATTCGGTCACATCCGCCATCAGATTTCTGGGGGGAAGATAAGGCGGTGAAAAACCCTCATAGCTGCTGTCACCCGCACCATAAGCGCTGTATACAGTTTCATCCGGATCGACATATTCCCAGACGGAGTCCGCCGCCACTTCGGCTTCATAACTTTCACTGCCGCTTTCTTCCAGCAAGGCCTGCAGAAAACGGACCCGGAAAGGCTTTTTGGTTCGATCCTGCTCCGGCGCCTGGCCGGACAGAGCATTCAGGTTAAAACAGGCCTGGCGATCATAGATATTGCCCTTCACTTCCCCGTTATCCAACGGGTAGCTCTGGCCTTCTGTCGCCCAGACCTGACTGAGATTCACCGTGTCGCTGTCAGACAGACTTTGCTCGATTGCAACTTTCGCCAGCTGCTCCATCCCCTGGCTGTACCAGTAGGCCTGCTGGTTAAACACCTGGTTTTCAACCCGGTAGAAATTCAGCTGCAAGCGATCGGTCATCTGTACAGCCAGCAGTGTCATCATGGCGAGCAGAAGAAGGACAACGATCAGGGCAACCCCGCGCTGTTTCGCTGGTGACCGCCTCATGAATCTGCATCCCCGTCTTTTTTGGTTGCCGAAGGCAGTTTCGCCTCCGGCAGCATATATACGCGTTCAACTTTGCCGAAATCATCCAGCGTCAGCGTAACGGCAATCCCTTTGGGCAATGCCCCGCTGTCAGTCCAGCTGTCCTGCCAGCCCTCCGCGCCGTAGTAACGAAACGACAGTGCGGTCACGCCGGTCAGGACCTTGCGTACCAGCGGCTCAGTGCCGACCACCGTATCCGGATAACGAAACCAGACCCGTTCGAGCGTCTCATCAATGATCCGATAACCGACCCGAAGAATTTCGCTGCGGGGAAACATCTGCTGCGGATTTTGCCAGCCATCTCGGGTAAAAAGGATACCATGACTTGAAGAATCAAGAAGATACTCGCCACTTTGCAGCAGCGGACCACTTTCATTGTTCCCCTGCTGTCTGACCTGGCGGGCAACCATCTGGCGGAAATCACCATCAAGCATCACCATCGCACGCTGTATTTCCTGCAAGCGTTCATTATGCTCGCGAGACTGCTCATCGCTACGCTGAACCCCATTCATTACCTGATAAGCAGACATGCTGAGCATGGCGAAGACGGCAATCGCAACGAGCACTTCCAGCAGCGTAAATCCGGCTGAACGCTGCAGCCCGGATGGGCGACGCTCAGTTTTCAATGTAGGTCCTTAGGGTGGTTACCCGGTCTTTCATCGCTTCATCAGTCGCCACAGACACATCCAGAGCTCTCAGGTAGCCATCTGCGGTCTTCGTGCTGTTCACTGACCAGTACCAAGTTTGCCCGGCAAGCTCTGATTTGCCTTTTTTCTCGGCCGTCAGCCGTTCACCGGCAATGCGGAGCCGGGCGAGTTCATTGTCCGCCACCATGGTGGCAAAAGTTTTTTGTTCCAGATAACCCACGGTGTTGATGTGCTGACCAACAGCCTTCATAACACTGAGGGCAGCGGTGGCAAAAATGGCCAGCGCTACCAGAACTTCCAGCAAGGTAAATCCGGTTTGCGTGAATTTCGTCAGGCCATCTTTCATGGTTTCTTCCCCTCGCGGGTTTCGCCCGGAGCCAGCAAGTGCAGCTGTCCCACTTCATCGGCTTCAACCCGCCAGACATCACTTTCTCCGCTGGCATCAAAGGTCACGGTAAACGGAGTATACTCACCACTGGCCATGACAATAATTTGCGGTGGCCGGGCCTGCTTCTCCTTTTCCTCCGCGAACAGGTCTTCATCAAACAATGTCCCCGGCTCAAACAGACGGTCATCGTCCTGCCAGGCATTACTGCCGATTTTGACCTCCATTCCCAATGTGTCCGGCAGCGTTACTTCCGTAAAGTAACGGGAGTCTTTCAACGGCTGCCAGCCATCCGGCGCCAGCTCAAAAAAGCGATAGCCCTGTCGGTCAACCCGGACACCATAATCACGCCCGTTGAGCATCGCATCCTCCCCCAACAGCTGCACCAGATACTGAAAGCGATGCGCCTCTTCTTTCAGCGCATCGTCTTTCGGGGCAGGCAGGGTGAAAATAACGGCTACGGCGCTGGTTGCCAGCAGCACCAGCACCAGTAGCAGTTCGATCAGGGTAAAACCAGCAGCCTTTCGATACATATCGGAAATTAACGGTAGTCCAGCATATTCCAGTTGCCGATATCGGTATTCACACCTTCACCGCCTTCCTGACCATCAGCACCCAGGCTGAACACATCGACCGGGCCATTTTCGCCAGGCATCACATACTGGTAATCATTACCCCAAGGGTCTTTCGGCAGACGCTTGATATAGCCACCGGTACGGTAGTTACGCGGCTCCGGCGTGGATGACGGAGCCGTAACCAGCGCAGCCAGTCCCTGATCCGTGCTCGGGTACACACTGTTGTCCAGTTTGTACATGTCCAGCGCCTGCTCCAGTGCACCGATATCGGTCACCACTTTCTGCTGATCCGCCTTCTCTTTGTTACCCAGCAAGTTCGGCACGACCAGACTGGCCAGAACACCGAGAATCACGATAACCACCATGACTTCCAGCAGGGTAAAACCACGTTGTTGACGTTGCATTGCAAAAACCTCCAAAAGGAAAAACTACATGCCCACCATATTGTTCAGGGCAATAATTGGCATCAGGGTAGCAATGACAATAAACATTACTATCCCGGCCATCACTACTATCAGCAGGGGTTCAAACACCCCCAGTGCCATATTGACCAGTGACTCAAAGTCCCGGTCCTGATTATCTGCTGCCCGGGTCAGCATCTGCTCCAGCTCACCACTGCGCTCGCCACTGGCAATCATGTGCAGCATCATGGGCGGAAACAGTTTTGTCTGCTCAAGCGAGACCCGCAGACTGGCCCCTTCACGCACTTTATCTGCTGCTTCGAGGATTTGCTGGTTTACCCAGGTATTGGTCATGACCTGAGCCGCCACCTTCATCCCATCCAGCAACGGAATGGCGCTCGAGGTACAAATTGACAGTGTCCGGGCAAAGCGCGAGGTATTCAGCCCCCGGGCAACCTTACCGATCACCGGCACCTT
Organism: Photobacterium sp. CCB-ST2H9; assembly: GCF_023151555.2. Taxonomy (NCBI): domain Bacteria; kingdom Pseudomonadati; phylum Pseudomonadota; class Gammaproteobacteria; order Vibrionales; family Vibrionaceae; genus Photobacterium; species Photobacterium sp. CCB-ST2H9. The sequence continues at coordinate 3,429,998 of NZ_CP100425.1, forward strand.
CATCATACGCTGGTCCCACTTTAAACGCAGATCAGGACGGCGCAGTGCCATCCGGACTCCCATAATCAGTGCCAGGATCGCCAGAACGACGAGCAATCCCCAGTGCTGGACAAAGTTACTGGCCGCCAGCAACACCTGAGTGATCTGCGGCAGTTCCTGGCCCATATGAACAAATTGATCGACAATTTTTGGAACAACCGTTGCCAGCAGGAAAGCAACCACGGAAACGGCCACCAGCGTCAGCATGGTGGGATAGATCATCGCCTGCTGCAGCTTACTGCGCATTTTCTGGCGATTTTCCGTGTAATCAGCCAGCCGGTTCAGCACGGTATCCAGGTGGCCGGATTTTTCACCGGCCGCCACCATGGCACGGAACAGCTGATCAAAAATATGAGGGAATTCCGCCATACTGTCGGACAGGGTGTAACCTTCTACAACCCGGGAACGTACGGCCAGTATCATGTTCTTGAGGCGGACTTTTTCACTCTGCTCGGCAACGGCTCGCAGACACTCTTCCAGCGGCATTCCGGCCTGAACCAGCGTAGCCAGCTGCCGGGTCAGCAAAGACAATTCATTGGTACTGATGCCGCGGCGCAGCACCAGACGACCGCCCGCTTTGCGTTTTTCTCTTTCATGGCTCTGGCTGACTTCAACCGGGATCAGCCCCTGCTCCCGCAGTTGCTGACGGATCTGGCGCGCCGTATCCGCCTCCATGACCCCTTTTTTCTGGCGCCCTTTGGCATCCAGCGCTTTATATTCAAACGCTGCCATTATCCCTCCCTGGTGACCCGCATCACTTCTTCCAGCGTCGTGATCCCCAAGCGAACTTTCGCAAGTCCGTCATCACGGATACTCGGCGTATGCTGGCGGACCACCTTCTCAATGGCCTGCTCACCGGCTTCGGCATGGATCAGTTCCTGTACCTGTTCATCGACCAGCAACAGTTCATGAATACCAGTCCGGCCCCGGTAGCCTTTGTTGTTACAATGCTCGCAGCCGACAGGATGATAGAGAGTCAGGGATTCATACTCAGGCAGACCAAAAAGTTTCTTCTGCTCATTATCTGCCAGATAAGGCTTCCGGCATTCCTTACAGAGGGTCCGCACCAGACGCTGTGCCAGTACCCCCAACAGAGAAGACGAAACCAGGAAAGGCTCAATGCCCATGTCACGCAAACGGGTAATCGCACCGACTGCCGTATTGGTGTGCAGCGTTGACATCACCATGTGACCGGTCAGGGACGCCTGAACTGCAATTGAGGCAGTTTCAAGGTCACGGATCTCACCAACCATCACCACATCCGGGTCCTGACGCAGAATTGCACGCAGGCCGCGGGCAAAGGTCATGTCCACTTTGGTATTGACCTGTGTCTGGCCAATCCCGTCAATATCAAATTCAATCGGGTCTTCAACTGTCAGAATATTCCGCTCTGAGCTGTTCAGCTCCTGCAGGCCCGCATACAACGTCGTTGACTTACCGGAACCCGTCGGACCGGTCACCAGAATAATACCGTGCGGACGCTGAATGATGTATTGGAAACTCTCATGAATCCGGGGAGTCATCCCCAGGCTGTGCAGATCCAGCCGGGTTGCGTTTTTATCCAGCAAACGCAGCACTACTCGCTCACCGTGAGAGGAAGGCATGGTCGACACCCGCACATCGACGGCACGGCCACCGATGCGAAGTGAAATCCGGCCGTCCTGCGGGACCCGCTTCTCAGCAATATCCAGTCGTGCCATAACCTTGATACGAGACACCAGCAACGGTGAAAGTTTACGACTCGGGTTTAACACTTCTCGAAGCACGCCATCGACCCGGAAACGAATCGACAAAGCCTTTTCAAACGTTTCAATATGAATATCGGACGCACCTTCCTTGATAGCCTCTGCCAGCATCGCGTTGATCAATTTGATGATCGGCGCATCGTCTTCAGATTCAAGCAAATCTTCCGTCTGAGGCAACTCTTCAGCCAGCGAGAAAAAGTCATCGCTATCGGAGCCGAGATCTTCCATCAATTGGCGGGCTTCCGACGAATCACGCTGATAAGCTTCTGTCAGGCGCAATTCGAAAGCTTCAGGTGTCAATTGCTCAACATGAAAACTGCTACCGCAAACCCGGCGGACTTCCGCCAGGACCACGGCTTTCAGCGGGCTGCCATGATAAAGCACCCGGCCCTGCTCGCCTGCCTCCAGTACCACCTGATGACGCTTGGCAAATGAGAACGGTAAACGGAACTGCACCAGTTCAGTCGGGTGCACGTCGTTCATTATTGCTCCTCCAGACGGGAGACAAAGGCCCGTACTTCAGGCGGCAGCGCAATATCATCACCATATTTCGGCAACACAGGCGACTTGCTGTTTGGCATCAGGCGCAGACCTTCATCCGCTTTGTACAGCTGCTCGGCACGGATGTAGTTGTACTTGCGCTGGGTGATCCCATCAGCCGTCACCCCATCACGAATAATGGTCGGTTTAATAAAGACCATCAGGTTTGTGCGGCCCTTACTGGTATTGTTGGACTTAAACAGATGGCCCAGAATCGGGATATCCCCCAGCAGCGGAATTTTCGATTCGTTCTCGTTCGACTGGTCCTGAATCAGGCCGCCCAGTGCAATCATCTGACCGTCCTGAATCAAGACGGACGTTGTCAGCTGACGCTTGGAGAAGCGAACGTCGACCGCACCGTTTGCACCCAGGACATTGGATACTTCCTGCTCAATTTTCAGCTGAACTGAGTCACCTTCGTTAATCTGCGGAGTTACTTTCAGCTTGATACCCACTTCTTTCCGCTCAACGGTCTGGAATGGGTTATCGTTATTGGAACTGGCAGTCGAACCCGTCACCACCGGCACTTCTTCACCGACGATGAACGAAGCTTCACCGTTATCCATCACGGTAATACTTGGCGAAGACAGAATATTCGATTCACGATCCGTGGCAACGGCGTTCACCAGCATAGTCCAGTCACCCATGATCAGCCCCAGCACCGCGCCGTTGGCACCAGACAACACCTGACCCAACGTCGTAAAGTCACCGCTTTCGGTCACTTCGACATCCACCAGATTGTTATTGTTGTCAAAACGCTGCTCAGTTGTAGTTGTGTCCTTGGCTTCTTCCAGACCAATCAGGTACTGACCAATCGGCACGTTGGAGTTGCCAAACTGCACAACACCATTTTCTTTTGAGCCGTACTGAATCCCGAGGTTAATCCCGGCACCTTCGGAAAGCTCAACGATCATGGCTTCAATCAGCACCTGTGCACGGCGGATATCCAGCTGAGCAATGATGTTTTCCATCGCGCGCATGATATCAGGCGGTGCCGTCAGGATCAGGGCGTTGGTATCGGCGTGGGCAGCGATCATCACTTCATTTTTCGTGTTGGTTGTCTTCGCATTTCCCTGCTTTTCAGCCTGCAGGTTATCCGAAACCCCTTTCAGCACGTCCACCAAATCTTCAGCATTGGCGTATTTCAGATAAATAACCCGGTTGTTCCCGGCGCTCGCCATCTCTTTATCCAGCTGACGGATCAGACGTTTCAGGCGTTCACGTACCTTCGGGTCACCAGACAGCAACACGGCGTTAGTTCGTTCATCCGCCACCAGCTTCGGTTGCAGGAATTCAGGTGTGGACTTGGCATCGGCTGATTTATTCAATGCATCGACAATCCGGACCATCTCCGCCGCGGAGGCATTATTCAGCTCCACCACGTCGATTTCTTTATCGCCGGCGCGGTCAACCCGCTCGATGATCTCGGCCAGACGATTCACAACGGCCGCACGACCGGTGATCATAATGATGTTTGCCGGATCGTAGTGCACGACGTTACCAGCACCGGCATTATCGTTGAGCTGACGCAGCAAAGGAGAGAGTTCCCGCACCGACACGTTACGTACCGCCACAACCCTGGTCACGACTTCGTCGCCCTGAGCCTGTGTTTTGCTGTCGACCACGGGGATTGAAGAAGTTTTTGCGTCTTTGTCACGAATCACCTTGAGTACACCGTTGTCCATCTCGACGACAGCAAACCCATATACTTCCAGCACATTCAGGAAAAACTGATAGTACTGCTCATCATTTAACAAATCGTAACTGCGTACATTCACCTGTCCCCTGACAGATGGGTCTACGATAATTGTCTTTTGCAGGTTCCGTCCGACAATATTAATAAACTCTTGAATATCAGTTCCTTTAAAACTGGCGCTGAATTCGCTCGCCATCAGAGGAGCCGATAGCAGGCTGGCCGCCAGCCATAGGGTGCCCTTACCCATCCATTTTTTCACAACTAACTCCTGCGTGTGTACGCAATGTGTTCAGGCTGCTATTGCAGCTCAATATATATGTCATGTAACTGGCCATCGCGCTCAACGGTCAGCGTGAGCTCCGTGGCCGAAGACAGTTCGGTCCACAGCCGTGCCATCACAGCCTCGTCTTTCAAATCGTTGCCATTCAGGCTGACCGCCAGATCATCCGGCTGTAAACCAACGGCATCAAACAGCACCCGGTTTTTCCCCGGATTGACCCGATAGCCGAGCAAATTTCCATCCTGCTTCACCTGTGAAAGCCGAATGTAAGAAAAAAGATTCTGCGGTTTCTCCAGAATTTCCTGCTTAATCTGCGCCAGCTCATCCGCCCCGCCCTGCGCAGGCTCAGGTGCAGCTCTTGTAGCCGGCGGTGGCGGGGTTGAACGTGACGCACTCTGGCCAAACTTTACGCCGTCCAGCATCAGGGTTTCATCCCGGCCGTTGTTGCGGATAATCACCCGGTCAACAAAGACGGCCTGCAAGGTGGCACGTGTCCCGTCAATCGCTTCATTCAGACCGTAAGTATTCTGTTTGCCCCGGTTCGTAATCACCGCCAGGCTGGTGCCGGGATCGTCGCTTGCGACCACCCCAACCAGTGTCAGATTCAGCTTGGTTTCCGGCGCGTCCTGTTTGACTGGTTTCTGCGGGGTTACTTTCGGGGTATCCGCCCGGTACCGGCCAAACAGCTCCATACTGGTGATATCTGAGATCTGGAATCCTTCCTGCTTGCTCCCGGTGGCCGTGACCAATGGCGCCTGCCAGGTTGGAGGGGTTTCTACCGGCTGCAAAAAGGACCACAGCAGGCGTCCCAACACCCAGGCCAGCACAATCACCAGCCACCAGGTCACGATCCGGGTCAGGGTCTGCATGGAAGGCATCCGTTTACCCGCAACTGCCTGACGCCACTGCATTGTTACCCTAGCTACATCCATTGACTGTTTCTGCCTCGTGACTCTGTGTAATCAATATTATGACAAGCAAGTCTTTGCTTAGGTTCCTGTTAAAAGCTGCAATTTTTTGCATACCCATGAAAGCTCATCTTGTTGCATGACAGGTTAATATAGCAAACCCAATCAATGAAAAAACATAACTCATTCAATAAGAATGCCGTTTCGTGTGAGCAAATTCCCATTCATTGTTGAATTTGCGATCTGGCATCACCATTTAGTAAAGCTGACGCAGCTTTTCCGATGTGATATTTTTAGCGCCCATTTGGGTAAGGAGCCAGAAAATGAGTCGGCAAATTTCCGAATCCGATGCACCTGATGTGCGGTTAGACAAGTGGCTGTGGGCTGCCCGTTTCTATAAAACTCGCTCGATCGCACGCAATATGATCGACGGCGGTAAAGTTCACTATAACGGTCAGCGCTCCAAGCCCAGCAAACTTGTCGAAGTCGGCGCCGAAATCAAACTGCGGCAGGGCAATGAGGAAAAAACAGTCACTATCCTCATCGTGTCCGGTACCCGTCGGGGTGCCCCCGAAGCCCAAACGCTGTATCAGGAAACCGAAGCCAGCCTTGCCCAGCGCGAGAAGCAGGCTCAGATGCGTAAACTCAACGCACACAACAACCCGCACCCGGAGAAGCGTCCGGATAAAAAGCAGCGGCGCGATATACTTAAGTTTAAAAGCAATCACTAACAGTGACTGCCGGAGAAAACCAAATCATGACCAGCGATAATCTCTACCGTTACCTGTTCGACGATGTCTCTGTACGCGGTGAACTCGTACAACTGAACGACACTTATCAGCATATTATTAATAGTAAAGACTACCCGGCGCCGCTGCAGACCTTACTGGGTGAACTGCTGGTTGCCACCAGCCTGCTGACGGCAACCCTGAAATTCGAAGGCTCCGTTACTGTGCAACTCCAGGGTGACGGTCCGGTGAAACTGGCGGTGATTAACGGTGATCACAACCAGCAGATGCGCGGTGTAGCCCGCTGGGATGGCAACATCCCTGCCAACGGCAATATTCACGACCTGATGGGCAAAGGCCACATGGTGATCACCATTACGCCGGATCAGGGTGAGCGTTACCAGGGCGTTGTTGGCCTGGAAGGCGACAACCTGGCAGCTTGTCTGGAAAGCTATTTTGCGAATTCAGAGCAGCTTGCGACCCGAATCTGGCTGCGTACCGGCGAGCTGGAAGGCCAGAAAAAAGCCGCGGGAATGTTGCTGCAAATCCTGCCGGACGGTAAAGGCGATGCCAGCGATTTCGAACATCTGGAGCAGCTGACCGAAACGGTGAAAAATGATGAACTGTTCGGACTGGCAGCTGAAGATGTACTGTTCCGCCTGTACCATCAGGAGAAAGTGAAGCTGTTTGAACCGCAACCGGTCGCTTTCCACTGCGGCTGCTCCCGTGAACGCAGCGCAGGCGCCATCAAACTTCTGGATCGTGCCGAGATTGAACGTATTTTGCAGGAAGAGGGCAAGTTGTCTTTGCACTGTGATTACTGCGGTACCAGCTATGACTTTGACAGCATTGACGTAGCCAGCCTGTTCGAAACCGGTTCTGAAGGCGACGATTCACAGCTTCATTAATTTTCAGAAATTATTAACACTGAAATTAAATTACAAAAGCCAGCACCGTGCTGGCTTTTTTTTTAACTCCGGCACACTTTCCTGCTGTTTTCTGAAAAGGAAATACAGCTTCACCCGCCTTAATTGGCAAGTAATATTAATCGCTTACCGCTGGTACAACCCTTACCTGAGAGGGTAAAATTAGTTTAGGTACAGATAAAAACACTAGCCAATTCCCATATTTTGTATGTGGTTACTATAAAAGTTACCTCCCTGACTTCAGGGTAAAAAAAGACAGCCAATAACCCCTCTTACCCCCAAGGAGCCACCGATGACAGTCGTGCACGCCGAGGAACAAAAGGTTAACCAAACACTGGATTTAAGCCAGTACGGTATCCAAAACGTGAAAGAAGTCCTTCGTAATCCGAGCTACGAAGTCCTTTTTGCTGAAGAAACCAAGCCTGAACTGGAAGGCTATGAAAAAGGCGTAGTGACTGAACTGGGCGCTGTTGCAGTCGATACCGGTATCTTCACCGGCCGCTCCCCGAAGGACAAATACATTGTCAAAGATGACACCACCCGCGACACCCTGTGGTGGTCAGATCAAGGCAATAACGATAACAAACCGATGACCCAGGAAGTCTGGCAGGATTTGAAAACACTGGTTGCCAACCAATTGTCAGGCAAACGTTTGTTTGTCGTCGATGGTTACTGTGGTGCCAACCCGGACACCCGCCTGTGCATTCGTGTGATCACCGAAGTTGCCTGGCAGGCCCACTTCGTGAAAAACATGTTTATCCGCCCGAGTGAAGCAGAGCTGGCGACCTTCAAGCCTGACTTCGTTGTAATGAACGGCGCGAAGTGCACCAATGACCAATGGCAACAGCACGGCATGAACTCGGAAAACTTCACCGTGTTCAACCTGACTGAGCGTGTACAGCTGATCGGCGGCACCTGGTACGGCGGCGAGATGAAGAAAGGTATGTTCTCCATGATGAACTACTTCCTGCCGCTTCAGGGCATCGCCTCCATGCACTGCTCTGCCAACCAGGGAGAGAACGGAGATGTTGCTGTCTTCTTCGGATTATCCGGAACCGGGAAAACCACCCTGTCGACTGATCCGAAACGTAAGCTGATCGGGGATGACGAGCACGGCTGGGACGACAACGGCGTGTTCAACTTCGAAGGGGGCTGCTACGCCAAAACCATCAAGCTGTCCAAAGAGGCAGAGCCGGATATCTTCAACGCCATACGTCGCGACGCCCTGCTGGAAAACGTGACGGTCCGTCCGGACGGCACGATTGACTTTGATGACGGCTCCAAAACTGAAAACACCCGCGTCTCTTACCCGCTGTACCACATCGAGAACATCGTGAAGCCCGTCTCCCGCGGCGGTCATGCCAACAAAGTGATCTTCCTCTCTGCTGATGCTTTCGGTGTTCTGCCACCGGTGTCCAAACTGACACCTGAGCAGACCAAATATCACTTCCTGTCCGGCTTCACAGCCAAACTGGCCGGTACAGAGCGTGGTATTACCGAACCAACACCAACCTTCTCTGCCTGCTTCGGGAATGCCTTCCTGAGCCTGCACCCGACGCAGTACGCGGAAGTGCTGGTCAAGCGCATGGAAGCAGCCGGTGCAGAAGCTTATCTGGTCAACACGGGCTGGAACGGCACCGGGAAACGTATTTCTATCCAGGATACCCGCGCCATCATTGACGCAATTCTGGACGGTTCCATTGAAGCTGCCGACACCAAGCAGGTACCAATTTTCAACCTGACCGTGCCGACAGCCCTGCCGGGCGTCAACCCGGACATTCTGGATCCGCGCGATACTTATGCCAACGCGGCCGAGTGGGAAGCAAAAGCCCACGATCTGGCACAGCGTTTCATCAACAACTTCGAGAAATACACCGACAACGAACAGGGTGCTGCCCTGGTTGCTGCCGGCCCTCAGCTCGACTGATAAATCATCAAACTGAACAAGCCCTGCACAGCAGGGCTTTTTTGTCTCTGAAGCAATCACACACTCAGCTGAACTTCTTCATGAAAAGCTAAATAACCAGCAAAAACCAGCCGCATTCCTTGCCAAGATGTCGCATTTCCGTCACTCTTTTGATACCGACCTTACCATGCAGTTTTCTCAGGAATTTCATCACCGCCCGATTGCCCGGCAGCGGCCTAAACGTGGTTGGGCGGCTGATATGGAGTTCGGCATGCGTTTTATCGCAAAAATTCTGGCTAGCCTGATCATTCTGCTGCTGATGACAGTGAGCATTGCAATCATACTGCTGCATACCCGTCACAGCGCTTTTCTGGTCAATACTCTGATCCATCATCTGAGCGACACGAATTTCCAGGTCACAGATGTGCAGTATTCCCTGCAAGACAACCCCCGTCACCTGCGACTGATCCAGCCCCGCTGGCAACAACAGGGCCATTCAGAACAAACGGCCGAACGAATTGACCTCTGGTTGTCCCCAAAATCACTGTTCAGCGAAGGCTGGCATTTTGACAGCCTGCTAATCCAGGGACTCACCGTGGATAACCTCCCGGATTTGCAGCTGGAAAGCGGCACCATCAACACGCAGCGTCTGGCCCTGACGAACCTGAACCTAAACCTGCCCGAACTCCGTCTGGAAAATGCCCGGCTGCAGTTAGATAACTGGCGTAACAGTCAGTCACCCTGGGGAGACTTCAGCGGCGATTTTCAACTGACCGCAGACCAGATGCTCTGGCAGCAGCAGACTCTGGACAAGTTGCTGCTCGATGGCGAGCACTCTCCAAAAGGCTGGACGTTCTACGGTCTGTCTTTCCACTGGCAGAACGCCGATTTCAACGGCCAGGCTGAATTCGACACCGACACACACCACCTGATTGTCCACCAGCTGACGGCCAGCGGACTGCAGGTGGACGAACATTTTCCGCTTGAGCCCCTGATGAGTCTGGCCACAGAAGCCCGCCAGAAGGCTCTCAGCGTTGAAATACGCCGGCTGGATATCCTCGACGGCAGTCTGGAGCACAATCATTACAGCATCAATCACGCCAGTCTGGCGCTGGAGAACTGGCAGTGGCCGGGAGAAGTCTGGCAACAAAAAGACGCCCGGCTGTCACTGGGGGCTGAAACCCTGCGCTGGCACGATCTGCTGCTGGAAAATCCGTTAACCGAGTTACACCTCACGCCGGGACAAATCAGCCTCAAGGGGTTCTCGGCACGTTTACTGGAAGGTTACCTGCGAACCGAGGCGACGCTGACACCGGATGCCCTGCTGCTGCACCAGCTGGAACTGAAAGGGATTCGCTGGATCATGCCAGAGGCTATTCAGGCCTGGCTCATGGGGCATGCGGAACCGCAGAATCCGCTGCAACAGCAGGTCGATTCCTGGTGGCATCAGCTGAATGAACTGACCGTCGATCAGTTGTCCGTCGGTTACAGCCAGATCACCGGAACATATGCACCGCTGCCCTTTCAGTTCAGCGATATCAACCTGGAGGGGACGGGTATGGTGCTCTTGCATGAAGGGCAGCCCGGTCTCTGGCAGGGCGAGTTTGCGGCAGGTGCCGGTTTTACCAATATCCGCCAAATCACAATCCGGGACCCCTTGCTGACCATGAGCAGTCAGGCTGGCCACTGGCAACTGACCCGACTGACACTGCCGATTGAAGCGGGTTTGCTGGAGGGTAAAGGTGAGATACAGCTCGGCGAAGCTGGCTGGCCGTGGCAGCTCAAGCTCTCCGGTGACAGTCTGCCGCCGCAGATGCTCAGCCAATGGCTGGGCCTGCCGCTCCCGCTGCACGGCGCCATGGATATTCAGACGCAAGCCAGCGGTCTGGGACAGTTCCAGCGCGGATTGGCCTACAGCCTCCATGGTCAGCTGGAAGCCAAATTCCGTCAGCTGTCGCTGACCCAGCAAGAAAGCACTTTGATGGCGCGCTGGCAAGCCGGTGATAAACCGGCAGGCTTCCAGCCCGGTACTGACACCAGCGAATCGCTGATGCCCGTAACCCTGAGTCCGCTGATGATACAAGCCGATCGCGGCCGGATCACTCTCCAGCCCCTGGCATTACAGGGACCGCAGCTGCATGCTGAATTGCAGGGCGCTTGGGATCTGGCAGCACCGGCAGACAGTACCGTTGAGTTACAGGCCAGCGATGGCTGCCAGCAGCTCACCAAACGCTGGCACAGTCATCAGCAGGAGACCCGCGTGTCGTCATCCTGTGAGCGGAAAAGCATATAGGTCCCGGTAAAAGTCGCGGCCAGAGTTTCATCACTGAACACCTGGACTTCGACCACCATACGGCCTTTGCGGCCGTTGGCGATGCGGTCCAGATCGCCGGTCAGGGTTTCGACTCCGGTCACCGCCCGCGGTCTGGATTTTACCGGGGCTGAATAGCGGATCCGGCTGTCGACCAACATGATGTCGGCCTTGAGCTGACGTTCTCTCAGCAGCATCCAGAGAAAACCCCAGCCTGCCAGTGTCGCCATGGTAAAGATACTGCCGGCGAACATGGTCGCCCTCGGGTTGAGATTGGCATTCAGCAGAGCACTGACCTCGAAACGATACCCGGTGTACTGGCTGATCTTCACGCCCATCTTGTCACTGATCGGGATCTGTGACTGCCAGACATCCTGCAGCTCCTGACACCAGTCCGGATGGCGTACCACCTCGGTCAGCGGGTCGAGATATTTCAGCATCTGCTGATGACGGACCGGCCCACGCTCTTCGCTCAGCTCTCCCTGATTGGCAAAGCCGTTCATCTGATAAAAGCGAATCGCTTCCTCACGGGCATTACAAACCAGGCGTTTGGCACCTTCCTGCCGGGCCAGTGACTCCAGTGCCATCAACAGTAGTCCCCCCATCCCTTTATTACGGTAATTGGGGTGGACGGCCATATAGCGGATCTGACCGTCGTTCTCCGGGGTCATATACAACCGGCCAATCGCCACCGGCTGGCCGTCATCATCTACAATCATGCGATGGAAGCTGAGGGCGTCATATGCATCGCGCTCTGAGCCGACAGGCATGTGCCAGGGCTGTCGCAGCATCTGCCAGCGAAAATCGAAATAGCGATCAAGTTCCGCGTCAGATTGCGGTGTGATCAGTCGAAACATTCCATCTTTCTCCAATCATTCAAATCCATTTGCGCGGTACACCCGATGTGTTCTGAGTGCATCGCGGCTGACTCACAAACCGAGCGCATTTGTGCAGGCTAGCACTGTAACCAGAAAGTGACAGGACCATCATTCAGAAGTGCGACCTTCATATCGGCCGCAAAACGCCCGGTTTCGGTGCGGATCTCTTTCTCCTGGCAGGCCTGAACAAAATATTCATATAAGCGCTCTGCATCTGCCGGATTCGCCCCGGCTGAGAAACTCGGACGCATCCCGCTGTTGGTATCCGCCGCAAGGGTAAACTGCGACACCACCAGCACGCTGCCGCCGGCCTGTTGCACATTCAGGTTCATTTTGCCGGCTTCATCTTCAAACACCCGATAGCCCAGTACCTTATCACGCAGACGACGGGCCTTGGCTTCATCATCCCCTTTTTCGACACCGAGTAATACCAGCAGCCCCTGACCAATAGCCCCGGTCACCATCCCATCGACCGTCACACTGGCTTCGCTGACCCGTTGTATAAGCGCAATCATTCTGTTTCCCCTACAGCTTTCAAAGTTCAGAGGAGGAATTGTCGGTTTTGTCCGGCCCTTTGTCTACTGACGTCAAATGAGGCGCACTTTTCTCCTCCCCACCCTGCGGCAATGGTGTTGCATGCCCCCGCTTCATCCAGTGCTGCTCTTCGCAGAGGCTGGCGGTAATTTCGGCGCCCAGCAACACAATGCACCAGCACAGGTACACCCAAACGAACAGAATCGGCACCACGGCCAGTGCACCGTAGATCACCTGATAGGACGGAAAATTGGTGATATAGAGGGCAAAGCCCTTTTTGCTCAGCTCGAACAAGGCACTTGCGATCAGAGCACCAATCAGGGCATTGCGCAATCGGACTTTGGTGTTAGGCACCAGCAGATAGAGCCCCAGAAACGCCAGCGTTGACATCAGCACCGGCAGTCCGCGCAGCAGCTGTCGCAACAGCCCGCTAGCGGTTTCACTCCCCATGATATTCAAAGAGCCCAGATATGAGCTGATTGCCAGACTGGAGCCAACCAGAATCGGGCCCAGCGTCAGGACCATCCAGTAAATCGAAAACGAAATCACCATGCGGCGGTGCTGGCGAACCCGAAAGATGAAGTTCAGCGACTTATCGATGGCAGAGATCAGCAAAATGGCGACTACAAAAAGGGCACCGATCCCCACCGCCGTCATCTTTCCAGCGTTGGCTACAAACTGGTTCAGATAGTTGCGCACCACATCCCCGGCTGTGGGGACGAAATTTTCAAACACAAAGCCCTGTAATTGCTCGCCCAGCGGAGCAAACACGGGAAAGCTCGACAGTGCCGACAGCACCACAGTGATCAGTGGCACCAATGACAACAAGGTCACATAGGCCATGGATCCGGCAATGACCGTCAGGCGGTCGTGGCCGATACGGCGGTGCAAATACTGCACAAAATGCCACAGGACTGTGAGCGTCTGGCGCAAACCCGGGCGTCGCATGATTTTTTTATCTGGCATATTGATTGAATCTTTGCTTTCATTCGTTCATTGAATCAAACAACCCTTTTCTAAATCAGCATCTTGCGTCGAAAAATAGCCGGAGGCACCAATGCCGCCGTCAGGTTGTTTGGGTATATCAACAACATAGTGCGTCCGGGAAAGAATCACAACTAACCCTGTCGCCAGTCAGGAGCCCCCCAATGCGATATGCTTTTGTTCTGCTGCTGAGTCTGACCCTGTTGTCCGGCTGTCAGAGCGCCTATTATTCAGCCATGGAATCCGTGGGTGTACATAAACGCGACATCATGGTCGACCGGGTGGAAGACGCCACCGAAGCACAACAGGATGCTCAGGAGCAGTTTACTTCAGCTCTGGAAGCTTTGCAGTCACTCACCAACTTCAATGGCGGAGAACTGGAAGCCACTTATGAACGTGTGAACGCTCAGTACGAAGCCAGCGCCGATGCAACTGACAAAGTCAGTGACCGGATTGCTGCAATCGAAGATGTCGCCGATGCCCTGTTTGAAGAGTGGCAGGAAGAGCTGAGCCTGTATTCCAGCGCGACCCTGCGCCGTGACAGCGAGAAAAAACTGAAAGCAACCCGGGCGTCCTACCAGAAAATGCTGGCAGCCATGCATCGGGCGGAAGCGAAAATGAAGCCGGTCCTCAATACACTGCGTGACAACAGCCTTTACCTGAAACATAACCTGAACGCAGCGGCCATCGGCTCCCTTCAGGGCGAATTCCGTTCACTGGAACGCGATATCCAGCGCGCCATCAACGATATGCGAACGGCAATCAGTGAGTCGGAACGCTTTGTCGCCCAGTTGAATCACAACAGTTAATCCCGGTCACAACTGATAAAAAAATCCCCCGCCGGACAGACCGGACGGGGGATTTTTTTCATGTGCGCCAAGTTCACTGGCGCACCACATCAAATCTTACTTCGCACCGCGGCTTGCACGCTTACGATCGGTTTCCGTCAGTAGTTTCTTACGGATACGGATGCTTTCAGGCGTCACTTCCACCAGCTCATCGTCATCGATGAATTCCAGTGCCTGTTCCAGGGTGTACTTAATTGGCGTAGTCAGCACCTGCGCATCATCGGTACCGGATGCACGGACGTTCGTCAGCTGCTTGCCTTTCAGGGCGTTCACCGTCAGGTCATTGTCACGGCTGTGAATACCGATCACCATCCCTTCGTAAACTTCCACACCGTGACCGATGAACAGACGACCACGCTCCTGCAGGTTGAACAGGGCGTTCGTCAGTGCTTTACCCGCGGCGTTTGCAATCAGCACGCCGTTGATACGCTGACCAATCTCGCCGCCTTTGTGCGGACCGTAATGATCGAACGTATGGTAAATCAGGCCAGAACCAGAAGTCAGCGTCATGAACTCAGTCTGGAAACCGATCAGACCACGTGACGGCATGACGAAGTCCATACGAACACGGCCTTTACCATCCGGTGCCATGTCTTTCAGCTCACCTTTACGCAGGCCGATTTTCTCCATGATACCGCCCTGATGCTCTTCCATCACATCAATGGTCACGGTCTCAAACGGTTCCATCAGCTGGCCGTTTTCTTCTTTGATGATAACTTCAGGACGAGATACCGCCAGCTCGAAGCCTTCACGACGCATGTTTTCGATCAGAATCGACAGGTGCAGTTCACCACGACCTGATACGCGGAATTTGTCCGGATCTTCAGTTTCTTCGACACGCAGAGCAACGTTATGGACCAGCTCTTTCTGCAGACGCTCCAGAATATTACGAGAGGTCACGAACTTACCTTCTTTACCGGCAAACGGAGAGGTGTTCACCTGGAAGGTCATGGTCACAGTTGGCTCATCGACACTCAGGGCCGGCAGCGCTTCAACAGCGTTGACGTCACAGATGGTGTCAGAGATTTTCAGCTCACCCAGACCGGTGATCGCGATGATGTCACCGGCAGTCGCACGCTCGATGTCGTGACGCTCCAGACCCAGGTAACCCATGACAGTACCGACTTTACCGTTACGGGTTTTGCCGTCTGCACCAATAATGGTCACTTGCTGGTTTGGTTTCACAGAACCACGGGTCACACGGGCTACACCGATGACGCCGACGTAAGAGCTGTAGTCCAGCTGAGAGATTTGCATCTGCAGTGGGCCGTCTACGTCAACTGATGGCGGAGCTACGTTGTCAACGATTGCCTGGAACAGCGGTTCCATGTTTTCGCCAGTCTCGCCTTCTTCACGAGAAGCCCAGCCGTTCAGCGCTGACGCATAAACCACCTGGAAGTCCAGCTGTTCGTCGGTCGCACCCAGATTGTCAAACAGATCAAAGACCTGATCCATCACCCAGTCAGGACGCGCACCCGGACGGTCAATTTTGTTGATAACCACGATTGGCTTCAGACCGTGTGCAAACGCTTTCTGCGTTACGAAACGGGTCTGTGGCATCGGGCCATCCACGGCATCAACGATCAGCAGTACGGAATCCACCATCGACATAATACGCTCTACTTCGCCACCGAAGTCGGCGTGTCCCGGGGTGTCCACGATATTGATGCGGTAATCATTCCAGTTGATGGCGGTGTTCTTCGCCAGAATGGTAATGCCACGCTCTTTTTCGATATCGTTGGAGTCCATCACGCGTTCTTCAACGCCGCCACGGGAGTCCAAAGTACCTGATTGCTGCAGCAGTTTATCTACCAGGGTAGTTTTACCGTGGTCTACGTGCGCAATGATTGCGATATTACGTAATTTATCGATCTGTGGATTAGACATGGATTTGGCATTCACTCAGATGTTGCGACCACCTGTTTCACGAGGCAGCCACTGATTAAAAAAACGGCTCATAATCTACCAGATTTTACGTCAAAACCCAGCAATTATGTGATTTATATCATCGCAGCCGAACCGGCCCGACATCACAATGAGGATTAAACGTAAAAATATCATTAAAAACAGCAAATTAAACTGATTGCATGATAATCTTCTTTTCTCTGGCTATTTATAGAGAATGCAATCAGTAGTGTTGGTGATTGACAATTAACCAATGTGAACTAAATATAGCCTGACTCTTGGATCGGCTTGCATGTCAGGCCAGCCAAGTCGGAAAGTGACCCAATGCACCACAATGGTGCACACTTTCACCATATCAGTGCATGGAAGCCCAAGTTTTTCTGTACTGAGCGCCATAACAGGGCGTATTGATGGCAATTTTGGGGCTTTAAAAAGTTGGCATGGATTTCGCAAAGTTCTTGGTATCGGAGCACATGACTGTTCCCTTCCAAATATTTTTTTTGCGGCCAGTTGCCCAAATCTAACACCGGAGGTTACTTAAGATGTCAGTAGAAAACGTACTCGCGTTGATCCAGGAAAACGAAGTTAAATTTGTTGACCTACGCTTTACCGATACCAAAGGTAAAGAGCAACACATCTCTATCCCCGCTCATCAGATCGACGCTGACTTCTTTGAAGACGGTAAAATGTTTGATGGTTCTTCGGTCGCTGGCTGGAAGGGCATCAACGAATCTGACATGGTGATGATGCCGGACGCATCAACCGCGGTACTGGACCCATTCACCGAAGATGCCACACTGAACATCCGCTGTGACATCCTGGAGCCTGCAACCATGCAAGGCTACGACCGTGACCCGCGTTCTATCGCGAAACGTGCTGAAGAATATATGCGCAGCACTGGCATCGCAGATACCGTCCTGGTGGGCCCGGAGCCGGAATTTTTCCTGTTTGACGATGTGAAATTCGCGACCGACATGTCCGGTTCTTTCTTCAAGATCGACGACATCGAAGCGGCATGGAACACAGGTTCGACCGTTGAAGGCGGTAACAAAGGTCACCGTCCTGGCGTGAAAGGCGGTTACTTCCCGGTTGCACCGGTTGACTCATCTCAGGACATCCGTTCTGCCATGTGTCTGATCATGGAAGAAATGGGCCTGGTTGTTGAAGCGCACCACCACGAAGTTGCGACTGCTGGTCAGAACGAAATCGCAACCCGTTTCAACACCCTGACTTCAAAAGCAGACGAAATTCAGATCTACAAATATGTCGTGCACAACGTCGCGCACGCGTTTGGCAAAACTGCGACCTTCATGCCGAAGCCACTGGTTGGTGACAACGGTTCAGGTATGCACGTTCACCAGTCTCTGGCGAAAGACGGCCAGAACCTGTTTGCAGGCGACAAGTACGGCGGTCTGTCTGAAACTGCACTGTACTACATCGGCGGTATCATCAAGCATGCGCGTGCCATCAACGCCTTTGCAAACCCGTCAACCAACTCTTACAAGCGTCTGGTTCCCGGATTCGAAGCACCGGTTATGTTGGCTTACTCAGCTCGTAACCGTTCTGCGTCCATCCGTATCCCAGTGGTTCCAAGCCCGAAAGCACGTCGTATCGAAGCGCGCTTCCCGGATCCGGCAGCAAACCCATACCTGGCGTTTGCATGTCTGCTGATGGCTGGTCTTGACGGCATCAAGAACAAGATCCACCCAGGCGAAGCGATGGATAAAGACCTGTACGACCTGCCTGCAGAAGAAGCGGCAGAGATTCCAAAAGTTGCAGAGTCACTGGAAATCGCACTGAAAGCGCTGGATGAGGACCGTGAGTTCCTGACTGCCGGTGGCGTATTCTCTGACGATTTCATCGATTCTTACATCGCGCTGAAATCCAAAGATGTTGAGCGCATTAACATGGCGACGCACCCGCTGGAATTCGACCTGTACTACTCTGTATAAATCAGAGCAGCAACTTCAAATGCTGACCAAGGCCTGCAATTGCAGGCCTTTTTTCTGTCTGTTCATCGGCCCCGGTGCGCCCTGATGGTGCATTTCTGCGACCTTCATCCGTTGTTGCCCGGAACTGGCGCAACCTGTCCGACCCCTCCCGCCAGACCATCTTCCTTGCATCCGGACTGCTGTCAAAAGACGGCAAGCTTATTGCATTATCTATTCGAGTCACCATCTCCCGTGCGCTGCGCTGTGCTGGCTAAACCAGTTCAGAGGCATCGGCCCGGAAAACAACCGGGCTCACCGACATTGTGCTGCACAAGCGCTGAGAGACGAGCTACACTGTAATGCACCAAAATAGTGCAATGCACCGATCCGGTTTGCGCCAGCATGGGCAACACGGGTCACCAATACAAGGATGAAACTGTGACTGCCGCTTTTACACCATTGATCCTGAACAATCTGGTCACTGCGGTGATTCTGCTCGATGAGCCTTTGAAGATCCGCTATGTCAATCCGGCTGCTGAACAGCTGATGTCCTGCAGCCAGCGACGCCTGCTGGGCAGCCGGTTTCCGGACCTGCTCCAGCACAGTTCGCTGGACTTAAGCCTGATCCAGGCCACGGTTCAGAGCGGCCAGGGGCTGACCGATGGTGAAGTCACTCTGGTGATCGACGGTCGTCACCACACACTGGAAATTAACGCCACCCCGGTCAGCTGGCAGAAAGAAGTGCTGATCCTGCTTGAACTCAAGCCGGTTGACCAGCAACGGCGGATCAGTCAGGAAATCAGTCAGCATGCTCAGCAGCAGGCGGCCAAGGAGCTGGTTCGCGGGCTGGCGCACGAGATCAAAAACCCGCTCGGCGGGTTGCGCGGCGCGGCACAGCTGCTGGAGAAGACCCTGCCCGATCCCAGTTACACCGAGTACACCCAGATGATTATTGAGCAGGCCGATCGGTTGCGGAACCTGGTCGACCGGTTGTTGGGTCCGCAAAAGCCGGGCGTACGCACGGTCGGCAATATCCATGTGGTACTGGAGAAAGTCCGCCAGCTGGTGTCGCTGGACCACCGAGCGCAACAGTTGCAGATCCAGCGCGACTATGACCCCAGCCTGCCGGATTTCAGTATGGATCCGGAGCAGCTGGAGCAGGCGATTCTCAACATCGTCAGCAACGCGGCGCAGGCGCTGAGCCAGCAACCGGGCGAAGGCATCATCATCCTGCAGACCCGGACGGCCCATCAGGCGATGATCCACGGCCAGCGCCACCGGATTGCGGCCAAAATTGACATCATTGATAACGGTCCCGGCATTCCGGCAGATATTCAGGACACCCTGTTTTATCCCATGGTCACCGGGCGCGAAGGCGGGAACGGGCTGGGGCTGTCCATCGCCCAGAATCTGATAGACCAGCATCACGGCAAGATTGAAGTCTCAAGCTGGCCCGGACAGACCAAATTTTCCATTTATTTACCGATACAAACGACAGAATAACAAAGCAGCCGGGCGCTGGCGCACCTCAGCCTTTAGACCCGGTACGCTAACAAAGGACACAACGGAGGCACGCAATGAGCAAAGGACTAATCTGGGTTGTCGATGACGATAGCTCGATACGCTGGGTACTGGAGCGGACCCTGAATGCAGCCGGACTGCGCTGTGAAACCTTCGCCGATGCCGACAGCGTCGTGGAGGCACTCGAGCGCAGCGTCCCGGATGTGCTGGTTTCCGATATCCGGATGCCGGGCACCGACGGTCTGACGCTACTACGCAACCTGCATACCGACTACCCGACCCTGCCGGTCATCATCATGACCGCACATTCTGATCTGGATGCTGCCGTCAACGCCTATCAGGAAGGGGCGTTTGAATACCTGCCCAAGCCTTTTGATATTGATGAAGCCGTCAGTCTGGTTGAACGCGCAGTCACGCACAGTCAGGAGCAGAAACGCCAGCAACAGCCGGAAGAAATCACCAAACGGGCACCGGAAATCATCGGTGAAGCCCCGGCGATGCAGGAAGTATTCCGTGCCATCGGCCGTCTGTCCCGCTCGTCGATTTCAGTTCTGATCAACGGGGAATCCGGGACGGGTAAAGAGCTGGTTGCTCAGGCGCTGCACCGCCACAGCCCCAGACGGGAAAACGAATTTATCGCGCTCAACATGGCTGCTATCCCCAAAGATCTGATCGAATCCGAACTGTTCGGCCATGAAAAAGGCGCGTTTACAGGTGCCAACAATATCCGTCAGGGCCGTTTTGAACAGGCCAACGGCGGCACCCTGTTTCTGGACGAAATCGGCGATATGCCGCTGGATATTCAGACCCGGCTGCTGCGGGTTCTGGCCGACGGTCAGTTTTACCGGGTTGGCGGTCATTCGCCCATCAACGTGGATGTCCGCATCATCGCCGCAACACACCAGAATCTGGAGCGTCTGGTCGCCAAGGGCGATTTCCGGGAAGATCTGTTCCACCGCCTGAACGTCATCCGGGTGCATCTGCCGGCGCTGAAAGACCGCCGTCAGGATATCCCGCAGCTCACCCGGCATTTCCTGCAACGGGCATCAGACGAACTGGGTGTGGAAATCAAAACCCTGCATCCGGATACCGAAACCCTGCTCACCAGCCTGCCCTGGCCGGGCAATGTCCGTCAGTTGGAAAATACCTGTCGCTGGCTGACGGTCATGGCCAGCGGGAATGAGATCCTGCCTTCTGATCTGCCGCCGGAACTGACGACAGTAGAAAGCCAGCCCACAGGCGACGGCAGCGAGCCGCACTGGCACCAGTCACTGCAAACCTGGGCCCGTCAGGCGCTGCAGCAGGGCAATCAGAATCTGCTGGGCGAAGCCATGCCGGAATTTGAGCGCATTCTGCTCGATACCGCGCTGGAGTTTACCCATGGTCACAAACAGGAAGCCGCCAAACTGCTCGGCTGGGGACGTAATACCCTGACCCGGAAACTGAAAGAGCTGAACATGGCCAACGACTGATCTTTTTCAGAGATTGCTCCTGAAATACTGGTGATTTTCTCAACACCTGAAGTAAACATTCGCCCGATCTGACGGATCGGGCCGGATCCTCCCCCAGCCCGGTAATGATTGTCTTCCGTTCTTTGCTTATACTGAGGCTACAGTTTTTCCGGGATACCATCATCATGATTCACAAACACCTGCCATTGACTGATTTGCACCGTCACCTTGACGGAAACATCCGTATTCAGACCATCCTTGAGCTGGGCCAGCAGTTTGGCATGACCCTGCCTGCCAATGACCTTGAATCACTGCGTCCGCACGTTCAGATCGTTGAAGCCGAGCCGAGTCTGGTTGCTTTCCTGTCCAAACTGGACTGGGGAGTGGCGGTACTGGGCGATCTGGAAGCCTGCCGCCGTGTTGCGTATGAGAACGTTGAAGACGCACTGAACGCACAGATCGATTACGCAGAGCTGCGTTTCTCGCCTTACTACATGGCAATGAAGCACAATCTGCCGGTAGCGGGTGTGGTCGAAGCTGTTGTTGACGGCGTCAAAGCCGGCTGCCGCGACTTTGGCATCAAAGCCAATCTGATCGGCATTATGAGCCGTACCTTTGGTATCCAAGCCTGTCAGCAGGAACTGGATGCGCTGCTGACCCAGAAAGACCATCTGGTGGCAGTCGATCTGGCCGGTGATGAGCTGGGCCAGCCAGGCAATCAGTTTGTCGGTCACTTCAAGCAAGTACGCGATGCAGGTCTTCAGGTGACGGTTCACGCTGGTGAAGCCGCAGGTCCTGAGAGCATGTGGCAAGCCATTCAGGAGCTGGGCGCCGTCCGGATTGGCCACGGTGTGAAAGCGGTCGAAGATGCCAAGCTGATGGACTATCTGGCCGAGCACAAGATCGGGATTGAGTCGTGCCTGACCTCAAACATCCAGACCAGCACCGTCGCCAGCCTGACCGCACACCCGATCAAGCAATTCCTGGATCACGGTATCCTGGCCTGTCTGAACACCGACGACCCGGCTGTGGAAGGCATCGAGCTGCCTTACGAGTACGAAGTCGCGGCACCACAGGCCGGTCTGACTCAGGATCAAATCCGTCAGGCGCAGATCAACGGTCTGGAGCTGGCGTTTCTGTCTGACAGCGAGAAAAATGCACTGCGTGAGATGGCTGCGAATCGTTAATCTCAAACCCGTCGCTTCATCATAAACCCATAGCTTCATCATGAAAAACGCCCCGGCTGGCATCCAGTCCGGGGCGTTCTTTTATACATAAATCACTCAGCGGAAACGGGACTTAAATCACCCGGGAAAACTGTTGCTGACGGGCACGCTGGCGCAGATACACATCAAAACACATGCAAATATTGCGGATCAGTAACCGGCCTTTCGGCGCGACCTGAATCCGGTCCGGCGTCACCGTGACCAGACCATCCTCAATGAAGGTCTGTAACAACGCCAAATCTTCCGCAAAGTAGTCTGCAAAGCAGATCCCGTAGCGCTGCTCGATGTCGGTTGTTGAGAGTTCGAACTGACAAATCAGAGTTTTAATCACTTCCCGGCGCAGCAGGTCATCCGCATTGAGGTTTACGCCTTTCCACAAGGCATGCTGCTGGGTCTCAATCTCGGCATAATACGCTTTCAGCTCTTTCTGATTCTGGGCATAACTGTCCCCCATCATGGAAATCGCCGACACGCCCAATCCGAGCAGATCGCAGTCGCCCTGCGTCGTGTACCCCTGAAAATTGCGGTGCAGCTTGCCTTCGCGCTGTGCAACGGCCAGTTCATCATCCGGCAAAGCGAAATGATCCATCCCGATAAACTGATAACCGGCCCCCGTCAGGGTGGTAATCGTGCTGTGCAGCATCGCCAGCTTTTCGGCAGGCGCCGGTAAATCCGCATCTTTAATCTTACGCTGCGCCGCGAACAGCGACGGCATGTGAGCATAGTTAAACACCGACAGCCGGCCCGGCTGCATCGCCAGCACCTGTTCCAGGGTTTTGACAAATCGTTCGTTATTTTGCTTGGGCAATCCGTAAATTAAATCCAGGTTAGTTGAGCGGAATCCCAGCGTACGGGCACGGATCACCAGCGCTTCAATGAAATCCTTGTCCTGCTCCCGGTTGACCAGTTGCTGAACTTCTTTATCAAAATCCTGCACCCCGATGCTGAGACGGTTGAACCCTTCTGCGCGCAGATGATCCAGCATGGTCAGTTCCATGCGGCGCGGGTCCACTTCAATACTGATTTCCGCATCAGGCAGAATGTTGAACGACTCGCGGAGCATCGTCATCAGGCGGGTGATCTGCGCAGCCGTCAGAAACGTCGGGGTTCCGCCGCCGAGATGAAGCTGACTCACCTCCCGGCCTTGTAACAGCGCCGCTCGCTGACGAATTTCCAGCGCCAGTGCCGCCAGATAAATATCCGCTTTATGGGCATGACGGGTAATGACTTTATTACAACCGCAGTAATAACAGAGGGTGTGGCAGAACGGAATATGGACGTAAAGCGATAAACGCCGATCGGGATAGCGCTGACAGGCCGCTTCAAAATCGGCAACGGTGAAGTCAGGCTGGAACTCGAGTGCGGTCGGATAAGAGGTATAGCGCGGACCGGAATAATTGTACTTTTCAATCAGGGCCTGATCCCAAATCATGGCTGGCTGTGTCATGCTGCTTTACCTCACTGACGCTCGAATTAGTCAATCGGCTAAGCTAACACGGGCTAACGCCCTCCTTTTTGATCGATCACAAAGACAGCACGCATTCATCAGGCCGATATACAAAAAAACCCGGGGACAAATAAATCCACCGGGTTCATGGTCATCATCGAGCTTTTCAATCAGGCTTTCTGCGCCAGAATCTGAGCTAACTCCTGCTGAATGGCGTCGAACAAACGGGATTCAGCTTTCATCCGCACCATATCGTCCCTCATCCGATCCTGTTTCGGCATGGCTTTGCGCTCATCGCCGCGCGGCATCTCTTCCACCACGGTATACAGCTCATAAAGTGCCGGATACTGGGCAGAAAAATTCACGCTGCGCTCAGCCTGCAATACCGTCATCAGCTTATACAGCCGGATGGCAATTTCCGACATGTCACATTGTTCCTGCTTTCCGGCTTCGGCAATGATATAGACACTTTCAAGAATATTGGTATTGCGCTGCACAATCGCCTCTGCCTGTTGCGCTTCAGCACGGGCAATAAAGGCTTGATGACGCTGCTTCTGCAGATACAGCTGGTACAACAGATAACCGGCATAAGACGCCAGTGCCAGTACAATCAGGCTTCCTGCCACCAGCAGCCAGAGTTTCAGATCCTGCAAGGCTTACTCCTTATCGAAATCGTCCCAACGGGCATTTTCAAAGTCATCCAGCAGATCTTCCTCGCTGCGGGTATCACCGATCGCGATTTCATCATCTGCAGCCACGTCTTCCTCGTACAGACCCAGCTGTTTCATCAGTTGCTCGATGCGGTCGAGTTTCTGATCAACCTGCTTCTGCAAACCGGCACCCAGCTTTTCACCGGCATCGAGGCGGTCCAGCAACGCCATCAGTTGCGGATCATTCTCCAGCATCGCCAGTTCCTGCTCAGCATTCATGCGGCGAACCTGTTTGGTTGGTTTCGGCTCGACAGTCAGCGGCACCAGTTTTTTGCTACCATGGCGAGGATCTCTGGCCTGACCCTGTCGGCTGCCATACTCAGCACCGCCTTCAGAATGACGGCTGCCGGCCTTCAACCCTTTGCGCTTGCGGGCTTTCTGACGGGCACGGCCATCCAGATCCATCTGGCTGACACTTTTTTCTACGTACTGCGCCGGGCCTTCTGAGCCAGGTTTACGGCTTCTTTTCTTACGGGTCATGACTGATTTTTCCTCAGCATAATTACATCGTTTCCAACAAATTCCACCGTCAGGCCATCACGCTCGGCCAGAAAACGAAAGGTCTCCCGGCTGAAAAAGCTGACGTGGGTGGGATCATTTTTATAATGCCAGCGGCTGAATGCCTCGACATCTGTGGCCAGTTTGGTCATCAGTCCCAGCCAGCCTCCCGGTTTCACCAGCGACAGCAACAACTGCCATTCGCGGGCCGGGGTATAAAAGTGTTCAATGGCCTCGGTACAGGTGACAAAGTCATACTGACGCTCAAGCACGCTGTTGTCCGGGGCATAATAAGGATCATAGACAGCAATCCGGTGCCCCTGCTCACGAAACATCGCGGCCAGGGCCGGACCGGGGCCGCAGCCAAAATCCAGCCCGTCGAGGCTGCCTTCCGGCAGACGCGCTTTCAGCGGCGTCGCCAGACGATCCAGAAAACCACGGTAGCCTTCATCCTCAACATGGTTTTCATGCTGATCGTAGACTGCCTTCTCCTGCGACGGGGACAAATGCGAGGCCGGATCGGCAAAAATCAGGTGACACGCCTGACACTGAAGATATCCGCGACGGCGATCTTCATGATATGGCAAGGCAGATGCACCGCATAAGGTACAGGCCGTCATCAGCTTCTCCTGGGTTCCGACGCTCAAAATCAAGCCGCGTATCATACCAGACCTGTTCCGATTGAGAAATGGACAGCCTGCTTCATCCACAGGCAGCAATCAGAGCACTATCCCGAGTACGACGGACAATCACAAAGCTCGACGAATAAAAAAGGCAGCCTGAGCTGCCTTTTGTCGCTTGTTACTGCTTGCGATACTGAAGTCGGGATCAGTGAAGACCGCCAATATAATGTGACAGGGCGTCGATTTCCTTGTCACTCAGTTTCGCGGCAACAGAGCGCATCATTGCGTTCATATCGTTACTACGCTGGCCATCGCGGAAAGCTGTCAGTTGTTTCTTGATGTAATCCGCGTTTTGCCCGGAGATGTCCGGGAAACCAGACAAGCTGGTACCATTACCGCGAGGACCGTGACACGCCGTACAGGCCGTAATACCACGTTCAGCATCACCCACACGGTACAGCTGCTGACCAATTGCGATCGAGCCTTCTGTGGTGGTGCCTTCTACCGCAGGTAAGGAACCAAAGTAAGCCGCCAGATCCGCCATGTCTTCTTCAGACAGTGGCATCGCCATGCCGCCCATCACAGGATCATTACGCCCCTGTTCACCACCCGTTGTCATCCCCAGCTTGAATTCCTTCAGCTGTTTCTCCAGATAACGTGGGTGCTGACCCGCAAGGTTGGGGTATTGTCCGGTGATACCTTTACCGTCAGCGCCATGACATGCTGCGCATGTCGCTGCTTTTGCTTTTCCAGCTTCAACATCTCCCTGGGCCCAGCTTGTGCAACTGGCAAGAAGTGTAAATATCAATGCTAATTTCTTCATGACATTCCGTTTATAATTATTGAGCTTCCAGTACCACAAGTATTGCTCAGCAACATGGTATACAATGCACCATCAACCAAGCAGGGTTAGTGCTACATTTTACACACTTTCGCATAAAAGTAATTAGTCGACGACCAGAAGACTTGACGGAGTTAACAGTGAATTCCCCTCTCAACTACAGACAAACCCATTTTATTACCAGTGCCCCGGATATCCGCCACCTTCCCATGGACAAGGGAGTTGAGATTGCATTTGCTGGCCGATCAAATGCTGGTAAATCAAGTGCTTTGAATCGTCTGACAGATCAGAAAAGTCTGGCACGGACCTCAAAAACACCAGGCCGGACCCAATTGATCAACATGTTTGAAGTCCGCACGGGCTGCAACCTGATCGACCTGCCGGGCTACGGCTACGCGCAGGTTCCGCTGGAGATGAAGCAGAAGTGGCAGGCGGCGCTGGGTGAGTATCTGCAAAAGCGTGAATGCCTGCAGGGTCTTGTCGTTCTGATGGATATCCGCCACCCGATGAAAGATCTCGATCAGCAAATGATTTACTGGGCCGTCGAGAGCCGTTTGCCTGTTCTGGTTCTGCTGACCAAAGCCGACAAACTGAAAAGCGGTGCCCGCAAAGCGCAGCTGCTGAAAATCCGTGAAGCAGCTCTGGCTTTTGGCGGCGATGTCGAAGTGGAATGCTTCTCTGCACTGAAAGGGATTGGTGTGGATCAGGTTCGCCGCAAACTGGACATCTGGTTTGCCCCGGAACTGGCCCGTCAGCAAGCACTGCTCGAAGCCGATCAGGACGAAGACATTGACGGCCTGAATCATAACGCCGCTTCAGAATAATTTGTCTTCCTGCCTGGCCCGAAGCCAGGCAGGAAACCGTCACAGGCATCATTATCTGTCCGTACAAATACTGTGTCAGAGATACCAGATAAAAATGACCCCACCTGAACGATGGGGCAACGGGAGAGAAATAGGAGGTTTTTATATTTGTCCAGAAAGGATTAATGATTTAACCCCTCAACGCAAGTTTTTTATCCGTAATCTGGTTATTTTTTTCTCCCTGATGCCAGATATTCCTTAGCCCTTCCCATTGTTAACTTCCTTTTTTACCCCATTCAGCCCAAATTCAATGCCTATTGTTTCATTCTGCAAATTAAGTTTGCATAGACAAAGCTATGCAGCCATGTTCACTTGGAATTTTATTACACAATGGATGGCAAACAGACAAAAAAAAGCCACTCAAATCAAGAGTGGCTGATCATGGATAGGTCGACTGTCACAAATGAAATACAGCCAGACAAATATGAACAAGAAGCAGACTTGAGTATAACCTTCCGGAATCACAAGTTAAAGTAATTACTCTAATTTTATGTCGTATCATGCCCTGCCCGCTCACCACTTGGCAGGATCGTCACAGTTTGAATGGTCAAAGCGGAAGAGGATTCGTCGTGGTCACAGTGCTTTTGTCAGTGAAAACAGGCAATGTCGTTCAATATTAATCGGAGACGTCAGTTCGCAGACAGCGGAGAAAAGATATGCGGGAAAAATTTCGGGCCAGAAATAAAAACGCCCTGACCAAAGCGATCAGGGCGGCTGAATCAGCCAAATCCAATAACGTGAAACAAAAGGTCTGAAAGATAGAACATCTTACCTCTGTACCCTACGCCGCTAACTGTATATCAATTGTGCAGAAATGAAAACCCTTTTCCGTAATTTTTTTTCATTCATCAC
This sequence comes from Photobacterium sp. CCB-ST2H9, assembly GCF_023151555.2. Taxonomy (NCBI): domain Bacteria; kingdom Pseudomonadati; phylum Pseudomonadota; class Gammaproteobacteria; order Vibrionales; family Vibrionaceae; genus Photobacterium; species Photobacterium sp. CCB-ST2H9. The sequence continues at coordinate 3,458,189 of NZ_CP100425.1, forward strand.
GTAATTAAGTTTTACATCAGCACGCTAAACCCCGATCCAGATTAAAAAAAACCAGCCAAATGGCTGGTTTTTGATAATTGAATTACAGGGATGAATCTCACAAATTAATGAGCCTGATCCCAGTTGTCACCACTGCCTGCCTCAGCAATCAGCGGCACATCGAGTTCAGCTGCAGCTTCCATCAGCTCACAAACCGACTTCGCCACACGATCCAGCTCTGAAGTTTTCACTTCAAAGACCAGTTCATCGTGCACCTGCATCAGCAGACGAACACTATCCTGTGTCTGAACCCAGGCATCAACGGCAACCATGGCGCGTTTAATAATATCCGCTGCCGTGCCCTGCATCGGTGCGTTAATTGCCGCCCGCTCTGCTGCTTTCCGGCGAATCGCATTACGCGATTGAATATCCGGCAGGTAAAGACGACGGCCGAACAGTGTTTCCACATACCCCTGTTCACTGGCATGGGTTCGGGTACTTTCCATATATTCCAGAACTCCCGGGTAACGCTCGAAGTACACATTCATATACTCCTGCGCCTCATTACGGCCCATCCCCAGCTGTTTGGCCAGACCAAACGCACTCATCCCGTAGATCAGACCAAAGTTGATCGCTTTTGCACGACGGCGCTGTTCACTGGTCACCTCATCGATAGCGATACCCAGGATTTCGGCAGCCGTTGCGGCGTGGATATCTTTTCCTTCCCGGAACGCTTCCAGCAGGGCTTTATCGCCAGAAAGGTGCGCCATAATCCGCAGCTCAATCTGTGAATAGTCCACAGCCAGGATCTGATATCCTTCCGGCGCAATAAAGGCCTGACGAATACGGCGGCCTTCCTCGTTCCGGATCGGAATGTTCTGCAGGTTCGGATCAGTCGACGACAGGCGCCCCGTGGCCGCCACTGCCTGATGGTAAGACGTGTGCACACGCTTGGTTTCCGGATTAATCATCCGGGGCAGCTTGTCGGTATAGGTTGATTTCAGTTTCGCCAGACCACGGTGTTCCAGAATCAGCTTCGGCAGCGGGTAATCCAGCGCCAGCTCCTGTAACACTTCTTCGTTGGTCGACGGAGTGCCGGACGGCGTCTTCTTCAGAACCGGCAGGCCCATTTTCTCAAACAAAATCGCCTGCAACTGTTTCGGCGAACAGAGATTGAATTCTTCCCCGGCGACCTCATAAGCCTGAGTCTGAAGCTCATCGAGACGAACTGCGATTTCCTGCGACTGTTTCGCCAGCTTGTTCACATCCAGCAAGACACCGGTCCGCTCCATACGCGACAGCACGGGCACCAGTGGCATCTCAATGTCTTCCAGTACATGTTTCAGTTTCGGGTCGACATTCAGCTTCCCGATCAGCAAATGATGCAGGCGCAAGGTAATGTCTGCGTCTTCCGCCGCATATGGGCCAGCCTGTTCAAGATCGATCTGATTGAACGTCAGCTGTTTCTTCCCTTTGCCGGCAATCTCTTCGAAACTGATGGTCTTGTGCTCCAGATAACGCAGCGACAGGCTGTCCATATCATGGCGGCCGACCACGCTGTTATAGACATAAGACTCCAGCATGGTGTCGAAACGGATCCCCTGCATGTCGACGCCGTAACGGGCCAGTACACTGGCATCATATTTCAGGTTCTGACCGACTTTCGCCTGTGCCGGATCTTCCAGTAATGGCTTCAGCTGCGCAATCACCCAGTCGCGATCCAGTTGTGCCGGTGCGTCCAGATAGTCATGTGCAACCGGCACATAAGCCGCTTGGCCTTCTTCAGCCGCAAAGGACAGCCCGACCAGATTGGCGATCATGTAATCCAGACTGTCGGTTTCGGTATCAAAGGCAAAGACTTCAGCCTGTTTCAGAATATCCAGCCACTCCAGGAAGCGAGCTTCATCCAGCACCACTTCATAGCCACTGCGATCAATCACAGGTGCCGGTGACTTCGACGGCGCCGCTTCCTCACTGACCGGGCTGGCCGCGCTGTCCGCAACAATGCGGCCGTCACTGCCGTCCAGCATTTCTGCCAGCCAGCGACGGAACTGTAACTTGCCGAACAGACGGGTCAGCTCATCCGTATCCGGCGTGCCTTTTTGCAGATCCTGCGGGCCGAATTCCAGTGCGACGTCCAGCTTGATCGTCGCCAGTTCGTAAGACATAAAGGCCGCATCACGATGTTCTTCCAGCTTTTTCGGCATGGTTTTCGAGCCACGGAAGCCCAATCCCGGAATTGCATCCAGATGGTCATACAAGTCTTTCAGGCCGCCGATGCCAGTCAGCAATGCGGTAGCCGTCTTGTCGCCCACCCCGGGAACGCCCGGAATGTTATCAACTTTATCTCCCATCAGTGCCAGATAATCGATGATCAGCTCCGGACCAATCCCGAACTTTTCACGCACGCCTTCGGGATCCATCACGACACCGGTCATGGTATTAATCAGGGTGACATTCTCATCCACCAGCTGTGCCATGTCTTTATCTCCGGTGCTGATCAGAACCGGCATGCCAGCCTGCGACGCCTGACAGGCCAGGGTCCCGATCACATCATCTGCTTCAACACCCGGTTCACAGATCAATGGCAGCCCCATGGCCTTGATAATGGCATGCAGAGGTTCGATCTGAGCGCGCAAATCATCCGGCATCGGCGGCCGATGCGCTTTATACTCGGGATAGAGCTCATCGCGGAAGGTCTTGCCCTTGGCATCAAACACCACAGCAATATGCTCTGTGGCAAACTGCCGCAGCATGCTCCGCAACATATTCACCACACCATACACCGCCCCGGTCGGTTCGCCGTCAGAGTTGGTAAAGTTAGGCGCGGCATGATACGCACGGTAGAGATACGAGGAGCCATCGATCAGGATCAGTGGATTTTCTGGAATAGTTGCCATAATGGATTATCAGTATCTGGGAGATAAAAGGATCAGAACCTTAGGATGCCACGAGACGTGCCAAGTGTTAACCGAAGTTTTCCCTGTTGTTGGCCCGAGATCTGTGGATAAGTTTGTTAACTATTGCCGAGAGCCTGAAGATCATTTTTGCTTCTTGATCAGAAAAACGATTTTTAGTCATTTGAGATCAATGGTTTATTTAGCAAAGCAAAAATGGATCCATGATCCTGAAATGATCATCAAATGTGGAAAAAGTTATCAGATGGCGGTGTAATCGGACAAAGCGGTGTTAATTTCTTCAGTTTTGAACAAAAAGGAGGCCAAGATGAAGAAGGTTGCAGTCATTTTAAGCGGTTCGGGTGTATTTGACGGCAGTGAGATCCATGAAGCCGTTCTGGCATTACATGCCATTGAACAGGCTGGGGCCAGCTGGCACTGCTTTGCACCCAATATGGAACAGCATCATGTGATTAACCATATGACCGGTGAGCCCATGAACGAAACACGCAATGTCCTGATTGAAGCTGCGCGGATTGCACGGGGCCAGATCCAGGATGTTGCCGAGCTCAGCGCCCGGGACTTCGATGCATTATTGCTGCCCGGCGGCTTTGGCGCAGCAAAAAATCTGTCAGATTTTGCGTTCAACGGTGCCCACTGCCAAATTCATCCAGAGGTGAAACGTGCCTGTCAGGAATTTGCCCGGGCGCAGAAACCTGCCGGTTATCTGTGTATTGCACCGGTTCTCATTCCTCAGATTTACGGTCAGGGCGCCAAAGGCACCATCGGTAATGAAAAAGAAGTCGCCAGTGCATTTCGGGCCATGGGCGGCGATCATATCGATTGTCCTGTGGATGAATTCGTGCTGGATCAGGAACGCAGTCTGCTCAGCAGCCCGGCTTACATGCTGGCAGGTTCTATCTCTGAAGCCGCCAGTGGGATCAATAAACTGGTGCAGCAGCTGGTGAAAATGGCCTGAATAAGAAAAAGCGGCGCTTGATTCAAGCGCCGCTCAGCAGAAACGGTCGAGGTTATCAGCCCTACACTAAAAACCAAACCCAAGCTGTATACTGGAAGCAATGTGAGCAATGTCGTGCCTTCATACGAGAAAGGATAACAAGATGTTCCTCGCTGAGCGCCAGTTAATAATAACCATTCTCATTACCTTTGCAAGCCTTTATTGAGAATAATTTTCATTTACTAAGTTTTTCAAAGACTTCCCCGACCTCTTTTCACCCTGAGATCCGGAGCTGCCAAAAAAGAAAAAGCGGCGCCTGAGAACAAGCACCGCTAAGCAAAAGTCAGCAGAATATTCAGCCCTACACTCAATACCCGCCTTCGCTAAAGTACACTGGAAGCAATGTGAGCAATGTCGTGCCATCAAACAGAAATCCTCTGGTGTGAGTTTTCCTTGAAAGCAAGTTAATAATAACTATTCTCACTTAAGGTTCAAGTGTTATTTGAGAATTATTTTCATTTAAATTCATTCCAGGTCTTCACGAAATGCAGCCGGTAGTCCTCAATCCCGTCTTTCTTCTCCATATGCTCAATCTGATAGCCGTTTCGCAGCAATAAACGCAGCATAGCCGGAAAACGGTTACGGGATTTCACCCGCAGCTCCGCATACCCCTGCGCCTGGACCCAGTTTTCCTGCGCTGACAGCAGTGCCTGTGCCACACCATTCTGACGGCCCTCCGGCACCACACCGCCCAGCCAGCTGTAAAAGCAGGTTTCAGACAGGCGATAACCGATTTTCACCCCGAGCAATATGCCGTTCTTTTCAGCAATCAGGATCAAAGGGCTGCGTCCCCGGACCCGGCTTGCCAGACTGGACTCGGTTTCCGGCTGATCAAGTTCGTTGATTCTGGCCAGGACCTCAGCCGCTTCCGCCAGGCTGGCTTCACGTATCTTTATCACAGCTTGTGGTACTCCCATTCAGAAAGAAAAAAGCCGGCAGTCGCCGGCTTTGAGTTTAAGACAGCCCCTGCGAGGGCTCAAGCTGGGCCTGCATCCGGGTCAGGCGCTTCACCAGATAGTTCAGCAATACACCGTACATCGGCACAAATAATCCCAGACTGATGATCAATTTCACCCCGTAATCCACCAGCGCAATCTCGACCCAGTGTTCAGCCATAAAAGCATCCGGGCTCTGATAAAATGCGATGGCAAAGAAAGCGACAGTATCCATTGCATTGCCGAACACGGTCGATGCGGCAGGTGCAATCCACCATTGCTGGCACTGTCGCAGGCGGCTGAAGACTGAAACGTCCATAATCTGCCCGAGCAAATAGGCCATAAAGCTGGCGATCGCAATCCGGGCCACAAAGAGATTGAACTCACCCAGCGGCGCCAGCCCCTGATAAGCCCCCTGATAGAACACCACCGACAGCAGATAAGACACCGCCAGTGCCGGGAACATGACCCGGGTGATGATCCGGCGCGCCATTGCCGCACCGTAAATTCTCACCGTCAGATCTGTGGCCAGAAAAATAAACGGAAAGGTGAAAGCGCCCCAGGTCGTGTGGACACCAAACAGGGTAAAGGGGATCTGAACCAGGTAGTTACTGGAGGTAATGATCACCAGATGGAAAGCAACCAGAATCCAGAGTGCCTGGCGTTGCTGCGCCGGCGAAAAAGCAGAAGTCGTCATCAAACAGACCTTTTTGTCAAATGGGGGCGAGGGAACCCAACACAATCAACAGCACATTTTCTGTACAGTGCTGTCTCCAAAGGCGCTGATTATACCGTAAGCAATCCGACTGCCAAGCCAGCACGGCAATGGCAAACGTTTGCAGTTAAAATTTGATTACTGGGTCAACTTTTTCAACCAGCCCGCAAGAAACACCAGCGTTTCACTGTCGTCCTGACTCAGCGCTTCCAGCCACAGGCTGGCACTGTAATGCTCCCCTTTCAGCATCAGACGACAGCCTTCAAAGTCAATCAGCCAGACATGCAAATCAGCATTGGCCTCTTTTTCCACCACACTGGCATCGAGCAGCGTCACCAGAGATTGCGCCAGCTCTTCAAAACTGTCGTAGTCGAATTCCGGGGCAGTCAGGTGCAGGCAGCCGCGCTCCTGGTCCAGCGCTCGCACACCCAAATAAGGCTCTGTCGATAAAGTCATAGGATTTCCTTTTCAGTCTCCGGCACACAAATCCGGTTTGATGTAACCAAGTGTTGCTTAGCGTGTCAAAGCATAAGCAACCGATAGCTTCCGGGTGAATTTCATGGTCTGATGCCTGTGTTGTGCTGATGGCCAGGAGGCCTCACAACACCGTGGCGAAGAATTGCATTCTCGCCCCAATACGCAAGCTGTTTTGTAGTGAACAAAGCCCTCGTTTTGTTTCTGCTACACTCTCTGCCGGATAATCATCGATTGTCCGGTTTTTTTTACTTTGCGTTCCTCAAGAATACTCTGCAGCCGCCAGCAGATGCTCTTCAATCACCGACAAAAAAACCCTGCCGTATTTTTCCAGCTTCCGCTGCCCGACCCCGTTCACCGCCAGTAACTCCCCTTCCGAGGTTGGCAGACTCTCAGCCATTTCCATCAGACTGGCATCGTTGAAGACGACGTAAGGCGGCAGCGATTCTTCATCGGCGATTGCTTTGCGAACCATCCGCAGCTTGGAAAATAATTTCTTGTCATACTGGCGCTTGAGACGGCTGTCCGGCCGTGAGTTGCGTGCGCTGCTGTCAATCCGCGGCACCGCCAGTTGCAGGGACGCTTCTCCGCGCAGAATAGCCCGGGCTTTTTCCGTCAGTTGCAGGGTGGAATGATTCACGATGTTCTGAGACAGGAACCCGCGGTGGATCAGCTGACGCAGGATACTGACCCAGAATTCATGGCTGTGCTCCCGGCCAATACCATAGGTACTCAGCTTGTCGTGTCCCTGCTCCCGCACCTTGGCATTTTGCAGGCCACGCAGCACATCGACCACATGATGGAGGCCGAAACGCTGGTTGACCCGGTAGACACAGGACAGGGCCTTCTGGGCCGTTTCCAGGGCCTCGAAATGCTGTGGCGGATCTAGGCAGATATCGCAGTTGCCGCAGGCATGTTCGCTGTGCTCGCCAAAATAGTGCAGCAGAACCTGACGCCGGCAGGTCTGTGCTTCGGCAAAAGCGCCCATGGCATTGAGCTTATGCCCTTCCACCTGTTTCTGCGGCCCGTCGTCTTTTTCTTCCAAACAACGGCGCAGCCAGGCCAGATCGGCCGGGTCATAAAACATCACGGCTTCAGCCGCCAGGCCATCCCGCCCGGCACGGCCGGTTTCCTGATAATAAGATTCGATATTCCGCGGGATATCAAAGTGCACCACGAAGCGCACATTGGGCTTGTTGATCCCCATCCCGAAAGCCACGGTTGCCGCCACAACCTGAATGTCATCCCGCTGGAAACCTTCCTGCACGCGGATACGCTCGTCGTGGTCCAGACCGGCATGGTAGGCTGCAGCCCGAATCCCCTGCTCGGCAAGCTTTTCCGCCACCTGCTCGACCTTCTTGCGGCTGTTACAGTAAATGATACCGCTCTGACCGCGCACACTGGTCAGAAAACGTCCCAGCTGCGCCATCGGTTTGTATTTTTCCTGCAGGGTATAGCGGATATTCGGACGGTCAAAACTGCCCAGATGAATGAATGGATCGGTGAGTGTCAGCCGGCTCGTGATATCGTGGCGGGTCGTGTCATCCGCTGTCGCCGTCAGGGCAATGACCGGCATCTGCTGAAAATGTTCTTTCAGGGTTCCCAGCGCAGCATATTCCGGACGGAAATCGTGCCCCCACTGCGAAATACAATGGGCTTCATCCACCGCCAGCAGGCTGATCGGCAGACCGCTGAGCCGGTCAATAAAGTCGCGACTGAGGACCCGTTCCGGAGAGACATACACCAGCTTGAGTGTGCCGTCGGCCATGCCCTGCCAGGTTGCCTGCAGCGCCTCCGGGGTCATGGTCGAGTTGAGACAGCCCGCAGCCACCCCGTTGGCCTGCAGCTGGTCGACCTGATCTTTCATCAGGGAAATCAGCGGCGAAATGACCAGTGTCAGCCCCTCACGCATCAGCGCCGGGATCTGGTAACAGAGTGACTTCCCGCCACCGGTCGGCAGGATCACCAGGCAGTCACGCCCGGATGCCACCGCGTCAATGACTGCCTGCTGGCCGGGCCGGAAAGACTGATAACCGAACACCTGCTGCAGGATCTGCGTACTGGTGACGGACGTGACGGCGCGGCTGAGATCTGAGGTTGAGGCAGACATGACTTCACTCTTGATTGACACAGCCGGCTATTCTATACCAATCAGATCCGGGATGGGAGCCACCCGCACTGAACACCAATAAGTCACTAGTCAATTTCAGCTGGCTGGCATTATACTGCCCGTTCCAACAGACACTGCGTCTTTGCACCGCCTTCTGCCAACGCTTTACCACAACACACTGGAATACAATGGACGAGCAAGCGAAAACGACCCAACGCGGGGTGATCCTGGCCCTGGCCGCCTACACCATGTGGGGCATTGCACCCATTTACTTTAAACAGCTGCAATCTGTCAGCCCCTTTGAAATTATCAGCCACCGCATTATCTGGTCTTTCTTTTTCCTGGCTGCTCTGATTTTTCTCGGCCGGGGCTGGGGGAAAGTCCGGCAGGTCCTCAAGCAACCGAAAGCTGTCATGATGCTGCTGGCCAGCTCTGTGGTCATTGGCGGCAACTGGCTGATTTTTATCTGGGCCGTCAACAGCAATTATATGCTGGATGCCAGTCTGGGCTATTTCATCAACCCGCTGCTCAATGTCCTGCTGGGCATGATTTTCCTCGGGGAACGCCTGCGGCCGCTGCAGTGGCTGGCCGTTGCGATGGCTGCCGGCGGCGTCGTGATCCAGCTTGTCCATTTCGGCTCACTGCCCTGGGTGGCGCTAGTGCTGGCGGGCAGTTTTGGTCTCTACGGTTTGCTACGCAAGAAAGTCAATCTGGATGCACAGACCGGCTTATTCATGGAAACCAGCATTCTGCTGCCGCTGGCCATGGGCTATGTCTTTTTCTTTGCCGACAGCCCGACCTCAGACTGGACCCAGAACAGCATGAACACCAACCTGCTGCTGATGGCTGCCGGGATCGTCACCACGCTGCCGCTGCTGTGTTTTACCGGCGCCGCGACCAAGCTGAAACTCTCGACGCTGGGCTTTTTCCAGTACATCGGCCCGAGCCTGATGTTCCTGCTGGCCGTCTTCATGTACGGCGAGGTTTTCAGTGCTGACAAGAGTCTGACCTTTGCCTTTATCTGGCTGGCACTGGTGCTGTTCAGCTACGACGGCATCACAGGTCACCGCCGCAACCGCAAGAAAGCCCAGCTCGCTTAACCCGCCCCGCTTTTCTGATCATGTCACAGATTGCTCAACCCAACGGGCAATCTGTGATAAAACACCTAATCTTATCCCTTGATTCACAACAATTTTAAAAAGGATCTGCCATGAAAAGGACCTCCCTTGCCCTGGCGCTGACCGGCCTGCTGCTCACCGCACCGGCATTCAGCGAGCAAGCCACCGATTTAGTCGCCCCGGAAGGGGCCACGGGTTTACAGCATAGTGCCCAGGTCACGGGCAAAGACTGGATGATTGCAACGGCCAACCCTTATGCCAGTGATGCCGGTGCCGCCATGCTGGCCAAAGGCGGTAATGCTATTGATGCCATGATTGCTGCACAGCTGGTGCTGGGCCTGACCGAACCGCAGTCCTCCGGCCTGGGTGGCGGGGCTTTTCTGGTGTACTGGGACAGCGAGAAAGATGCCCTGACAACCTTCGACGGCCGTGAAACGGCACCGGCGGAAGTCACACCTCAGCTGTTCCAGGATGAATCCGGCAAACCGCTGGCCTTTTACGATGCGGTGGTCGGCGGGCGTTCCGTCGGTACCCCGGGCACCGTCAAGCTGCTGTGGCACACCCACCAGCGCTTAGGCAAACTGCCGTGGAAAGATCTGTTCGAACCGGCGATTAAACTGGCCCGGGATGGTTTTACCGTCAGTCCGCGTCTGGCGCAGCTGATCCGGGAAGACAGTGAACGCCTGCAGCGCTTCCCGGCGACCAAAGCTTATTTTTTCCCGGGCGGCCAGCCGCTGAAAGCCGGTGATACCCTGAAAAATCCGGCCTATACCGATACCTTGCAGCAAATTGCTGAACGGGGTGCCAGTGCCTTCTACCACGGCGACATCGCCAAAGACATCGTGAAAACAGTACGTCAAGCCACGGGCAATCCGGGGGTCCTGAACACCATGGATCTGGCCACCTACACCGTGAAAGAACGTCCGGCCGTGTGCGCCCCTTACCGCCAGTACGAGGTCTGCGGCATGGGACCACCCAGCTCCGGCGCACTGACACTGGGTCAGATCCTCGGTATTCTCAGCCATTACCCGATGAAAGAACTGGGCCCGAACAAAGCCCTGAGCTGGCATCTGCTTGGCGATGCTTCCCGGCTGGCCTTTGCCGACCGTGGCCGCTACATGGCCGACAGTGATTTCGTTCCGATGCCGACCGAAGGGCTGCTGGACAAAAACTACCTGCAACAGCGCGCCGGCCTGCTGAAAAGCAATCAGGCGCTGAAGGAAGTGAGTGCCGGCTTACCGCCATGGTCTCACGCCATGAACTACGGGCTGGATAACGCGATTGAACTGCCGTCAACCAGTCACCTGGTGATCGTCGACAAAGACAGAAACGTACTCTCCATGACCACCACCATTGAGAACGGATTCGGCTCCCGCCTGATGGTGCGCGGCTTCCTGCTCAACAACGAGCTGACCGACTTCTCCTTCAGCACCCATGACAACGGCATGCCGATCGCCAACCGGGTCGAGCCGGGCAAACGGCCGCGTTCATCGATGGCACCGACCATCGTGCTGAAAAACGACAAGCCGGTACTGGCCATCGGTTCACCGGGCGGCAGCCAGATCATCGGCTATGTGGCCAAAACGCTGGTCGCCCACCTCGATTGGGGACTGAGCCTGCAGCAGGCGGTTGATCTGCCGAACATGAATAACCGGTTTGGTCCGTTTGAGCTGGAACAGGGGACCAGTGCTGAGCGCTGGGCACCGGAGCTGGAAAAACTGGGCTTTGAAGTCCAAATCAAACCGCTGAACTCCGGAGTCCAGGCCATCGGTCTGTTCCGCGGCCAGCTGAACGGGGCCGCCGACCCACGCCGGGAAGGCAAAGTGGTCGCGCAGTAAGCGGCCTTATTCCGCGACTGCGATCAAAAACGCGCCGGCCTCCTGAGGAGACGGCGCGTTTATTTTTAAGATAAGTCAGTGATGACTTACATCGCTTCCAGTTTGGCGTACTGAGTCACCAACCACTTGATTCCTTCACCATTGAAAGCAACCTGCACCCGGCTCTGAGCACCACTGCCTTCAAAGTTGATGATGGTGCCTTCCCCGAATTTCGGGTGCTGGACCCGCTGCCCGAGGCTGAAACCGGTCTGATTGAAGTTCTCGTTGACCTGCGTCTGGCTGAATCGACCACCGGTTGACGGACGGGAGACCTGTGCCTTCATCCGCACTTCCTCGACAAATTCTTCCGGAATTTCGCGCACGAAACGCGACACTTTGTGGAAATTGTCCTTACCGTACAGACGACGCATCTCGGCGTGTGTAATGTAAAGTTTTTCCATCGCACGGGTCATGCCGACATAACACAGACGACGCTCTTCCTCGAGACGTCCCGGCTCTTCAGAGGTGCGGAAACTCGGGAACATCCCTTCTTCCACGCCCACCATGAACACCATCGGAAATTCCAGTCCTTTGGCGCTGTGCAGCGTCATCAGCTGTACCGCATCATCAAAATCATCGGCCTGTCCTTCACCAGCTTCCAGCGCCGCATGCGACAGAAACGCAGCCAGCGGACTCATCTCCCCGGCTTCCTCCGGCACCTCAAACTGACGGGTGGCAGTCACCAGCTCTTCCAGGTTTTCAATCCGGGCCTGCGCTTTCTCACCTTTTTCCTGCTCATACATTGCCCGCAGTCCGGACGAACGGATCACTTCATCGGTCTGCTGATACAGCTGTATCTCCCGGGTGTCGTCTTCCAGCGCATTGACCAGTTCCACAAAACGACGCAGTGAGTTGGCAGCCCGGCCGGCCAGGACTTTCTCATCCAGCAAAGCGACACTGGCCTGCCACAGAGTAGTGCCGCGATCCCGGGCCGCCATCCGGATAGTATCCAGCGTCCGCTCTCCCAGTCCCCGGGCCGGGGTGTTCACCACCCGCTCAAACGAGGTATCATCATCGCGGTTGGCAATCAGGCGCAGATAAGACAGCGCATCCTTGATTTCCTGACGCTCGAAGAAACGCATGCCGCCGTAGATCCGGTAAGGCATCCCGGCCTGAATCAGCGCCTCTTCCAGCACCCGCGACTGAGCATTGCTGCGGTACAGCATCGCCGTGTCATTCAGTGCGCCGCCGCTGTCCTGCCAGCCTTTGATCTTACCGACCACAAACCGGGCTTCATCCAGCTCGTTAAAGGCGGAATACACTGAAATCTTTTCGCCCTCACCGCCTTCGGTCCACAGATTCTTGCCCATCCGCTCATTGTTATTGGCGATGAGCGCATTGGCCGCCTGCAGGATATTGCCGGTCGAACGGTAGTTCTGCTCCAGGAAGATACTGGACGCACTGGTGAATTCCTTCAGGAAACGCTGAATATTTTCGACTTTGGCGCCCCGCCAGCCGTAAATCGACTGATCGTCATCGCCCACGATCATCACGTGGCATTCTGGCCCCGCCATCAGGCGCAGCCAGGCAAACTGAATGTTGTTGGTATCCTGGAACTCGTCTACCAGAATGTGCTTGAAACGGGCCTGATAATGTTCGCGGATGTGCTTGTTGTGCTTGAGCAGTTCAAATGAACGCAGCAAGAGTTCGGCAAAATCGACCAGTCCGGCGCGGTCACAGGCTTCCTGATAGGCGGTATAAACGCGCAGCCAGGTCTGCTCGACCGGGTCGTTGAAGGTCTCGACATGCGACGGACGCAGTCCCTCATCTTTCTTGCCGTTGATATACCAGGCCGCCTGACGGGCTGGCCACTGTTTCTCGTCCAGATTCTGCGCTTTGATCAGGCGGCGCAGCAGACGCATCTGATCATCGGAATCGATGATATTGAAATCTTCCGGCAGCCTGGCATCCAGATAATGGGCGCGCAGCATGCGGTGACTCAGGCCATGGAAAGTCCCGTTCCACATCCCGGCACAGTTTCCCTGCATCAGCGCGTTGATCCGGCCGCGCATTTCTGCCGCGGCTTTGTTGGTGAAGGTCACCGACATGATGGAGAAAGGCGAGGCTTCTTCGACCCGCAGCAGCCAGGCAATCCGGTGCACCAGCACCCGGGTTTTTCCGCTGCCGGCCCCGGCCAGAACCAAATGATTGCCCAGCGGTGCCGCCACCGCTTCGCGCTGTTTGTCATTGAGACCATCTAACAAGAGTGAAACGTCCATCGCCTTTCTACTGGTTATTTATACACTGGCGGTGATTATAACAGCTCAGACAGAGAATGCCCGCCCTGTCTCATGCTGAGTCTCGTCCGGCCCGTCAGCCTCAATTTTCCGACGTCAGCACCACTGCAGCACAAAACGGCCGCACAGAAAAAATTCACTTCGTCTGAAATTTCTTTCAGCCCCTCCCTTTCTATAGTGGATAAGAGCACCTGATGCGTTCCACCTCAGCTTCCAGGACTAACGCTCGAAAACCGCAACATTTGAACTGTCTGATATCAAGAGGAATGATGATGAAAAAGAGCAATCTCGCCTTAGCCACCGCTGTCTCTGGCCTGCTGATCCTGGCTGGTACTGCCCCTGCCGTCGCAGCTGACAGCGGTGCGAAAGAAAAATGTTATGGCGTCGCCAAAGCCGGAAAGAATGACTGCGCCACCAAAACCGGCTCCTGTGCCGGAACCGCCAAAATGGACGGTCAGAAAGATGCATTTATCATGGTGCCCAAAGGCCTGTGTGATCGTCTGGCTGGCGGCAGCACCCAAAGCAGCAAATCATGACCAATGATTGCGCCTTTCAGCAGGTTGGGGTTGGCCTGAGAGCCCCCCACCTGACTCTTTTTCGCGACATGGCACAGCCTCCGGTCGGCTGGCTGGAAGTCCACAGCGAAAACTACTTCAACCCGGAGAGTCCGGCACGCCAGACCCTCAGCCAGATTGCTGAACAGTTCCCGATCAGCTGTCACGGCATTGGCTTATCTCTGGGGTCTGCCGATCCCCTCAACCGCCGTCACCTGACCCAGCTCAGGCATCTGGTTGATGACCTCTGCCCCATGGCTGTCTCTGATCACCTGAGTTGGAGTTCCGTCAACGGCCAGTACCTGAACGACTTATTGCCCATCCCATATACCGAAGAAGCCCTGAACGTGGTCTGCGACAAAGTCTCGCAGGTCCAGGACACTCTCGGACGCCAGCTACTGGTAGAAAACCCGTCGAGCTATCTCAGCTTCCGTCATGCTGACTATACGGAATGGGATTTTCTGAGCCGGGTCCAGCAACAGACCGGCTGCGGACTGCTGCTCGATCTCAACAACATTTATGTCAGCAGCTTTAACCACGGCTTTGAGTGCAGGGCCTATCTCGACGCCATCAACCCGGCTGCGGTGAAGGAAATTCATCTGGCCGGTTTTACGGTCCGGAAACTGGATCAGGGCGAGATTTGGATTGACACCCACAGCCGCCCGGTCAGCGAACCGGTGTGGCAGCTATATCGCGACTGGGTCCGTCAGCACGGCGCCGTCCCGACCCTGATTGAATGGGATCTCGACATTCCGCCGCTGGCGGTTCTGCTCGGCGAAGCGGACAAGGCCCGGCAGATCCTGCGCGAAACAGCACAGGAGGTCTCGCATGAATGCCGTCAAGCCTGACGGGCCGGATCTGGCAACACTGCAAACCAGCTTTGCCCGGGCCCTGCATTACCAGCCCAGCGAAATCACGGATCACATCACGCCACATGCCTTGCGTGCCGAACAGCAACTCCAGATCTACCGCAACAATTTCATTATCAGCCTGACCGAAGTGCTGGAAGCCACCTACCCGGCCGTGAAAGCCGTCGTCGGAGAAGCATGTTTTTCCGCACTGGTCCGGCAACACATTCTGACAGTCCCGCTTGAACAGGGCGATGTGAGCCATTACGGATGCGGCCTTGAGAACACCATCGCCGCACAGGAGGCACTGCACCAGTCGGTCCCGTATCTGGCCGATCTGGCCCGGCTGGAATGGCTGGTGGACCGGGCTGCACAGCTCACGCCGTCCGGTCAGGATTTCCCGCTGGAGAAACTGCAAGATCTGACCGAAGCACGGCTGGCACAGGCTCGGCTGGTTCCGAATTCCGGCTGCGGGCTGCTCGACAGTGACTATGCGGTTGCTCAATTGTGGCAGGCGATTCGCGACGATGATCTGGACACGCTGGAGCGTCTGGACATTCGACAGCCGCAATCGGCCATCGTGTTGTCCGGCCCCAGGGTGATCACCACCACAGCGGCAGGCACGGCGCTGGTCGAACTGACCCGACAACATCGACCACTGAGCCAGGCCACCCCGGAGATGCTGGCGCTGCTGGGCGAACTGATTTCGCAGCAGGTGTTTATCAATATCCGCTATCCTGATGACACAGAAGCATCAAACTGAGGGACTGATATGTTTTATCTGATTAAAGACATCGATACCCAGTTCAGCCGGGCGCTGACACCCATTACTCCGTTACTGCTCCTGCTGACCCGGTTGTGGGTCGCCTGGGTGTTTTTCAATGCCGGAATGCTGAAGTTCCAGAGTTGGGACAGTACCCTCTATCTGTTTGAATACGAATATCAGGTCCCGCTGATCCCCTGGCGCATCGCGGCCTATCTGGGCACAGCAACTGAGCTGATTGTGCCCGTTTTTCTGGCGCTGGGTCTGCTGACGCGCCCGATGGCACTGCTGCTGTTCATCTTCAATATGATTGCGGTGGTCTCTTATCCGCTGCTGTGGGAGAAAGGATTCTTTGACCACCAGCTGTGGGGCATGATGCTGCTGGTGAATGTGTTCTGGGGAGCAGGTCTGCTGTCGCTCGATCATCTGACCGGCCGGGCACGCAAACCCAGCCGTCTGATGGAATAAATTCAGACCAGCGTCAGCAACTGATCCAGCGTGTGAATTTCAACGTCCGGCAACCACTTGGCTTTTGTTTCCTGACGCATTTGCCGGTGCTGATCGTTCAGCCAGCAGGCCTGAAAACCACAACGCCGGGCACCGCCGACATCGGTCTCCAGATGGTCGCCGACATGGAGGATATCCTGCGGCGCCACGCCCAGCAGAGCCTGTGCCTGCAGAAACAAATCCGGCTCCGGCTTCGACAGACCATCGCGGCCCGCTACCAGTACCCGGGAAAAATACTGACCCAGACCAATCTTATCAGCATCCACGTTGCCGTTGGTAATCGCCAGCAGCGGCACCCGGGTTGCCAGCTCACCCAACACCGTGTGGGTCAGCGCCGGCACATCGACCTGATTGCGCACCGTCAGTACCACACTGAGCCCTTCCTCACTGGCGGCACTTGCCTGCTGCGCAGAATAACCCAGCTGCATCAGTCCGGTCCGCAGCATTTCCCGTCGCCAGGCCGTCACGTCATGACGCAGCATCGGATTCTCCTTCGCCAGCCGGAACTTGAGCCGATGCCAGTCCGCCGGGGTCAGATCGCGGGCGACCGGATGCGAAGCCGCAAGCCAGTCGTGCATCGCCTGTTCTGCCCGCAGGATCACCGGATGGTTGTCGTACAGGGTATCGTCCAGATCGAAGGTCATCGCCTTGGGCGAACGAAAACTACGGTAAAACTGCATGACAACGGCTCCTTTCCTGCCTGGACTTATTTACGTTTTTTGGCCCGGGGATGGGCCTGATCGTACACCTTCGCCAGATGCTGGAAATCCAGATGGGTGTAGATCTGTGTGGTGCTGAGATTCGCGTGGCCGAGCAATTCCTGCACCGCCCGCAGGTCACCGCTTGATTCCAGCATATGAGTGGCAAAACTGTGGCGCAGTTTGTGCGGATTAATATGGCTCGATACGGCCTGTTTCTGGCCCCATTCTGCCATCCGCTTCTGAACATTACGGTTTGAGATCCGCTGACCCAGTTTGGAAACGAACAACGCCGGTTCACCGGGTGCAGCTAACTGGCCTCTGACTTTCAGCCAGATCCCGACCCATTCCCGGGCCTGGCCCGCGAAAGGCACGATCCGCTCTTTGTCCCCTTTACCGATGACCCGCAGATCGCCCTTGCTCAGGCTGATGTCTTTGACATTCAGCCCGACCAGTTCCGACAAACGCAGTCCGGCCCCGTACATCAGTTCCATGATCGCGCGGTCGCGTACCGACAGCGGGTCGTTTTCGTCCACGCTGAGCAACTGATCCATTTCATCGACATCCAGATTCTTTGGCAGCGGACGGGATTTCCGCGGCGCCGAAACCCCTTTGGCCGGATTAGCTTTGATCTCGCCCTGATGCACCAGATAATCAAGAAAGCTGCGCAGAGCCGACAGCCGCATGGCCAGACTGCTGGCCTTGAGGCCGTCACGCATCCCTTTGCTGGCGACCTGACGAACCCAGCCGGCATCCACCGACCTCCAGTCTGACACGCCCAGCTCGCACAACTGTTCGGCCACAGTCGTCAGCTGACGCTTGTAGTTCTGCTGGGTGTGCAGGCTCAACTCGCGCTCACTGCGCAGGTACTCGTAAAAACGTTCCAGCGATTTGGTCAGACTGGCGGGTAAACTCACTCAATCACCTCCCGGCTGTATTCCCAGTGCCGGATTAAACGCGCCAGTACCCCGGCCATCTGTTCGACAAACAGGGTATCCATGTCCGGCTGAAAGTGGCCGCCGTCCCGGCTGGCAAAACTCAGGATCCCATCCGGCCGCTCCGGCTCGCCCAACGGCAGCACCACAAAGGAGCCCAACTGAGGCGGCTGGTGAAACAACAGCTCACTCTCTGCTTTACGCAAACGGCCCAGATAAACTCCCCGCGGGTTAAAACGGGCGCGGCGAAATCCCTCAAAGGCTTGCCGGCTCAGATAAAGTTTATTATCCAGACTGTCGAACAGCCGCACGCTCACGCTCAGATCCAGCTCAACGGCCAGCTCAGTCAGCACACTGAGAGCCTGATAAATATTGTGGGTCTGAAACAGCCGCTGCTGTGCCTGGGCAAATGAGGCAAACAAAGTACTGTTGCTGGCAGCCACCACCATCATGGTATCGATCTGCTTTTCCAGCTCAGCGACTTTATGGCGCAGACGTTCCATCTGCCGCTCCACCAGCGACACCGTACCGCGCTCCGGGTGAGGCAGTCGCAACTGCTCCAGCAACTCGGGCTGGTGCAGAAAAAAATCCGGGTTTGATGCTAAAAAGGCCACCACCGCCTCTTGGTTCAGCGGTGCGGCCTCGTCGTCAACCGGGGATTGATCCAGTTGGTTAATATCCGTCATATCTCTTGGTTTGGTTAGGCTCGGCGGAGGCTTCAGCCGCCGCCGGCAACTTGCCAGTCACTCTGGTTCAGAGAGTGAGCTGACCATCAAACACATGGGCGACCGGTCCGGTCATATACAGCGGCTGGTCATCACCAGCCCAGCGAATGTGCAGGTCCCCGCCCGGCAGGCTGACCGTGACGTTGCTGTCCAGCAGCCCCTGCCGCTGACCAATCGCCACTGCCGCACAGGCACCACTGCCGCAGGCCTGTGTTTCCCCGGCACCCCGCTCATAAACCCGCAGCCGGATGGCGGAGCGCGACAGCACCTGCATGAAACCGACATTCACCCGCTCCGGGAAACGTTCATGGCTTTCCAGCAAGGGTCCCAGCGTTTCGACTTCAGCGGTATCGACGTCATCGACCACGGTCACACAGTGCGGATTTCCCATACTGACTGCGCCGCAGAAGATCGTATTATTTTCAGCCCGGAGGATATAGGTTTTCTCTTCCTGTTTGGCTGAAAACGGGATCTTTTCCGGAGTAAACTCAGGCAATCCCATATTCACCGTCACCTGATTGTCGTTTTCCAGCTGCAACATCATTTTGCCGGACTTGGTACTGACCGAAATCCGGTATTTGTTGGTCAGCCCTTTCATCGACACAAAGCGGGCAAAGCAACGGGCACCGTTGCCACACTGCGAGACTTCGCTGCCATCCGCATTGAAAATACGATAGTGGAAGTCCGTCTCGGGATCATAAGGCGGTTCCACGACCAGTAACTGGTCAAAACCGACCCCGCGATGCCGATCTGCCAGACGCCGGATTGCGTCCGGTGAAAAGAAGATGTTCTGGGTAACACAGTCAACGACCATGAAATCATTACCCAGACCATGCATCTTGGAAAATTGAAACTGCATCGGCGTTCTCTCGTTCCGGGTTAAGGCAACAGGTGTTCAGACTGCCACAGCTGGCTCAGGGTCTCGCGCTCACGCACCACATGCGCCTGATCGCCATCCACCATGATTTCCGCCACCCGCGGACGGGTGTTGTAGTTTGAAGACATCACAAAACCATAGGCACCGGCAGAACGCACGGCCACCAGATCGCCCGGTTCCAGTTTCAGCAGCCGTTCTTTACCAATGTAGTCTCCGGTTTCGCAAATCGGACCCACAAAGTCATATTCCATCGGCTCGCCGTCACGCGGCACCACAGGCACAATTTCCTGCCAGGCGTGATACAGGGTCGGGCGGATCAGATCGTTCATGGCCGCATCGACAATCGCGAAATTCTTGTGTTCCGTATGCTTGAGGTATTCCACCCGGCTGACCAGCACACCGGCATTGGCAGCAATTGCGCGGCCCGGCTCAAAAATCAGTTCCAGATCCATGTGATTTTCCAGCCGCTCCAGCAAAGCTTTGGCGTAGTCTGACGGCAGCGGCGGCTGCTCATTGCTGTAGGTCACGCCCAGACCACCACCAACATCCAGGTGTTTGATCACGATACCTTCCGCTTTCAGGGTATCGATCAGCGCCAGCAGGCGATCCGTGGCATCAATGAAAGGCGCCATCTCCGTCAGCTGCGAACCGATATGGCAGTCCATCCCAATCACGTTCAGATTCGGCAGACTGTGTGCCAGACGGTACACTTCCGGTGCCCGGTCAAAGGCAATCCCGAACTTGTTGTCACGCAGACCGGTGGAAATATACGGGTGGGTTTTCGCATCAACATCCGGGTTGATCCGCAGCGAGACCGGCGCAATCTTGCCCATCTCCGCCGCGACCTGGTTCAGACGCTCCAGCTCAGGTTCGGACTCTACATTGAAACACTTAATGTCCAGTTCCAGCGCCCGGCGCATTTCCGCCGCCGTTTTACCGACCCCGGAAAACACCACTTTCGCCGCATCACCGCCCGCGGCAATCACCCGCTCCAGTTCACCCACAGAAACGATATCAAAGCCGGAGCCCAGTCGCGCCAGAATATTCAGCACACCCAGGTTGGAGTTGGCCTTCACGGCATAACAGACTAAATGCGGATGGTCCGCCGCCGCACTGTCAAAGGCACGCCAGTGGCGTTCCAGCGTTGCACGGGAGTAGACATAAAGCGGGGTGCCAAAACGTTCAGCCAAATCAGTGAGGGCAATCTCTTCGGCGTATAGCTGACCGTCTTGCTGATAATTAAAATAATCCAATGTGATCTCTTCCCTGTTATGGCCGCGGTTATTCGGTTTGTTCGTTGTTCTGGGTGTCATCGGCCGGCATATACAGCGGGCCGCTCTGGCCACAGCCTGCCAGCGTCAGCACGGTCAGGATAAATGTTGTGATTAAACCTTTACGCATTTTCAAAGCCAGTGATAATGATTGCAATGCCCTCTATAATCGCACCCACACTAGGAAAAGCAATAGGACTAACAGGATGAACGATACTGAATTTCATAAACTGGCTGATCAGGTACTGATGCATATCGAAGAAGGCATCGACCAGTCCGGTGCAGATATCGAGTATGAAACGACCGGCAATGTACTGACTCTGGAGTTTGAAAACCGCAGTCAGATCGTCATCAACCGCCAGGAACCACTCCATGAGATCTGGGTTGCATCCAAATCAGGCGGTTACCACTTCAAGTATAACGACGGCATCTGGCACTGCACCCGCAGTGATGAAGAACTGATTTCGCTGATCAAGCGGGAATGTTCACTGCATGCAGAAGAGAAAGTCGACTGGTAACAGTCTCCGGCGCGTCAGCTGACAGTGCATACGCGCCGGAATTATCGATAGAGAGGAGTTCAGGAAAGACTCAGATGACCGCCCTTGCCGGAATCCGGTTCCGACAAGCCGTTTTCACTATCCGCCGCCATCCGGCGCTCAGCCTGATACCCGCTTTTATACGGCAGGACCTGACATTCACCTTCAGCGCTGTACACGATATGGTAAAACTGCGGCAGGTTGAAGTTGATGAAGTTCGAGCTGTAGCTGAACCTGTCATGCGCCGAGGTATAAAAACGGTTTACCCCGTGCACCATCTCATCCATGTTGCCACTGCACTGGCGGTACACTTCAATGCGGTTGGTTTCATCGAGAATGTAGATATTGAATCCGTCATTCTCACAGTCTTCAAAGAAAAACTGGATCAGCCCTTCGCTGGCATAGGCATCCACGATTGACGGCGGATGAGGTTCATCCATTTTCCCCATTACCACACTGGCGGAACCCATCAGCTTGTTACTGGAAATACAGCGATAAAAATCGACGGAGTTTTCCAGTTTCTGCACGGATACCCCGCGGCGCTCGAAGAACAGACCATGGGTCTGACTGCCGATACGGATTGCTTTAAAGCGGCGCTGTTTTTCCTGCTGCTCGACCGGCATCAGACGCATCTCAATGCATTCCGCCACCAGCTGATACACCAGATTCCGGATCATCCCGCGCATATGCTTGCTGTAACAGAACACATCCACCGACTCCGGCGGGATCGCGTCCTGGTGCATTTTGCTGAGAATCGTCTTCAGGGCATCCATCATGGCATTTTCGCCTTTGAAGTTCAGCGTCCGCACTTCATTCCAGGAGTTCCGGTACACCAGATCGACACTGCCCACCAGACAGGCCTGCTCAGGACCAAAGCTGAAAATATCGGTATTTTTGAAGTCAAACTTCACGGCCCGGCTTTTCAGTTCCTCGGTCGGATCCTGCTCCAGGTTGATAAATATTCCCAACTGACGGATCTCACACGGACTGGACAACGCGCTCAGGCTGGGCTTGGGACGGCGAATCGAGAAGGTGTTTCGGATATCGCTCACCAGCTGATACAGCTTATCGATATCCATCGCCGAATCACGGACCACAGCATGAAGATTTGTCGTCTCGGTCAGCAGTCCGTTGAAATAAGCCCAGGACACCAGTTTGCTCAGGTAACGGTTATGCTCCAGCGATGGCTGGCCCAGAATGGCAAACGGATCCAGCGGCTGCTTGTAGAGATACCAGCCTGCTGTGTTGGTGCGCCCGGCCGGGACCTGAATAAAGGTCAGATCGCCTTCGTGGAGATCCGGAGAAATCTGCGGATTGAGCAGAGTCACCTTACCCGGCAGCACCTCAAAAGCCGCATACAGTTTCCGGGCCAGAATACTGATATCTTCCGGACTGATTGACGAGGTAATGTCGTTGCGGCGGGCAAACAAAATCAGGTTCCGGTAGCTGAGCATCAGGGCATCGAGCAGCTCGTTGTGCGCCCGTTTCACCAGCTCAACTTTCCAGTTCCGGCGATTATCCAGTTCCGCCAGAACTTCCTGTGACCATTGCCATTCAGAAGACAGTTCAGCCAGCACTTCACGACGCCAGGCCACGGAGCCCGCGCCGGGCTCACGGGTCAGCTTTTCGTGCGTTTTGAGATAAAAACAGCGACGGACCAGATCCAGCCGGCGGTGATCGTGAATCCGCTCCAGATAGCGGGTCACCTTTTCCAGCATCAGATAATAAGCATCCATCGCATAGTGTGAGGAGTGCTCCGAGAAGAAGCGGCGTTTTCCGTCAACACTCAGCAGTTGCGTGTGCGGGTATTCGCAGGAGTAAGCCTCCAGCAGAATCGCCTTCAGCACCGACTTATACGGCGAATCGATGCTCTTATACAGATGCCACAGGCTGGAACCGAAATACTCTTCCGCGGGAATGCGGGTCAGGCCACCAAAATCGATCCATTCGTCACGATTGATGTAGCCGCTGCTGGCAAGGTAGTCGACGTAATCGTCATAGCATTCTTCCATCTCCGGCGGGACCAGGTACCACAGGAAACGCTGTCCGGCGAGATGGACGGCAGAACGGTAAAATTCGTCCAGCAACAGCAGATGCTGACTGGAGCCGCAGTTATCCCCGCTCAGGGCATCGGAACAGTTATCGCGGAAACGGTTATCATCGATCAGGAAAAAGTTGGCCTCAACCCCCTGAATCATCGCCCAGTCGGACACCGCCTTGCATTTGGCGATCAGCGCTTCGCGCTCCTCCACCGGCATCCGGGTACGAATGCAGACCCAGATATCCAGATCGCTGGTCAGACTCTGCCCCAGTGACGCCGTGCTGCCCATGGCATACAGGCCCAGAATATCGCCGTCTGCGGCTTCCTGAGCACCAAAAGACGAAAGATCGAAACCGAATTGCTCACGGATCAGGGAAATCTGAAGAGAAGAAGGAACAAAAGAGGCAATGCCCTGCGGCACCTCGGCATCCTGGAAGCCAGGCAAAGCGGGATGGTTCACATGCAATAGCACAGGCAACAGACTGAAGACCTGCTCCGACTGTGCATTCATGGCCAGCCGGGCACGCTCGACCCGACGCTGGTTATGTGTATCCAGCCTGCCAATTAACGTATGAATATAATTTTGCAAATTACTCTTCCAAGAGCTACCAGCATCCAGCGCGGCCCGAATCTTGTCATCGATAGGGCAGTCTGTGAGCCATCTGTGAGCAAAAACGTGATCAATCTAACAGTTTTTGGGCAATCCGTAAAGTCAGTAAGGTTGATTCAGATGATGGTCAGGCGCTGGCTGTGCAAGTCCGTTCAATATCACCACAAAATAGTACAATGAATAAAAATCGCCAGCGCCCCCGAGTTTGGAATGCAGATCACACACCGGAATGTGAAGCATATCACAGTTGCGATATCACAGAACCAGACAAAAGCGCTTCACCGCACTGGTCACAACATCTACATTACCTTACCCGTGCCGGAGTGGTACGATTAGTGTATTTAAAGCAATTAGATGGACTCCATTGTATGACTGAGAAGCCTATCCGGATCGCCACCCGCAAAAGTCCGCTCGCCCTCTGGCAGGCAGAATATGTCAAAGCGGCGTTGGAACAAGCCCACCCAGGGATCACCGTTGAACTGGTGCCTATGGTCACCAAAGGTGACATCATTCTGGATACCCCGCTGGCCAAAGTGGGCGGCAAAGGCTTGTTTGTCAAAGAACTGGAGCAAGCCATGCTGGAAGACCGGGCCGACATTGCCGTCCACTCCATGAAGGACGTTCCGGTCGAATTCCCGGAAGGACTGGGGCTGGTCACCATCTGTGAGCGCGAAGACCCGCGCGATGCCTTTGTTTCCAACCAGTACGCCCACGTAGACGAACTACCTCAGGGCGCTGTGGTCGGCACCTCCAGCCTGCGCCGTCAGTGCCAGCTTCTGGCCCGGCGCCCGGATCTGCAGATCAAAACCCTGCGCGGTAACGTCGCCACCCGCCTGCGCAAACTGGATGAAGGCGAATACGACGCCATCGTTCTGGCCTGTGCCGGGCTCAAACGCCTGAAGCTGGAAGACCGCATTCGCTGTGCGCTGGAGCCGGAAGTCAGCCTGCCTGCCGTCGGACAAGGTGCAGTCGGGATTGAATGCCGTCTGGCCGACACCCGGATCCGGAACCTGCTGGCCGTCCTGAGCGACGAATCCACAACAGCCCGGGTCCTGTGTGAACGCGCCATGAATAACCGTCTGGAAGGCGGCTGTCAGGTGCCGATCGGCAGCTACGCCGAACTACAGGGCGATCAAATCTGGCTGCGGGCGCTGGTGGGAGAACCCGACGGCACCCACATCGTTGCAGGAGAAATCCGCGGCCCGATCGCCGATGCCGAGCGTCTGGGAACTCAGCTGGCAGAAGAACTTCTGTCACGCGGCGCCCGGGAAATTCTGACCCGACTGTACGACGACGCCGAATGACAGTCCTGATCACCCGCCCAGCCCCGCAAGGCGACGCACTGGCACAAGCTCTGGCACATCAGGGAATCGCATCTCTGGTACAGCCGCTGCTGACCATTGCTCCCGGTGCAGGACTCCCCGGGCTGGGTGATCAGCTCCGGACGTTGCAAGAAGGAGACTGTCTGATTGCTGTCAGTAGCCATGCAGTCAAAATGGCTCATACTTATCTGACAGAACAAGGCATTAGCTGGCCGCGGCAGCCCCATTATCTGGCTGTCGGCCGGCAAACGGCCGATGTACTGGCCCAAGCCTGCGGTCAGGCTGTCACGGCGCCGCCGCGAGAAGACAGTGAGGGCTTGCTGGCACTCCCTGAACTCGCACAGCCAGCCGGGCACCGGGTTCTGATTCTGCGAGGCAACGGAGGCCGTGAACTGATTTTTGATACGCTGGTCGAACGACAGGCCAGGGTATCTTACTGTGAAACCTATGCGCGACACTGGCTGGCACTGGACGGAGACTTACTGTTCCGCCAATGGCAACAGCAGGACGTGGATACCCTGGTCGTCACCAGCGGCCAGCAACTGGATTTTCTGTACCGGTTGATGCCAGCACAGGCCCGGCCATGGCTATGCCAGTGCCGGTTGCTGGTTCCCAGTGAGCGTATAGCAAAGGAAGCCAAGGACATCGGCTTTCGCTGTATAACCATGGTAGGCAGTGCCAGTAATGACGCATTGCTTACTACCCTAAGCACAACTGGCACAACGGGATAAACGGATGACTGAGAAGAAGACCAATAACGATCACCCTACGGCAGGCAACCAGTCTGATGCCGCAGCGACCGCCAAGGACAACCCCAAAAACGCCGACAACCAGCCCAAAGCGTCAGGTCGACCAGCCCAAGAGCCGACCCAACGCGCCCCGGCCAAATCCGGCAGTAAGACCGGCCTGGTCGCCATTGCCCTCGTCATTTTGCTGGGCGGCGGACTCTATTACCACGGTCACCAGCAGAATCTGGCCCAACAGGCACAACTGGCCGCACTGACCGGTCAGCTCAGCGAGATGAAAAACGCCCTGTCACAAAGCGAGCAGTCCGTCAAAGCTGCCGTGCAGACCAGCCTGGACACAGCGGAGACCAGACTGGGTCAGCAGGAAAACGATATTCAGGGATTACAGCGCGCACTGACTGAAGTTCAGGGACGCCGCCCGAACGACTGGTTGCTGGCCGAGGCCGATTATCTGACCCGGATGGCCGGCCGAAAACTCTGGCTGGAGCACGACGTTGCCAGTGCCACTTTATTGCTGGAGTCTGCCGATAACCGCATCGCACAGCTCAATGATCCGAGCCTGACCGAACTGCGGACAGCCCTGAGTGATGACATTACCATGCTCAAATCCATCGCCCGGATTGACCGTGACGGTCTGGTGCTTCGCCTGACCAGCCTGCAAAATCAGATCGAGAGCCTGCCGCTGGCCAACGCCATTGTGCCGGAATCCCTGGATCAGCCCCAGACTGACAGCGTCAGTGAGTCCATTTCGGACTGGAAAACCAACCTGATGACCTCACTGAAACAGTTCAGTGAGCACTTCGTCACGTACCGCAAGCGGGATGGCAACGTGATACCGCTGCTGTCGCCGGAGCAGGATTTCTACCTGCAGGAAAATATCAGATCCAAACTCGAAACCGCCATCAAAGCCGTTTACCGGGAACAGGGTGAGCTCTATACGACCTCACTGACCATGGCGAAAGACTGGGCCAGCCAGTTCTATAAAACAGACGATGCCAAAACCCAGAGTTTCATCCAGGCCCTGAACGAGCTGGCAGAGCAGAAGATTCAGGTCAGCTACCCCAAGACACTGAAATCACGGTCTGAGCTGTCAGATATCATCAGCAAGCGCATTCGCCAGCAGGTCGCCCCAATCCACGGTGAGGAGAATCCGGCATGATTAAACTTTTGCTGCTGGTGGTTGCCTTGATCGCCGGCTTGATTTTTGGCCCGATGCTGGCCGGCAATCAGGGCTATGTCCTGATTTCTGCCGCCAATCAGACCCTGGAAATGAGCCTGACCACGTTAATCCTGCTGGTCGTTGTGCTGTTCGGTCTCTTCTTCCTGCTGGAAAATCTGGTTAAATGGCTGCTGTCTCTGAGCAGCGTTACCCGGGGCTGGTTCTCCGGCCGCCAAAGCCGGAAAGCCCGCCAGCTGACTTCCAGCGGACTGGTCAAAGTCCTGGAAGGAGACTGGAAACAGGCTGAAAAGCTGGTGGTCAAATCCGCCAGTCACAGTGACACCCCGCTGCTGAACTACCTGGCCGCTGCCGAAGCCGCTCAGGGACAGGGGCAACTGCACCAGCGCGACGAATACCTGCGTCAGGCTTCTGAGCTGGACAGCGAGAGCCTGGCTGTCGCCCTCACCCGTGCCCGCCTGCAATGCCGTCAGCATCAGTATGAAGAAGCCGTGGCGACGCTGCAGGATATGAAAAGCGCCCATCCGCGTAACCCCTTGCTGCTGGAACTGCTGAAGCAGTGTTACCTCGAGCTGGAAGACTGGCCGGCCTTACTCGGTCTCATTCAGCCGTTGAAAAAATACAGCACGCTGAGCGATGAACAGGCCGACAAACTGCAGGAAAAAGCGGAATGCGGCCTGATGGCACAAATCGCCCAGCACAGTGGCAGCGACGGTCTGATGGGTCACTGGAACAGCCTGAACCGCAAAGCCAGACAAAACCCGGTGCTGGTTGCCTGCTTTGTTCGGGAAATGTGTGCCCGGAATGCCGACAGTGAAGCCTATACCGTCCTTCGCGAAGCGCTGCGCAAGAAGATTGAGCCGCAACTGATCAGTCTGATGCCGACTCTCAAGCTGACAGACTATCATCCCGCGATTGTCACACTGCAGGATCTGCTCCGCTATGACAGCGGCAATGCGACGACGCACAGTGCCCTGGGCCAGCTGTATCTTCGTGAAGGGAAATACCCGGAAGCCCGGACGCATCTGGAAAAAGCCATTGAGCTGCACCCGACCGTGGTCGATTACAGTTATCTGGTAGAAACGCTGGAGAAACTGAACGACAAAGCCGCCGCCCACCGCCTGTCCCGGGAAGGTCTGGCACTGGCTCTGCCGTCGAAAATTTAACCGCTCAAACACATCTGTTGCAAAATGTAAAAAGCGCCATTTTTGGCGCTTTTTTGTCCCATACGGAAAAACAATCTCAGAATTTCATCCGCTTTTGTATCCATCTGTTAATAGCCATTTCAGCTTATATATTTGCTATTGATGGAATGAATTAAAAAATATTCAATGTGGCCTCTTTGAGCACTCACAGATGGAAATACGGTTATGCTCCCTTGGTTAATTGTTTCCGGCATTGTTGTTGCAGTCATTACCTGCCTGCTGACAGCGGTACTGATTAAAGAATCCTGAGATTCATCAATCCCCCTCAATACAAAAGCCTCCGGAGCGGAGGCTTTTCTTTTTTCAAATTCACACGTTTCAAATCTATACGATTTTCAGGCGCTGGCCTTGTATATCAGCTTGTCAAACTGCCGCTGAGCCAGCTCAGCTTTCTTCTGATATTTATCAGCCTTCTTCCGCTTTTTCTCGCTTTTCTTTTCATACTGACGCTTTTTCTTGGCCAGTTTTCGTAATTTTTTATCCAGCTTTCGGGCTTTCACGGACATCAGCAACTGAGCTGATAAATTCAGTACGGCACCGGATTCCAGCGGCTCCCCAACCGCAGGAGCCGTCAGGGCTGGTGTAACCGGCAGAGACTGAACGGATGACTCAGGCAGACGCATCGGCTTACACAGCGCCCCTTTCCCGTTGGCAGCCCGGGCACAACTGCGACACAGATAGCGGGGCTGATTCACCAGCTCACCAATCGCCTCTGCTTTGGCACTGATTTCCGTGCGCCGGAATTTACATAGTGACTTAGACATGACTTCTCTCCACTCTGCCGCCATCTCGTCTGACAAGGTTTTACTTCATGGCCGCTTTTATATAGACATCAAAGCGGTTCTTCTTGGTGCTGATCACCGTCGAAGGTGTCTGCTCATCCAGCCAGGGCGCATAATCCGGACGCTTGACGACCACCCGTTTTGCCGCGAGCGCCAGTGCCGGAGACAGCAACAGATCGGCATCCGTATCAGCCCCGACCAGACTCTGAAACACCCGCATCTCTTTTTTCACCAGCGCCGACTTTTTCTTATGCGGAAACATCGGATCCAGATAAACCACATCCGGCGCCATATAGTCCGGATCCGCAATCAGATTAGTCAGTGCATCCTGACTGGTCGCATGCAGCAGACTCAGCCGTTCACTGACCCAGCCGCCAATTTCGGCATCAGCTTGAGCCCGACGCAATCCGTCCTCAAGCAGTGCTGCCACCACAGGGTGCCGCTCAATCATCTGAACCCGGCAGCCCAGCGAGGCCAGTACAAAGGCATCGCGACCCAGCCCGGCCGTGGCATCCAGTACCGTTGGGGTCACACCACTTTTCAGACCGACGGCCTTCGCAATAGCCTGTCCTCGTCCACCCCCGAATTTGCGCCGGTGGGCCGCTGCCCCGCCGGCAAGATCCACATAAACGGCACCCAGCTTGGGTTCATCCCGTTTCAGCAGCTCCAGCCGTTCTTCGGTCAGGTGCAGCGTAAACTGAGCCTCAGGATCATGCTCCAGCCCCCAGCGGGCAGCCAGTTCCGTCAGCTCAGACTGACGCTCGGATTGGTCACAAAGTAAGGTGATGCGCACGGGTGTCTCCGCAAAAGGTCGCCTGACCGGACAGGCAGATTTCAATATCGGCTACGGATTATAGCAACCGGGGCAGGCAAATGGTTCACTTTTTCATGCACCCAGCGAACAGCGGTGATGTCTCGCGGCAGGCTTACAATATCGCCTCGGTGGCCTGATTCAGACGGTGTACCAGTTGCGGCAGCGGCATTGGTTTGCCGAAGAGGTAGCCCTGACCATAGTCCACACCCAGCTGTTCCAGACGAACCAGAATCGCTTCGTTTTCGACAAATTCTGCCACAGTCTGCTTGCCCATTTTCTTGGCCAGATCATTGATGGCCGTCACCATGGCTAGGTCCACCTCGTCATCGGCGATATCGCGCACGAACATGCCGTCAATTTTGATTAAATCCACCGGCAGACGCTTGAGGTAACCAAAAGAAGACAGCCCGGCACCGAAATCATCCAGGGAGATCAGACATCCCAGTGATTTCAGCTGAGTAAACAGCTCGATGGCTTCACTCATGTTGCCGATTGCGGCCGTTTCGGTAATTTCCAGGCACAACTTGCTGGGCGGGACCGTTGAATGGCCGATCCTGGTCAGCAGGAAGTCCACAAAGTCCGGATTCCCCATCGACTGTCCCGACAGATTGATGGAACACAACTGAAGCGGTGCCACCGCTTCCGGATGAGCCTCCAGCCAGTCGAGGGCGGCACTGACCACATAGCGGTCAATCAAATGGGCCAAATTGTAACGTTCAGCCGCCGGCATAAAGAGACCCGGCGGGATCATGGCCCCGTCACTGCTCCGCATCCGGAGCAGAATTTCATAGTGATGGCCCGGCATCGGATGAGCCAGCGGCGCGATCGTCTGCGCATAGAGCTCAAAGCGCCGCTCATCCAGCGCCCGCCGGATATGATTCACATAAGCCATTTCCCGCTCCCGCCGCTGCAGCTCTTCATCATCCGGACGGTAAAGGTGGAGACGGTTTCGCCCTTCGTCTTTTGCGGCATAACAGGCAGTATCGGCCTGAGCATGCACCTGCTGGGTAGATCCCGCGGTGTTATCAATCAGGCGGATACCAATCGAAGCACTGAGGCTGAAACGGGTGTTCTGCCAGTAAAACTCGCTCTCTTCCAGCAACTGGAGAATTTCGGCCCCCAGCCGCAACGCCCCCTCAACCTCGCAATGACTGAGGATAATGGCAAATTCATCCCCGCCCAGCCGGGCCAGCGACGCTTTATGCGGCATGATCCCACGCAGCAGCCAGGCCACCTGTTTTAATGCCTCATCCCCCGCTTCATGGCCTGCCGTATCATTAATCACCTTAAACTGGTCCAGATCGATATACAGCATGGCATGACGGGCACTTTTCTCTCTGGCTTCGGCCAGAGAAGATTCAAGCAGACGCTCAAAGTAGCTGCGGTTGAACAGGCTGGTCAGGTAGTCATGGTTGGCCTGATATTCCAGTTTGGCTTCCAGCTCACGGGTACTGGTAATGTCCTCTCCCACCAGCAGCAACTGATGCTGAGACAGTGAAGAGCGGATCGTCTCACGAATCCATACTGCCTTGCCGCTGGCACAGGTATAGCGCAGCTGGCGACGCCAGACACTCTGCTCTTCCTTCCCTGGATGGGTTGAAATAAAGTGCTGCGGAATTTCGGCATCATCCAGATAGAAGTCGGTCACTTTATGGCCCAGCATTTCGCGCTTACTGTAGCCCAGCAGCTCAGTCGCAAACTGGTTCACTGACTGAACCCGTCCATGCTGATTGATAGCCAGCAGGATCACCGGCTGCTGTTCGTAGAGCAGCCGGTAGCTGATCTCCCGTTCACGCAGTTTTTCTTCCATATGATGCCTGGCCGTCACATCCCGGGCTTCCAGCAGCAGCTGACCTTCTTCCTTCTCGGTTTGCGGCAGCGGCTTGATCGAGATATCCAGAATACGGATCCCGTCCTCACTGCTGTTAATTCCGGTTTCAAAGCGAACCAGCTGACTGTGGCTGGCCGACAGAAACGACTGCTTTAACTGCTCTGTGCCGGAGCGCTCCCAGCAGCCCCACTCCCAGAAGGGACAGTCATATTTAATCACTGAACGCCCGAGCAAATCCTGCAGTGCGAGATTGGCCGACTTCAGCTGGCCGCGATGGGTCAGAATCGCGATATACTGGAAACTCTGATCAAAGACGCCTTCAAACAGGGTCCGGCTCTGATTGAGCTTGCGCTCGCTGCGGCGTAAGCGGCGAATAATGACAATTAACAACAAGATCACCGACAGCAGCACTGCCAGCACCGCCGTGATCAGCCTGACCTGTCCGGCATACCGGTCAAACCAGCTGGGCGGACGATTTACCAGGAGCACTGCTTCCGGATCCACTTTCACTTTCCAGCGTTTCAGCGCCGGATAATTCAGCATCGCCTGATGCGGGCTGCTCAGAAACGCCGGAAAATCTGCCACTGTTCCATTGAGCACCTGCCTGAGCAGCTGACCCAGCATCAGCCCCTGATCATACCCGCGGCTGACCACACCGCCCAGCGCATCACTGTCGAGCAGAAAACGGTAGGAGACATAAACCGGCGCGTTTGCCCTTCGGGTCAGGGTATGCATGATCTCACGGCTGGGCATGAAAATACCCTGGCCATCCACATAGTAGCTAAGGAAAACAATGGCTGAATCCGGCGGCAGCTGACTGACGGTATCGAACAGTTCCCCGAAGGTATGCGGGTTGAGGTAGGTATACGGGATATCCGGATGCTGAATCAGATATTCCTGAGCATCCTGCCAGAGTTCACGTCCGGTGGCGGTGTTATCGGTAATGAAATAAAAGCGCGAGACATCCGGCTGGACGCTCTGTGCCAGGCGAATATTGGCTGACACATCGTTCGCTTCGAGGATACCGGCCACATGGGACAGGTTGGCGTGTTTCTCGGGCTTATATTTGTTAATTCCGGAGATCAGGACCGGGGTCTCGCCTATATCTGCCGCCAACTGGTTTGCCAGCCACAACGCATTGTCGTCCGTCACCACAATGGCATCGAATTTCTCGCTGCTCAGTTTCGCCTGATACAAATCGACCAGCTGATCCAGATACCAGGGCGACTGATACCGCATGCTGTCCATGTAATCCACCTGGAGCTGGATATCCGTTGAACGCAATGCGGCACTCAGACCATCCTGCTGGGCATCGGTCCAGCGCATCCCCTGATGATACGAATGGATCACCAGCACATTCGCCTCAGCCATCACCAGCCTGGGCAGGCACAATGCCAGCAACAAGAGAACTAAGCGCATGAAGAGAAAGTGATATCCTTTGGTAATGTCGCGATTGTTCTTCAATCCTAAACCGTGCGTCACAGTGCAAGCCAGTATATGATGCAGTAGTTGCGAACTACCACGGAAAGATGCCATGACCCCGCTACCCCGTCTGGATGACTTAGATCGGGATATTCTGAATGCCCTGATGCATGATGCCCGGATCCCTTATGCCGAAATGGCAAAGCGCTTTCATGTCAGCCCGGCCACCGTCCATGTCCGTGTTGAAAAAATGCGCGCTGCAAACATCATTACTGGAACTGAGGTGATTATCAACCCTAAGCTTCTGGGATATGACGTCTGTTGTTTTATTGGTATCAATCTGAACGCCGCCCGGGATTATCACTCCGCACTGGCTAAGCTGAACGAGCTGGATGAAGTGGTTGAAGCCTACTACACCACCGGGGCCTACAATATCTTCGTCAAACTGATGTGCCGCTCGATTGAAGAACTCCAGTATGTACTGATCGACAAACTCCAGGCCATTGATGAAGTTCAGTCAACGGAAACCCTGATCTCGCTCCAAAATCCGATCAACCGTAACGTCAAACCCTGAGCAACGGCAAACGCCGGGACGCGATACTGCCTTCAGCAACCACAAACAAAAAAGCGAGCCCTCAGGCTCGCTTTTCACAACAGGTCAGGCTGTTAACGATTTTCGTTCAGTGTGGCCTGACGCTCCGCCGCTTCTTCAGCCAGCCACTCGGCCACAGACTTGGCAAAGTAAGTCAGAATGCCGTCTGCACCAGCGCGCTTGAAGCACAGCAGAGATTCCATCACGGTCTCTTTTTCTTTCAGCCAGCCATTCTGGATCGCTGCCATATGCATGGCGTACTCACCTGAGACCTGATAGGCAAAGGTTGGTACCTGCAGCTCGGTTTTCACCCGGCGGACTACATCCAGATACGGCATACCCGGCTTGACCATCACCATGTCGGCACCTTCCTGTACATCCATCGCCACTTCATGCAATGCTTCGTCACTGTTGGCCGGATCCATCTGGTAAGTCTTCTTGTCGCCGCCTTTCAGATTGGCCGCCGAACCGACTGCATCCCGGAACGGACCGTAATAGTTAGACGCATACTTGGCTGAATACGCCATAATCTGGGTATGAATGTAACCCGCTTCTTCCAGCGCTTCGCGGATTGCACCAATGCGGCCATCCATCATATCGGAAGGCGCCACAATGTCGGCGCCTGCTTCGGCGTGAGACAGTGCCTGCTTGACCAGCACTTCAGTGGTTTCATCATTCAGGACGTATCCGTCTTCATCAATGATGCCGTCCTGACCATGAGTCGTGAACGGGTCCAGCGCCACGTCAGTGATCACGCCCATCTGCGGCACGTGCTCTTTCAGCAGACGCACCGCACGCTGCACCAGACCTTCCGGGTTGTAGGCTTCTGCCGCGCAGACACTCTTGAAGTCCTGTGACACAACAGGGAACAGGGCAATCGCCGGAACACCCAGCTTTGCCAGATACTCCGCTTCCAACAGCATCAGATCGATGGACAGACGCTCTACCCCCGGCATGGACTCCACCGGCTCGCGGCGGTTTTTCCCCAGCAGGATAAACATGGGATAGATCAGGTCGTTGACTGACACCTGGTTTTCAGCCGTCAGACGGCGGGTAAAGTCTTGCTTGCGCACACGACGCATACGACGGGCCGGAAATGCCCCCTGAATAGATACAGACACTGCTCACTCCTTGTTGGTTGTGCGGCGAAATTCTGCTGAAAGGCGCCGCAATCAGTCACAGTAGCGCTCATCTTACCACTGAACAGTCAGTTACGCTGGTTCGATCTGAAAAAATGCCCGGGTTGTGGAAAAAACCGCCGAGCTGAATTCTGCCGCCGGCTGGTTGCGGCAGGCCGCCACCGTCGCTGCAATATGCGGCAGATAAGCCGGTTCATTACGACTTGATTTCGGTTTCGGCCGCAGATCACGCGGCAGCAGATACGGGCAGTCTGTCTCTACCATCAGACGATGGTCCGGAATATGGCGGACAATCTCCCGCAGCTCGGTCCCCCGGCGTTCGTCACAAATCCAGCCGGTCACCCCGATGTGCAGATCCAGGTCCAGACAGTCTTTCAGTTCCTGCTCCGTCCCGGTAAAACAATGCAGCACCGCAGCCGGGAGCTTGTCGCGCCAGGGGTTGAGAATTGCCAAAAAGCGATCATGCGCATCCCGGCAGTGCATAAAGACCGGCTTTTTCAGCTCAGCCGCCAGCGCCAGCTGGGCTTCGAACACCGCCTCCTGCTGCGGCCGAGGCGAGAAATCACGATTGAAATCCAGCCCGCATTCCCCAATCGCCACCACCGCCGGATCAGCCGCCAGCATCCGGATAACCGGCATCGACAAATCGGTCACCGACTTGGCATCATGCGGGTGCACACCCGCAGTGCTGAAGCAATAGCCCGGCCAGCGATGCGCCATCGCCAGAGCCTCGCGGCTCTCATCCTCACTGGTACCGGTGAGGATCAAGGCTTGGACCCCGGCTTCGCGCGAGCGGGCGATCACGGCATCCCGGTCTTTATCAAAACGGCTGTTGGTCAGGTTGACACCTATATCTATCATCACTGTGCTGTCCACTGGAAATTTGGCGTCATTGTACACGCCACATTCAGACAAATAAAAACTGACCTTGGCACACAGCACAAACAAAAACAGCCGCACAAAGGCGGCTGTCAGTCTCAGCGTTCAGACTCAGTCTTCTGCGGATCCATCGTCATCTGCACGTACATAGAAGCGGGAGAAGAACAGTCCGACTTCAAACAGCAGACACATCGGCACAGCCAGCAAGGTCTGCGAGATGATATCCGGCGGTGTCAGCAGCATGCCGACCACGAAGGCTGCCACGATGATATAAGGACGTTTCTGGCGCAGGCTCTCCGGGTCAGTCGCCCCAGTCCAGCACAGCAGAATAATGGCCACCGGGATCTCAAACGCGATGCCGAATGCCAGAAACAGTGCCAGAACAAAATCGAGATAGCTGGCAATATCCGTCGCGACCTGGACCCCTTCCGGGGCGATGCTGGTGAAAAAACCAAACACCAGCGGGAACACTACAAAATAGGCGAAGGCAACACCGCAGTAGAACAGCAGCGAACTGGAAAACAGCAGCGGCATCACCAGGCGGCGTTCATGCTTGTACAATCCCGGTGCCACAAAGGCCCAGACCTGATACAAAATAAAAGGCACAGCCAGAAACACCGAGGTCACCAGCGTCAGCTTGATCGGGGTAAAGAACGGCGATGCCACATCGGTGGCAATCATGCTGGTGCCTTCCGGCAGCCGCTCAACCAGCGGAGCTGCCAGCAGACTGTAAATGTCATTGGCAAACCACACCAGGCAGAGAAAGACCACCAGGACACTCAAGATAGAACGGAGCAGCCGGTTCCGCAATTCCAGCAAATGACTGAACAAAGGCTGGGTCTCTTCCACACTCGACATGAAGCGTTATTTATCCTGTTGTTGCGAAAATGATGACGGCTTGGCAGGCATCTCATCCGGATGAGTCTCTGCCTGCGGATGCACTTCTTCCGTTGCCGGTTGCTCTGGCTTGATTGAAGGTTCAGATTTGACAGGCTCAGGTTTGGCATAAGGACGCTGCACTGAGGCCGCTGCCTCTTTCAGTTCCTCAACCGATTTTTGCAGATCCGGGGCCAGATCCTGCATCCCCGCCTGCTCGGCCTTTTTCAGGTCCTGATGCAGCTCGTGAATCTTCAGTTCCTGAGACAGCTCAGTCTTCACCGCAGTGGCCATATTTCTGGCAGCATTAACCCAGCGCGAGACCGAGCGAATCGCAACCGGCAGCCGTTCCGGCCCCAGCACTACCAGGCCGACCACGGCAATCAGAATCAGCTCCCAGAACCCGATATCAAACACGTGTTAAACCTGCTCTTTATCTTTCTGGTCTTTCTGCGGCTCTGCGGCATCTTTCTTATCCGCCAGCGACTTCTGCTCAAAGTCTGCATCCGCTTTGTTTTTGCTCTCTTCCTCATCGCTCATGGCTTTCTTGAAGCCTTTCACCGCTGAGCCCAAGTCACCGCCGATTGAACGCAACTTCTTGGTTCCGAATAACAGCACAATAATCAGGGCAACGATTAGCAGTTGCCAGATACTGATTCCACCCATGTTTACCTTTCCTCAATTCATCGTTAAAGCCATGGCACCTTGCGTGACACAGCGGTTATTTGGTGTAAGCCCGCCAACCCATCAGCCAGAAGATCCCCCCAGCTGTTGCTGATATGGCCGGATAAATATCCACCTGGTTACCAAAAAGTATGGCAGAACATATAATCAGGGTCGCGCCAACGCCAAAACAAAACCTTGCCTGGCCCTGCTGACGACGGCTGGACATAAAGTTGTCATACAGCATATCAATCCGCTGATTCATTACTTTGCCCTGGCGCAAACTGTCATAAAGCAATTCAGGCAGTTCAGGTAATTTTTCAGCCCAGAACGGCGCCTTCTCCCGCACCGCAGCAATGATGGCCTGCGGCCCGACCTGACGCGACATCCAGTCTTCCAGAAACGGTTTGGCGGTATCCCACAGATCCAGCTGCGGATACAGCTGACGGCCCAGCCCTTCAACATAGAGCAGGGTTTTCTGCAGCAGCACCAGCTGCGGCTGAACTTCCATATTGAAGCGACGTGCGGTATTGAAAAGGTTCAGCAGCACATGGCCAAACGAAATATCTGCCAGCGGTTTCTCGAAGATCGGCTCGCACACCGTGCGAATCGCAAATTCAAACTCATCGACATTGGTATCATGCGGCACCCAGCCCGAGTCGACGTGCAGCTCGGCCACCTTGCGGTAATCCCGGTGAAAGAACGCCAGCAGGTTTTCTGCCAGATAGCGCTTATCTTCCCGGTTCAGCGTCCCCACGATGCCAAAATCCAGCGCAATCCACTGCGGGTCGGCCGGATTCTTATACGAGACAAAAATATTCCCCGGATGCATGTCCGCATGGAAAAAACTGTCACGGAAAACCTGAGTAAAGAATACATTCACCGCTTTTTCCGACAGCAGCTTCATGTCTGTGCCGTTGGCTTTCAGCGCCTCAATGTCAGAGACCTGAATACCATAAATACGTTCCATGACAAGAAGATGACTGCTGGCGTAATCGGTAAACACTTCAGGCACATAGAGTGAATCACTGCCTTCAAAGTTCCGGCGCAGCTGAATCGCATTGGCCGCCTCACGCATCAGGTCCAGTTCATCGATCAGCGTCTTTTCATACTCCCGGATCACTTCGACCGGGCGCAGACGTCGGGCTTCCGGCACAAAACGCGCCACCAGCCGGGCCATCCGGTACATGAGACGGATATCGGCCTGAATCACCGGCAGGATATCCGGACGGATCACCTTCAGGACCACTTCGCGGCCATTTTCTTTCAGCGTCGCAGTATGCACCTGTGCAATCGAAGCCGAGGCCAGTGGTGTCTGGTCAAAATCGGCAAACCAGCGATCCAGCGGACCGCCCAGTGCTTTTTCGATCTGCTGGCGGGCCAGCGCACCGTCAAACGGAGCCACCCTGTCCTGCAGCATCGCCAGCTGGTCGGCAATATGCGGCGGGAAGAGATCGCGCCGGGTCGACATCATCTGGCCGAACTTGATCCAGACCGGCCCCAGCGCCTGTAAGGCCAGACGCAGACGCTCGCCCAGCGGCTTGTCCGGATGCTGGTTGCGGATCCAGAACAGGCTTTTTCGCATCAGTTTCGGCAGCCGGGTCCGGGGATCGTCCGGCAGCAGGTCATCCAGCCCGTAACGCAGCTGGACGGCAGTAATTTGGTATAGGCGCTTAATTTCGGAAAAACGACTCATGATTCTCAGGCAGCAGGAGTGGGTTGCGCCAGCCGATCAGCCAGCTTATTGATTCGGGCTTCCAGCCGGGCCAGCTGAGACGCGGCATCATCCACCTGATCGGCGAAATGGGCAATCTCGAGCGCCGGTGGTGCCAGACGCCACTCTTCGGTGATTACCTCCGCCAGATCGCGGCTGCGTTCTCCGGCATGATGGCGCAGCCCGGTCAGCTTCTGCTTCACACCGCTTACCACCGTATGGGCGACCACATCGCCGGTATAGCGGGACAAGCGTTCGGCCACATCCGGTTTCAGGCCGCTCAGCAACGCAGAGAACTGCTGGGCCAGCTGGATATCCCCATCCAGCGCCAGCTTGTCCGCTTTGATCAGCTGGGTCAGGTTGGCCTGCTCGCGCAGCTCCGGCAACGCCGTCAGGCTCAGTGCCAACTGGCAGTCGGCCTCGCCTTCGTAGGCTGCCAGCACATCAATCTGCTGGCTGAACACAAAATACAGACGTTTGCCGAACTCGTTTATCTGCACACTGATCACCTTGCCGCGCAGACGGGCCAGACGTCGCTGACTGGCCTCCTCGTCTTTGAGCAGGGTATTCAGAGCCGTTTCCACCACACCGGTGAGGAGCACATCAACTGGCATCCGGACCTCAGAACTTATAGCCGCGGTGCAGCGCAACGATGCCGCCGGTCAGGTTATGGTAGCTGGTCTGCTCAAAACCGGCGTCCTGCATCATACCTTCCAGCGTGGCCTGATCCGGATGCATCCGGATGGACTCGGCCAGATAGCGGTAACTGTCGGCATCACCGACCACCATCTCACCCACGCGAGGCAGAATGTGGAACGAATAAGCATCATAGATTTTCGATAACGGCTCGAGCACCGGCTTGGAGAATTCCAGCACCAGCAGACGACCGCCTGGTTTCAGCACCCGGAACATGGAACGCAGCGCTTTGTCTTTGTCGGTGACGTTCCGCAGACAGAAACTGATGGTGATACAGTCGAAATAGTTATCCGGGAACGGCAGCTCTTCAGCGTTGGCCTGAACATAAGCCACATTCCCGACAATTCCGCGGTCACGCAGTTTACTGCGACCGACTTTCAGCATGGAATTGTTGATATCAGCCAGAACCACCTGACCTTCCTCACCTACCATGCGGGAGAATTTCGCGGCCAGATCCCCGGTACCACCGCCCAGATCCAGCACGTGCTGACCACGACGTACACCGCTGCAGTCGATCGTGAAACGCTTCCACAGACGATGAATGCCCATCGACATCAGGTCGTTCATCAGATCGTACTTGTCAGCTACAGAGTGAAACACTTCCGCGACCAGCTGCGCTTTCTCTTCTTTGGCGACCTTACGGTAACCAAAATCAGTGGTTTGTGTGGGTTCAGTCATGCTCGTTCCATCAATTTTGATTTATGGGCGTAGTTTACTTGATGCATCATGGTGTGTCATTCACCGTCTCGGTGAGGACGTGAACAGCCTCACTGTCGCGCAGCGCCTGTTCAGTCAGGGCGACCGGTAAATCCCGCTTCACTTCAACCCCCAGCTGCCTGAAGCTCTCCGCCTGCCGGATAATATTGCCCCGCCCGGTCGCCAGCTTGTTCATCGCACCCTGATAGCTCTGGCTGGCCTTGTCCAGCGCATGGCCGACGTTGTCCATGTCGGCGACGAACAGCCGCAGCTTGTCATAGAGCTTGCTGGCGCGATCCGCAATTTGCTTGGCATTCTGATTTTGCCTTTCGTTCCGCCACAGGTTATTGATGGTGCGCAAAGCCACCAGCAAAGTTGTCGGGCTGACCAGCATGATATTGCTGTCCATGGCATCCCGGATCAGTGACGGGTCGGCTTCCACGGCGGTCTGAAACGCGGGCTCAACCGGAATAAACATCAGCACATAATCCAGGCTGCGCACGCCTTCCAGCTGATGATAATCCTTGCGACTCAGACCGCGGATATGGCCACGCAGCGAAGTCAGGTGATCGCTGAGTGCCTGATCCCGTTCGGCCTGCGTCTCGGCATGGAAATAACGCTCATAGGCGACCAATGACATTTTGGCATCGATCACCACATCTTTGTCCTGCGGCAGATGCACCACAACGTCAGGCTGATAGCGCTTGCCGCTGTGATCTTCCAGATTCACCTGAGTCTGATACTCGTGTCCCTCGCGCAGACCGGACTCGCTCAGCACCCGTGCCAGTACCACTTCGCCCCAGTTGCCCTGGGCTTTGTTGTCTCCTTTCAGGGCCTGGGTCAGATTTACTGCCTCACGCGCCATCTGCTCATTGAGCTGTTTCAGGCTGTTGATCTCGTGAACCAGCGTATGCCGCTCACGGGCCTCATGGCTGAAGCTGTCGTGAATCTGTTTACGAAATCCCTCCAGCTGTTCCTTGAGCGGGCTGAGCAGGCCATCCAGACTGAGTTTGTTCTGCTCGTCCACACTGCGGCTTTTGTGCTCGAACAACCGGTTAGCCAGACTTTCAAACTGCTGCTGAAGCCGGGTTTCGGCATTTTCCAGCAGGGTGATTTTCTCCTGAGCCGATTTCTGCTCTTCCCGGTAACGGGTCTGCAACTCACGCAGATCTGCCGCCAGTACGGATTCAGCCTGACGAGAGGCTTCCAGCCGCTCCGTCAGTTTCAGATGCTCCTGACGCAGCGTTTCCAGATAGCGCAGCTTCTCCACCGCCGCGGCCAGCCGGGCGTGCATCTGGCGCAGTTCGTTGCTGAGCCGGTCACGTTCGACATCCAGCGTATCCAGCTCCTGCTGCTGTTCCGCCAGTTCGTGGCGCAGTTGCTGCTCCTGCTGACGGGCCAGCCGAGTTTCGGACTCTAACTGCCGCTGCCAAATCTCTGCCTGCTGACGCAGTCGGCCCTGAAACCACAGGGCGGTCGCACTGCCTGCCACCACCGCACCGGTGATCGCAGCGGCCAGCCACTGGCCGTTCTCACTGAACCATTCCCCCATCATTGCACTGTTTCCTGCATGTTTTTGTATTCTTAGGATAAGGCTAAAAAGATACTGGATAAATGTCCAGATATTGTCATCACGGAAAGCGGGCTC
This sequence comes from Photobacterium sp. CCB-ST2H9, assembly GCF_023151555.2. Taxonomy (NCBI): domain Bacteria; kingdom Pseudomonadati; phylum Pseudomonadota; class Gammaproteobacteria; order Vibrionales; family Vibrionaceae; genus Photobacterium; species Photobacterium sp. CCB-ST2H9. The sequence continues at coordinate 3,500,116 of NZ_CP100425.1, forward strand.
TGGCGGAATCCTGTGCTGGCTGACTAAGCGCAAATGGCATAAACTGACAGTTTTTACGGCAGGCTGTCGTCAGTCCTGCCTGTCAGTTCCCGTCCAGCAGCAGGAAGCGCAGTATGCAGGAAAAGAAAGCGATCGGGTTCGGTCTCGCCGCCGTACTCTTATGGTCCACCGTCGCCACCGCCTTCAAAATCACCCTCAACTATTTTTCGCCGATCCAGATGGTGGCGGCCGCGAGCGCCGTCTCAGCGATCACCCTGATTACCATCGCCGGTTATCAGGGCAAGCTCAGTCAGTTACTGCCGACTCTGAAAGCCAAGCCGCTTTATTACCTGATGCTCGGGCTAATCAATCCCTGTATCTATTATCTGGTGCTGTTTCAGTCCTATGCGCTGCTCCCGGCCTCGCAGGCGCAGCCACTCAACTACAGCTGGGCCATCACCCTGACCCTGATGGCGGCACTGTTTCTGGGCCAGAAAATCCGCCCGCAGGACTGGGTCGCCTGTCTGTTTGGCTATCTTGGTGTGGTAGTGATTGCGACCAAAGGCGATCTGATGGCGTTGCAGTTCGACAGCCCGCTCGGGGTGGCTCTGGCACTGCTGTCGACCCTGCTGTGGGCCCTGTTCTGGATTCTGAATACTAAAAATCAGGCCGACCCCGTGGTCAGTGTCTTGCTGGGTTTCCTGCTGTCACTACCATTTTCTATCGGTCTGAGTCTGTATACCGGTGGCTGGCAGCCCATTCCCTGGCAGGGCTGGATGGCCGTCAGTTATGTCGGACTGTTCGAAATGGGGATCACCTTCGTGCTCTGGCTGAATGCGATGAAGCTGACCCGCAACACGGCCAGACTGAGCAACCTGATCTTCCTGTCACCCTTTATCTCGCTGATGCTGCTGGCGACCATCATCGGGGAAACAATTCATCCGGCGACCCTGATCGGTCTGGTGATGATTATTCTTGGCCTGCTGATCCAGCAATGGCGCGGCAAAGCGAAGCAGAAAGACGTCAGTACTTCCTGCTCCTGAGCCATCAGGCAAAAAAAAGCCTGTCACGTCAGTGACAGGCCAAGCGAGAGTTAAAAGGGTTGTCGAGACCCAGCGCCTTTTTCTGGCGTCTAGTTATATGCCAAACCAGTTCAATACAAAATTAGTTGTCAGGATTAATCCTGAGTCGGAGCCGGATGCCACTGGCGGCCACGGCGGGACAGCAAGATCAGCAGTCCCGGCAGCAACAGCAGCATCTGGAAGGTCATCAGCAGCGGTGGTGCCAGATCCAGTCGCTGAGTCAGACTGACCATCAGCCCGGCGCCGCTCATCTGGAACAGGCCCAGCATCGCAGCCGCGGTTCCCGCCCGGTCACCGAACGGCGCCAGTGCTTTCCCGGCTGCAGAGCCCAACACAAACGCAAATCCGAATGAGCTCATAAAGATCGGCAGCATAAAGGCCCATGCGGTCGCGATATCTTTCAGAATCAGCATCATACCGCCCGAAAGCGTCAGCATGGCCAGACCAGACATCAGGGTGCGGCGTGAGCCCATCTTATCCATACACTTCGGCGCGACCATGCAGGCAATTATATTGAGGACGGCATTGATGCCGAACCAGAACGTAAACTGCCCCATATCCAGTCCCAGATGAACCATCAGCCACATCGGTGCGGACGTCACATAAGCCAGGATCACAGCCATCGCCAGCATCGACATCGACGCATGGAACACAAATACCGGCTCGCGCAGCACCGAGAAATAACGCGACGGGCTGAACATCGCACCGCTGACAAAGGTATCCGCCGGGCGGGTCTCCCGGAAAAACGTGGTCAGCAGGCCACCAGCCACCAGCGCGAAACCCGCCATGAAGCTGAAGTTGGCACGCCAGCCAAATTCGTGGGTCAGCCAGGAGCCCAGCAGCGGGGCCAGTGCCGGAATAAAGCAGATGGCACCATTGAGATAGCTGATCATCCGGCCGCTGCGCTCAGGGCCGAAGCTGTCACGGACTGCGGCAAAGGCAGCCACCGAAGTCGCACAGGCGCCGAACCCCTGCAGGAATCGGGCAAGCAGCATAATATCCAGCGACTGCGCCACATAGGCCAGGGTCGAACTCATCGCGTAAAGCGCCACCCCGGCCAACGCAATCGGACGACGGCCGAAGCGGTCAGCCAGCGGACCGGCAAAGACCTGTCCCAGCCCCAGACTGAACATAAACCAGGTCACCGTATCCTGGACCAGTGTCGGGTCGACAGCAAAACTGTCCGCCATGGCCGGTAAGGCTGGCAGATAAATATCGATGGCCAGCGGGCTGAACAGCACCAGCAGGACCATCAGTGCCACAATGCGGCGGTTCGACAAAGATGTTTCAGGCTTCATTCACTCGGTTTCCTATCAAAAGACGGTGCCAGTCTACGAGGTTCGTGATATGAATTAAAATGGTTTATATTCACGGTGAAATTTCCACTCAGGAATATCTCAGCAACATGACGGATGAATGATGACAGTTGATAAACTGACCCGGCTGGACCTCAATCTTTTGGTCTGCCTGCATGTGTTACTCCAGGAGTGCAGCGTCACCCGCGCCGCAAACCGCTTATGTCTGAGCCAGTCTGCGGTCAGCAAAAGCCTGGCCCGGCTGCGCGAGCAGTTCGACGATACCCTGTTTGTCCGCAGTGCCCACGGACTGCAGCCGACTCCGCGTGCCCGGGCACTGCAACCCGTACTGGAAAAACTGCTGCAGGACATCGAAAACCTGACCGCACCGGCAGAGTTCGTCCCGCAAAACAGTGACCGCCATTTCAAAATGTCTCTGGTGGAAAGTGCCTATCCGCTGCTGATGCCGCGCTTTCTGGGTGACATTTTCAGTCAGGGACCCAACATCCTGCTGGATACCCATGCCTGGGAGCCGGATACTTTTGACAAGATGCTGCGTGGTGAGATTGACTTCGGGATCACCGGGAAAGATCTCAACCCGCTGGACGCCCAGCTCACCCTGATGCCGCCGAAAGGCGTACTGTTCCAGGAATTGCACCGCGATACCCAGCGCTGCATTGTCCGGCCGGGTCATCCGGTGCTGGCACTATATGAGGACGGTCAGTGGAATCAGGATCACTACCTCCGCCAGCGGCACATTCAGGTGCGTTGCGGCCGGGATGACCGCTGGCTGCTGGACTACAAACTGGCAGAGCAGGGCCTGCAACGCGATATCGCGATGTTTGTGCCAGACTTTAATAGCGCCGCCAGTTTATGTACCCATACCGATCTGGTCTTCACCGCGCCCAGCCATTTCGCCAACTATGTCGCGGCCCAGCTCGACCTGATCGTGCTGCCTTTACCGACAGCACTTCCTGCTATGGCTTACACCCTTTTCTGGCCGCAACACCAGGAAAATGACCCGGGGCACAGATGGTTAAGGCAGATCATCATCAACGGATGCCGTGAATTGTCTACCGGTTAATTGCAGGCTATTCACAAAAACGCTACCTTTAGCGGATCGGCCTGCTGCCGTCGTCAGGGTGACTGAGGGGCAGGTTTGGCTCATCCGTTCGAGGATGACATCAACAGAAAGGAATATTGACAGATGCAATCAGTGATTTCACAACGCGTGGCACAGATCCGCCAGTGGCTGGAAGCAGAACAGCTTGATGCCCTGGTGATCCCGCATGAAGACGAATACCTGGGTGAATACATCCCTGAACATAACGAGCGCCTGCTGTGGGCAACCGGCTTCACCGGTTCGGCCGGGGCCGCTGTTATCGGCCGCGACAAGGCAGCGATGTTTGTGGATGGCCGCTATGTCGTCCAGGTTCGTAAACAAGTGCCGGGCGACGTGTTTGAATACCGTCATCTGATCGAAGAACCGCCAATGCAGTGGGTGGCAGACCACTTTGCTGCCGGCAGCAAAATTGCCGTCGACCCGCGCCTGCACAGCGGCGCCTGGCTGAAACGTACCCAGCAGTCGCTGGACAGCAGCCTGGAGCTGGTGCTGCTGAACACCAACCCGATTGATACCCTGTGGCAGGACCGCCCGGCGCCGACGCTGTCTGATGCCAGACTGATGGGGCTGGATTTTGTCGGCCAGCACAGCAGCGACAAACGCGCGAACATTGCCGCCAGCCTGCAAAAACAAAAAGCCGATGCCGTCCTGCTCACCCAGCTCGACAGCATTGCCTGGCTGCTGAACATCCGCGGCAGCGACGTGCAGTGCCTGCCGGTCCTGCTGTCGACCGCTATCCTGCACAATGACGGCAGCGTCGATTTCTTTATTGATGAATCCCGTCTGCCTGCTGAGTTTGCAGCGCATGTGGGTGAAGGTGTCCGCATTCAGGCGCCGGAAACCCTGGAACACCGCCTGAAAGCCCTGAACGGCAAGCACGTGCTGCTTGACCCGGCCACCAGCAATGCCTGGGCCGGACAGACCCTGCGTGACGCCGGTGCTGTGATCCTTGAAGGTGCCGATCCGTGCATGCTGCCGAAAGCGGCCAAAAACCCGACCGAAGTGGCTGGCATGAAAGCCAGTCATATCCGTGATGGCGTGGCGGTGTCCAAATTCCTGGCCTGGGTTGACCGTCAGGTCGCAGCCAGCAATCTGCTGGACGAAGCCACGCTGGCCGATCAGCTGTGGCAGTTCCGGATTGAAGATCCAAGCTGCACCGATGTCAGCTTTGACACCATTTCCGCAGCCGGTGGCAACGCTGCCATGTGTCACTACAACCACAACAACCAGCCGGAACCGGGCGTCCTGCAAATGGACAACGTCTATCTGGTAGATTCAGGCGGTCAGTACCCGGACGGCACCACCGACATCACCCGCACCATCGCAGTCGGTAATCCGGGCGATGAAGTGAAACAAACCTTCACGCTGGTGCTGAAAGGTCACATTGCCCTGGCCAGTGCCCGTTTCCCGCGCGGCACGACAGGCTCACAGCTGGATGCTCTGGCACGTCAGCACCTGTGGGCACACGGTTTTGATTTCGACCACGGTACAGGCCATGGCGTCGGCCATTTCCTGAACGTACATGAAGGCCCGCAACGGATTTCGAAAGTCCCGAATCCAACCGCGCTGCTGCCGGGAATGGTGCTGTCGAATGAGCCGGGTTATTACCGTGCCGACGCCTTCGGCATCCGGATTGAAAACCTGGAGCTGGTTGTGGAAGTCCCAACCGAAGGGGATATGACCGTACTCGGTTTCGAATCGCTGACCCGTGCCCCGATTGATCGCCGTCTGGTGGATCTCAGCCTGATGACTGACAGCGAGCTGGCGTGGCTGAACACTTACCACCAAACCGTCTTCGACGTCATCAGCCCGTCCCTGCAGGGCGAGAATCTAACGTGGCTGAAACAGGCAACTGCGCCGCTCAGCCGCTAAAAACATCCCTGATTTACCTCCCAAAAGTCCGGTCAGTACGCCGGACTTTTTTCTGCCTGCCAGCCGGAGCACAACGGTCATGTATCTCCGTGACCCAGCACAAAACTGTCCCTATTGACTGTTTTCACATCTGATGAATATCGCTAGCATGCCTGATGAAACAATAATCAATTATATTCATAAGGTTATATCATGAAAAAACAACTGCTTCTGTCACTTCCTTTTTTGTCTTTTGCCGCTCTGGCCAACACCAATCCACATTTAGAAACCTACAAACAGTCCGTAAATCAGACGATTTATAAAGGCCAGCGGGTGAACATTCCGGTCAAATTCAACCTGCCTGCCGACCGCCACCATCTGGTCACACTGGGATATGATAATAATCAGCCCAATGCCATGGACTGTAAGATCGAAATTTACAACGGTGCGAACCAGCGCCTGCATAATCTGGACTGCCGTGCGGGCTGGGGAGAGCACAAATTCGCCACCCCGATCGTGTACTGGCAGGACAATTACCGTGCGGTGATCTCTGTGTACAACGCCGACTTTACCAAACCCAGCCAGCGCTTTGACGGGAATTTCCGGTTTAACTACGGCGAAAGCACGAGCATCGATAACGACCATCTGCCAACCTGGTGGAAAAAAACTTATGAGGTGGTCGGGCTCGATGCCAATACCGATTACGACGGCGATGGCTTCAGCCTGATTCAGGAGTATTTCGGCAACAGTAAACCGAACGATGCCACCAGCTACCCGGATCACGATCCTGTGATTGATTTTGATGAGCAAATCTCTGCCGGTACCTCACTCTATGCCAGCTTTGGGACGCCAGTGACCAAATGGGTGGAAATTACGCCGTACAACAACAAGAAAGTGAAATCGCTGGAACTGGTTGTCAACACAACCGCCAATGCCCGTAATCAGTCTGTGGTTGCGTTCATCTATAACGAAAATAACGAACGGGTTTATCCGAGCTACCTGAAATACCCTTCAGGCACACTCTCTGTCTCTTTTGATGAACCGGTCGATGTTCAGAAACTGAAAATTGAGCTGACAGCCAGACATTATTCATCCAACATCAATGCCCGTTACGACGCCAAGGTCAACGCCGTCTTTACGGAATAATTGTTTCATCTCATCAAAAAGGGCTGATGGTTTTCATCAGCCCTTTCATTTTCTCTGCAGCTTACGCTAAGCAATCAGCCGGAATAAGCCGGGTGCCAGTCTTTCCAGACGACCTCAAAACCGTGCTGTTTCACCGCCTGCGCCACGTCACTGACCGCCCGCTCATCGCTGATCGCAAACTGCTCCAGCTCCGGCTCGTTATCGGCATAACCTCCCGGTTGCGTTTTGGATCCTGCCGACATGCTGGTGATCCCCAGCGGCAACACATTGTCGCGAAAATGCGGGGATTCCCGGGTCGACATGGACAGCTCAACCTCACTGTTGAACAGCCGGTATGCGCAGATCAGCTGCACCAGCTGGCGGTCACTCATCACAGATTTTGGCTCTAATCCGCCCGTACACGGACGCAGTCGCGGAAACGAAATTGAATAACGGGTCTGCCAGTAAGTCCGCTCCAGATAATCCAGATGGCTGGCGACAAAAAAACAGTCAGTCCGCCATTCTTCCAGACCAATCAGTGCGCCGATGCCGATTTTATCAATGCCGGCCCGCGCCAGTCGGTCCGGGGTTTCCAGCCGGTACAAAAAGTCCATCTTATTGCCACGTAAATGATGCTGGGCATAAGTCGGTGCACTGTAGGTTTCCTGATAAACCATCACCGCATCCAGCCCCAGCGTTTTCAGCTCGGCATACTCCGCCTGATCCAGCGGCTGGACTTCCATCGACAGATAACTGAAGTGACGCTTGATTGCCGGAACACTCTGACGGAAATAATCCATCCCGACCTTACGTTCGTGCTCACCGGTGACCAGCAGCACGTTATCGAAATTCAGCGCTTTGATCGCCGCACATTCACGCTCAATCTCGTCCAGCGTCAGTGTCCTTCGCTTGATCTTGTTCTCCATGGTAAAGCCGCAGTAAGTGCAGCTGTTGGCACAGAGATTCGACAGATACAAAGGCACGTAAAATCCGATCGTCCGGCCAAAACGCTGCCGCGTCAGAGCCGCCGACTGCTGTGCCATTTGCTCCAGATAAGCCTCGGCAGCCGGGGAAATCAAGGCTTTAAAGTCTTCGAGATCCCGCTTGCGTTTGCTGAGTGCACGCTCAACATCCGCCGCCGTTTTACTGTAAATCGACAGCCGGACACCATCCCAGTCCAGCTGACGCCAGACATCCGCATAACTCATGCCGCCTCCTTAAATGCTGGCATCCAGAAACGCCGTCAGCGGGCTGGATGCAACAGCCTGGCTGACTGTCCCGGCCAGACCGGCTTCATAAGCCATCCGTCCGCTTTCGACCGCCAGTCTGAATGCCCGGCCCATGGCCACCGGATCAGCCGCCGCAGCAATCGCGGTATTGACCAGCACCGCATCCGCGCCCCGCTCCATGGCTTCCGCCGCATGAGACGGCGCGCCAATCCCGGCATCCACAATCACCGGCACCCGTGCCTGATCGATAATGATGTCGAGGAAATCCCGTGAGGCCAGCCCTTTATTGGAGCCAATCGGCGCACCCAGCGGCATGACCGCCGCGCAACCGACTTCTTCCAGCCGCTTACAGAGCACCGGGTCGGCATGACAGTAAGGCAGCACAATAAAGCCCTGTTTGACCAGCGCTTCTGCGGCAATCAGCGTTTCAATCGGATCCGGCATTAAATATTTCGGATCCGGGTGAATTTCCAGTTTCAGCCAGTGAGTGCCCAGCGCTTCACGGGCCAGCTGCGCGGCAAAGATCGCTTCCTTCGCATTTTTCGCGCCGGAGGTATTCGGCAGCAGGTTCACCCCGGCGGCACGCAGCGGCGCCAGGATGTCATCGTCCCGGTTTTCAATGTCGACCCGTTTGAGTGCCATGGTCACCAGTTCCGAACCGGAAGCCAGAATGGACTGCGCCATCACATCCCGGCCGGCATACTTGCCAGTACCGGTAAACAGACGGGATGAAAACGTTTTATCAGCAATCGTCAGCATCTCAGCCTCCTGCAATAGCTTGAAACAGGGCGATCGCGTCGCCATCGCTGAGCACGGTGTCTCCCCAGCAATCACGACTGACAATCGACTGATTGAGCGCCACTGCGGTGGCATCCAGCGGCATTGCCAGTTGCTCCAGCAGCGCTCGTAGCGAGGTTTCTGCCGCCAGCTGCATGGCTTTATCGTTCACCTGAACGTTAATCATGGTCATAAAGATTCCTTACTGCATACAGAGCATTGCGGGTTCACGGGCAGAGCAAACTGCTGCCATTGCAGGGTGAGGCCGTCAAACTGGCGGAACTGACCCTTGCCAGATTCGCCACTGCCGGTGATCGCCTTGATAGCCTGCAAGGCCTGGAAGGTCCCCATGATCCCGACGACGGGACCGGCAATCCCGGACTCGCTGCAATTTTGCGGTGCCTGCATGTCACCGTGCGGAAACAGGCAGTGATAGCAAGGCCCCTGCTGCGCCCGGAAATCAAAGTTCATCAGTTGCCCCTGCCAGCGGATCGCCGCCCCGGAGATTAGCTGCTTGCCGTGTTCGAAACAGGCCTGATTGATGGCATGGCGGCTGGCAAAATTGTCGGTGCAATCGAGCACCACATCCGCAAGGCTGATTTCCATCGCCAGCTGTAACTTAGCCAGATTGGCGGTCACGGCCCGGGCCCGGATGTGCGGATTGAGTGCCTTCACCTGCGCGACTGCGGCCTGAGCCTTGCTCTCGCCCTGATTGTCATCGCGGTAGATGATCTGGCGTTGCAGGTTGGAACGCTCCACCCGATCGCCGTCCGCAATCACCAGACTGCCCACACCGGCACCGGCCAGATACAACGCCGCGGGCGCTCCCAGACCACCGGCACCGATGATCAGCACCTTGGCCTGTTGCAGGGCCAGCTGACCCTGCTCACCAATTTCCGGCAACTGCACCTGACGGTGATAGCGTAAAAAAGATTCGTCAGTCAGCATGGCTTACCTCACCAGCTTTTCAGCGAAAGCGGCCAGAGCCTGCTCCGTGTCCGGTGCAGCCGTCACGGCCCGCACCACGGCGACACAGGACACGCCGGTCTGCCAGACGTCCGCCACATTGCTCAGGTCAATTCCGCCGATAGCCACCGTCGGATAACGGCCCGCCACGGTCGCCAGATGTTCCTTCAGCTGTGCGACCCCTTGCGGCGGGGTTGGCATGTCCTTGGTTGGCGTCGGGAAGATGTGGCCGATTGCCACATAGCTCGGCGCAATCGCCAGGCCGCGCTGCAACTCAGCCGACGTCCGGGTAGAAACACCCAGCCGGATACTGGCATGACGCAAGGCATCCAGATCGGCGGCATCCAGATCTTCCTGTCCCAGATGCACCCCGTAAGCGCCGTGTTTCAGCGCCAGCTGCCAGTAGTCATTGATAAACACCTGAGCGTTGTGCACACGGCCCAGCCGGATGGCTTCGATGATTTGTGTTTCCAGTTCTGGATGTGCCGGATCTTTCATCCGCAGCTGAACCGTTTTCACGCCCAGCGGCAGCAGCCGGGCAATCCAGTGAACATCATCGACGACAGGATAGAGCGGCCCGATGCCGCCCTCCATTCCCGGAAATGTCAGTTGTTGCGCCCCACTCATGCCTGATCTGCCTCATGGGTTTTCGCCTGATGATATAGCTCGCTGCCTTTTTCCCGGAATTCGGCCGATTTCTGGCGCATGCCTTCCAGCGGATCCTCCAGTAACTGGATCACCTGAGCCTCATTCTGTGCTTTCGCATAATCCCGCACTTCCTGAGAAATCTTCATCGAACAGAATTTAGGTCCACACATTGAACAGAAGTGCGCAATCTTGCCGGATTCCTGCGGCAGGGTTTCATCGTGGAATGCACGGGCAGTATCCGGGTCCAGACCCAGATTGAACTGGTCTTCCCAGCGGAATTCAAAACGGGCCTTTGACAATGCATTGTCTCGGACCTGCGCCCCCGGGTGTCCTTTGGCCAAATCAGCCGCGTGAGCACAGAGTTTGTAGGTAATCAGGCCAGTCTTCACGTCATCTTTATTCGGCAGGCCAAGGTGTTCTTTCGGCGTCACGTAACACAGCATGGCACAGCCATACCAGCCAATCATCGCGGCACCAATTCCGGAGGTGATATGGTCATAACCCGGGGCAATATCGGTCGTCAGCGGGCCTAAGGTATAGAACGGAGCTTCATGGCAGTGCTTGAGCTGCTCTTCCATGTTTTCCTTGATCATATGCATCGGCACATGCCCCGGTCCTTCAATCATCACCTGTACATCATATTCCCAGGCGATCTGAGTCAGCTCTCCCAGTGTACGCAGTTCGCTGAACTGGGCTTCGTCATTGGCATCCGCGACTGAACCCGGACGCAAGCCATCGCCAAGCGACAGCGCGATATCGTATTTTGCGCAGATCTCGCAAATCTCGCGAAAGTGCTCATACAGGAAGCTTTCCTTGTGATGTGCCAGACACCATTTCGCCATGATAGAACCGCCACGGGAAACAATACCCGTCACGCGCTTGGCCGTCATCGGGACATAGCGCAGCAACACACCGGCGTGAATCGTAAAGTAGTCAACGCCCTGTTCCGCCTGCTCCAGCAAGGTGTCACGGAACACGTCCCAATTGAGGTTCTCAGCAATGCCGTTCACCTTCTCCAGCGCCTGATACATTGGTACGGTTCCAATCGGCACCGGACTGTTACGGATGATCCACTCACGGGTCTCGTGAATGTTCCGACCGGTTGACAGGTCCATCACGGTATCGCCGCCCCAGCGGGTCGACCACACCAGTTTTTCTACTTCTTCCTCAATCGAGGAACTGACCGCCGAATTCCCGATATTGGCATTCACCTTCACCAGAAAATTACGACCGATAATCATCGGCTCAGATTCCGGGTGGTTGATGTTGGACGGGATAATAGCGCGGCCTTCAGCCACCTCTTTTCGCACAAATTCAGGGGTAATGTCTTTGGGCAGGTTGGCGCCGAAGCTTTGTCCCGGATGCTGCTGGTTCAGCACTTCATCACGGTAACGGGCGCGGCCCATGTTTTCACGGAGCGCGATATATTCCATCTCCGGCGTGATGATCCCCTTGCGGGCGTAGTGCATCTGAGTCACGCACTGGCCTGGCTTAGCCCGGCGGACACGGGCACGGAGCGCAAAACGCAGCTCATCTAATGTGTCATCAGCCAGACGCTCTTTGGTATAGGCAGAACTCAGCTCATCCAACAGCTCAGTATCATTCCGCTCTTCAATCCAGTTTTCACGCAGCTTTGGCAGACCACTGTAGATATCAATCGTCTGTTCCGGATCGGTATAAAAGCCAGAGGTATCGTAGACTCGTACCGGTTCGTTCGGCTCAAAAATCGGGTTATTTTTATCCCCGCCGACTAAGGAGTCAGCCTGAGCAATCTCACGCATGCCGACACGGATATCATCCCGGCTGCCGGTGACATAGATTTTTCGGGAATTCGGGTAGGCTTGGGTAGTGAGTGAATCAATAAATTGTTTCGCTTCCAGTCTCGCTTGCTTGCGACTCGACATAGCAATTTCCTTTCATCTGATATTTCTGGGAAGTTGCTTGACGGATGGGCGCGTAAACAAGAGGCGGACACAAGTAGGGCGTGTCGCATCGTCTGATACAGCAGCTGTACACGACAGGTACAGCTAGGCAGAAGATTTTCTCTTGTTCCCTTCGCAGATACTAATCTGATCAGGTTCAACGGATCCCGCAATGCGGTCTCAGCCAGTTGGCACTCCGACAAGTTTCAGCTAACGAGTATAAGAAAGGTGTATCCCGACAGCAAGCGGTCTTTACTGAATTTCAGGAATCAGTAAAAACCGTCACGCATCAGCGACAAATCAGCACATCGCACTTTAAATGCAGATCCAATTCACGACGGACATCTTCTCGCAACCAGTGCAGATCCGTTTTGGCATGGCCGACAATCACTAAGTCTGCATTTATTTTTGCTGCCAGTTCAATGAGATGTTTTGCAACATCACCATCATAGAGATGCATCGCGCGCACAGGCTGCGGAGAATGGGTGGCTAATTCAGACAACTGCGCCATTCGCCTGAGCTCCTGATCGTCATGGGCTTCTTTCAGTTGCAGCTCAATATCCAAAAAACTCAGATTACCGACCCCGGGCTCGACATATGCCAGGTGTAGGTCTGCATTGTTATGGCTTGCCACGACCCCGGCTTTCACGACCAGCTGCTGTGCCCGTTGATCATCTGGGTTGAGTGCCAGCAAGACCGTTTTATAAAGCTTCATCACCACCTCAATTCACGAACGCTTGCAATACAACACCGTATAGCACATTGTTTTGTGAATTACCTTAGTGACTGTCTCAACAGAGGGTTCATTTCATGGTATTAGTATCTGGTTTGATTGACAGAGACCAGCGTACAAATGAATCAACTCATCGTTTTAAGCTATGTTGCCTTTGGCGGAGCCTTTGGCGCATGTGCCCGTTATCTGATAGCCGAGCTGTCTGTTGTCCTGTTTGGACGCGGCTTCCCTTATGGGACCCTCGCCGTCAATGTCATCGGTTCATTTATCATGGGACTGCTGATGTCAGCCCTGAATCAGGGAATGATTGAAGCCTCACCATGGCGTCCGATTCTCGGATTGGGCTTTCTCGGCGCCCTCACGACATTTTCAACATTCTCCATGGATAACGTCGTCCTGCTTCAGCACGGCGAGTACGCCAAGATGACACTGAACCTGCTCTTAAATGTATTCCTGAGTATTTCTGCCTGCTTTATTGGCTATCAGCTGATGATGAGAAGCTAAGACTGACGTGAGAGTTTAGATTGGTACCAGCCTCATCATAGATGAGGCTTTTTTTCGATTTGGGCTCGAATAAATTCAGCATTCTGAGGATGTAATGCCGTACGGTATCGCGTTAGATAAACGCTGAAAACGAAAAAGCTCCCGCATTTCTGCGAGAGCTTAAAAGAGATGGCAGGGGTGGAGAGATTCGAACTCCCAACACGCGGATTTGGAATCCGCTGCTCTGCCAATTGGAGCTACACCCCTGTCGTGTGGTAAGTATTGTATATAGACTGATGATAATTACCAGCCCTGAATGTCGAAATTTATCAATTTGATGCTCAACCGCCTACTAAAACATCGATCATCAAACTCAACAGGTTTACGTGGCCGATTGGTGCAGTATTCCCTCGCCAGACAACAACATTCCAGCTGATCCTAGTTAAGAACCAAAACACGATATCAGACTTGTAGACAGTGTGTCACCAGCGTTTTAGAAGATGAATACACCCTATCTCAAATCACTACAGGTGCTCCTGGGATGCGCTTTAGCGCAGAGTTCCAGTAGTTCTTCTGTGGACTTCAACTTTCATCCCATGGGGCACATCTGTGGTTATGTCTTAAGTTTTAAAACAACGGGCAGAGAGAGGGAAATATTCATCCTGCCAATAGGCGGATATCCAACTGTCAGAAATCAAATCACGAATAGCAAATAGCAAAAAAAAGTCATGACTGGCTGGGTTTCTTTAAGAAGTAGCGGACAGCTGGAATCGCATTCGACCGGGAGGCGTCCGGCCGAAGGACGGATATCAAATCCCCAACGTAAAAAAGCCCCAGTCTTTCGAGGGGGACGCCTAGTCTGAGGCTTTGCGTCAGTGAGAAATTATCAGAACCCTGAATAGCAAAAAACCCAGCCATTGCTGACTGGGTTTCTCTAAGAAGTGGCGGAGCGGACGGGACTCGAACCCGCGACCCCCGGCGTGACAGGCCGGTATTCTAACCAACTGAACTACCGCTCCACACGGCTGAAACCAGACTGTATCTGATTTCTAAATAGGGCGCCTGGCGATGTCCTACTCTCACATGGGGAGACCCCACACTACCATCGGCGCTGCTGCGTTTCACGTCTGAGTTCGGCATGGGATCAGGTGGTTCCACAGCGCTATGGTCGCCAGGCAAAATTTGTTCAACAATCTCGGAAAAATCTGACTAAAGTTCTCAGCACATCATTCAAGTGCTCATGGAGTCCGTACTTAAAACCCCTTGGGTGTTGTATGGTTAAGCCTCACGGGCAATTAGTACAGGTTAGCTGAGCGCCTCACAACGCTTACACACCCTGCCTATCAACGTTCTAGTCTCGAACAGCCCTTCAGGAGACTCAAAGTCTCAGGGATGACTCATCTCAGGGCCAGCTTCCCGCTTAGATGCTTTCAGCGGTTATCTGTTCCGAACTTAGCTACCGGGCAATGCGTCTGGCGACACAACCCGAACACCAGCGGTTCGTTCACTCCGGTCCTCTCGTACTAGGAGCAACTCCCTTCAATCATCCAGCGCCCACGGCAGATAGGGACCGAACTGTCTCACGACGTTCTAAACCCAGCTCGCGTACCACTTTAAATGGCGAACAGCCATACCCTTGGGACCGACTTCAGCCCCAGGATGTGATGAGCCGACATCGAGGTGCCAAACACCGCCGTCGATATGAACTCTTGGGCGGTATCAGCCTGTTATCCCCGGAGTACCTTTTATCCGTTGAGCGATGGCCCTTCCATTCAGAACCACCGGATCACTATGACCTGCTTTCGCACCTGCTCGAACCGTCATTCTCGCAGTTAAGCGGGCTTATGCCATTGCACTAACCTCACGATGTCCGACCGTGATTAGCCCACCTTCGTGCTCCTCCGTTACGCTTTGGGAGGAGACCGCCCCAGTCAAACTACCCACCAGGCACTGTCCGCACCCCGGATAACGGGGCGACGTTAGAACATCAACACTACAAGGGTGGTATTTCAAGGACGGCTCCACAGATACTGGCGTACCTGCTTCGAAGCCTCCCACCTATCCTACACATGTAGGGTCAATGTTCAGTGCCAAGCTGTAGTAAAGGTTCACGGGGTCTTTCCGTCTAGCCGCGGGTACGCAGCATCTTCACTGCGATTTCAATTTCACTGAGTCTCGGGTGGAGACAGCGTGGCCATCATTACGCCATTCGTGCAGGTCGGAACTTACCCGACAAGGAATTTCGCTACCTTAGGACCGTTATAGTTACGGCCGCCGTTTACCGGGGCTTCGATCAAGAGCTTCTCCGAAGATAACCCCATCAATTAACCTTCCGGCACCGGGCAGGCGTCACACCGTATACGTCATCTTTCGATTTTGCACAGTGCTGTGTTTTTAATAAACAGTTGCAGCCACCTGGTATCTGCGACTGCCAGCAGCTCCAAGAGCAAGTCTCTTCACCGCCGGCAGCGTACCTTCTCCCGAAGTTACGGTACCATTTTGCCTAGTTCCTTCACCCGAGTTCTCTCAAGCGCCTTGGTATTCTCTACCCGACCACCTGTGTCGGTTTGGGGTACGATTCCTTACTATCTGAAGCTTAGAGGCTTTTCCCGGAAGCATGGCATCAATGACTTCATCACCGTAGTGACTCGACATCGGGTCTCAGCCTTGAGATGGTCCGGATTTGCCTAAACCATCAGCCTACACCCTTGAACCAGGACAACCGTCGCCTGGCCCACCTAGCCTTCTCCGTCCCCCCATCGCAATAGTAAGAAGTACGGGAATATTAACCCGTTTCCCATCGACTACGCCTTTCGGCCTCGCCTTAGGGGTCGACTTACCCTGCCCCGATTAACGTTGGACAGGAACCCTTGGTCTTCCGGCGGGGAGGTTTTTCACCCCCCTTGTCGTTACTCATGTCAGCATTCGCACTTCTGATACGTCCAGCATGCCTTACAGCACACCTTCAGCCGCTTACAGAACGCTCCCCTACCCAATACGATAAATCGCATTGCCGCAGCTTCGGTGTATCACTTAGCCCCGTTAAATCTTCCGCGCAGGCCGACTCGACCAGTGAGCTATTACGCTTTCTTTAAATGATGGCTGCTTCTAAGCCAACATCCTGGCTGTCTGAGCCTTCCCACATCGTTTCCCACTTAGTGATACTTTGGGACCTTAGCTGGCGGTCTGGGTTGTTTCCCTCTCCACGACGGACGTTAGCACCCGCCGTGTGTCTCCCGGATAGTACTTACTGGTATTCGGAGTTTGCAAAGGGTTGGTAAGTCGGGATGACCCCCTAGCCTTAACAGTGCTCTACCCCCAGTAGTATTCGTCCGAGGCGCTACCTAAATAGCTTTCGGGGAGAACCAGCTATCTCCAGGTTTGATTGGCCTTTCACCCCTAGCCACAAGTCATCCGCTAATTTTTCAACATTAGTCGGTTCGGTCCTCCAGTAAGTGTTACCTCACCTTCAACCTGCCCATGGCTAGATCACCTGGTTTCGGGTCTAATCCCAGCAACTGCACGCCCAGTTAAGACTCGGTTTCCCTACGGCTCCCCTATACGGTTAACCTTGCTACTGAAATTAAGTCGCTGACCCATTATACAAAAGGTACGCAGTCACCCCGAAGGGCTCCTACTGCTTGTACGTACACGGTTTCAGGTTCTTTTTCACTCCCCTCACAGGGGTTCTTTTCGCCTTTCCCTCACGGTACTGGTTCACTATCGGTCAGTCAGGAGTATTTAGCCTTGGAGGATGGTCCCCCCATCTTCAGACAAGATAACACGTGTCCCGTCCTACTCGTTTTCACGTTTAAGGTATCGTCGGTTACGGGGCTGTCACCCTGTATCGCGGCACTTTCCAGAGCCTTCACCTGACACAAAAAACGCTTAAGGGCTAATCCGGTTTCGCTCGCCGCTACTGCCGGAATCTCGGTTGATTTCTCTTCCTCGGGGTACTTAGATGTTTCAGTTCCCCCGGTTCGCCTCATCAGGCTATGTATTCACCTGATGATAACCGCTTATGCGGCTGGGTTTCCCCATTCGGAAATCGGTGACTCAAGTGGCTCTTACTGCCTCATCACCGCTTATCGCAAGTTAGTACGTCCTTCATCGCCTCTGACTGCCCAGGCATCCACCGTGTACGCTTAGTCACTTAACCATACAACCCCAAGAGGTTTCGTATGTTCAAACAACCAAGGTTTGATTTGTTTCGCCGGACTCACTTTGCTTTCACTTTTCAAAAGTGAAGACAAAAAATACAAGACACTTGAATGTGTTTTGCTTGAGAACTCTGTTTCTTTCGAAACAGTTTGATTCAATCTCAAAGATTGAATTTACTAGTCAGCTTTCCAGATTGTTAAAGAGCATTGTGAATTATCGACAGATAACCACTTTCTAAAGATTCTCGGGGAAAACCCTTAAAGAGTGGTGGAGCTAAGCAGGATCGAACTGCTGACCTCCTGCGTGCAAGGCAGGCGCTCTCCCAGCTGAGCTATAGCCCCATCGAGTTTTGCAAGAGTGTTCAACCACTGTGTTTGGGAAAACAGTGGTGGGTCTGAGTGGACTTGAACCACCGACCTCACCCTTATCAGGGGTGCGCTCTAACCACCTGAGCTACAGACCCTTCTCTTGCGCTCTTTACATTTTAACCAGGCAATCTGTGTGGACACTGCGTCAACAACGCAGTCTTTAGGTAAGGAGGTGATCCAGCCCCAGGTTCCCCTAGGGCTACCTTGTTACGACTTCACCCCAGTCATGAACCACACCGTGGTAAACGCCCTCCCGAAGGTTAAGCTATCTACTTCTGGTGCAGCCCACTCCCATGGTGTGACGGGCGGTGTGTACAAGGCCCGGGAACGTATTCACCGTGGCATTCTGATCCACGATTACTAGCGATTCCGACTTCATGGAGTCGAGTTGCAGACTCCAATCCGGACTACGACGTACTTTGTGGGATTCGCTCACTATCGCTAGTTGGCAGCCCTCTGTATACGCCATTGTAGCACGTGTGTAGCCCTACTCGTAAGGGCCATGATGACTTGACGTCGTCCCCACCTTCCTCCGGTTTATCACCGGCAGTCTCCCTGGAGTTCCCACCCGAAGTGCTGGCAAACAAGGATAAGGGTTGCGCTCGTTGCGGGACTTAACCCAACATTTCACAACACGAGCTGACGACAGCCATGCAGCACCTGTCTCAGAGTTCCCGAAGGCACCAAAGCATCTCTGCTAAGTTCTCTGGATGTCAAGAGTAGGTAAGGTTCTTCGCGTTGCATCGAATTAAACCACATGCTCCACCGCTTGTGCGGGCCCCCGTCAATTCATTTGAGTTTTAATCTTGCGACCGTACTCCCCAGGCGGTCTACTTAACGCGTTAGCTCCGAAAGCCAGTGTTCAAGACACCAACCTCCAAGTAGACATCGTTTACGGCGTGGACTACCAGGGTATCTAATCCTGTTTGCTCCCCACGCTTTCGCATCTGAGCGTCAGTCTTTGTCCAGGGGGCCGCCTTCGCCACCGGTATTCCTTCAGATCTCTACGCATTTCACCGCTACACCTGAAATTCTACCCCCCTCTACAAGACTCTAGCATGCCAGTTCCAAATGCGATTCCGAGGTTGAGCCCCGGGCTTTCACATCTGGCTTAACACGCCGCCTGCATGCGCTTTACGCCCAGTAATTCCGATTAACGCTCGCACCCTCCGTATTACCGCGGCTGCTGGCACGGAGTTAGCCGGTGCTTCTTCTGCAGCTAACGTCAAAGATGAGCACTATTAATACTCACCCCTTCCTCACTGCTGAAAGTGCTTTACAACCCGAAGGCCTTCTTCACACACGCGGCATGGCTGCATCAGGGTTTCCCCCATTGTGCAATATTCCCCACTGCTGCCTCCCGTAGGAGTCTGGACCGTGTCTCAGTTCCAGTGTGGCTGATCATCCTCTCAGACCAGCTAGGGATCGTCGCCTAGGTGAGCCGTTACCCCACCTACTAGCTAATCCCACCTGGGCCAATCTTAGCGCGCGAGGCCCGAAGGTCCCCCGCTTTGCTCCGTAGAGATTATGCGGTATTAGCCATCGTTTCCAATGGTTATCCCCCACACTAAGGCATGTTCCCAGGCATTACTCACCCGTCCGCCGCTCGCCGCCCATAACGTCCCCCGAAGGTTCAGTCATGTCGCTGCCGCTCGACTTGCATGTGTTAGGCCTGCCGCCAGCGTTCAATCTGAGCCATGATCAAACTCTTCAATTAGAATTTTGTTGCCTTTCCGAAGAAAAGCGGCTCAGTGATTACTGATAAATTGACTGTGCCGAAGCTCTAATAAAAGAACTTTCGATTTGGTCACTCAGTTCACTGATAAAATCTTTTTGACTGTATCATTGTCGAGTGCCCACACAGATTGCATGGTCAAATTGTTAAAGAACGTTGACTTTCAATGCTTTAGCGCGTTTCGCTTCAGCAAGTCAGGACGCGTATATTACGCTTCCCTCATTTGAAGTCAAGACAAAATTTTCATCTTTTTTCGTCCCGGTCCGCGACCGGTCAAAAAGCAAAAACTCTGTGTTGACTCCGCTCACGAAGCATTCACTCCGGAGCGAAGAAAAAGCCCGTCCGCGACGGGCTTCTCAAATAGGGAGCCTGGCGATGTCCTACTCTCACATGGGGAGACCCCACACTACCATCGGCGCTGCTGCGTTTCACGTCTGAGTTCGGCATGGGATCAGGTGGTTCCACAGCGCTATGGTCGCCAGGCAAAATTTGTTCAACAATCTTGGAAAAATCTGACTAGGTTCTCAGCACATCATTCAAGTGCTCATGGAGTCCGTACTTAAAACCCCTTGGGTGTTGTATGGTTAAGCCTCACGGGCAATTAGTACAGGTTAGCTGAGCGCCTCACAACGCTTACACACCCTGCCTATCAACGTTCTAGTCTCGAACAGCCCTTCAGGAGACTCAAAGTCTCAGGGATGACTCATCTCAGGGCCAGCTTCCCGCTTAGATGCTTTCAGCGGTTATCTGTTCCGAACTTAGCTACCGGGCAATGCGTCTGGCGACACAACCCGAACACCAGCGGTTCGTTCACTCCGGTCCTCTCGTACTAGGAGCAACTCCCTTCAATCATCCAGCGCCCACGGCAGATAGGGACCGAACTGTCTCACGACGTTCTAAACCCAGCTCGCGTACCACTTTAAATGGCGAACAGCCATACCCTTGGGACCGACTTCAGCCCCAGGATGTGATGAGCCGACATCGAGGTGCCAAACACCGCCGTCGATATGAACTCTTGGGCGGTATCAGCCTGTTATCCCCGGAGTACCTTTTATCCGTTGAGCGATGGCCCTTCCATTCAGAACCACCGGATCACTATGACCTGCTTTCGCACCTGCTCGAACCGTCATTCTCGCAGTTAAGCGGGCTTATGCCATTGCACTAACCTCACGATGTCCGACCGTGATTAGCCCACCTTCGTGCTCCTCCGTTACGCTTTGGGAGGAGACCGCCCCAGTCAAACTACCCACCAGGCACTGTCCGCACCCCGGATAACGGGGCGACGTTAGAACATCAACACTACAAGGGTGGTATTTCAAGGACGGCTCCACAGATACTGGCGTACCTGCTTCGAAGCCTCCCACCTATCCTACACATGTAGGGTCAATGTTCAGTGCCAAGCTGTAGTAAAGGTTCACGGGGTCTTTCCGTCTAGCCGCGGGTACGCAGCATCTTCACTGCGATTTCAATTTCACTGAGTCTCGGGTGGAGACAGCGTGGCCATCATTACGCCATTCGTGCAGGTCGGAACTTACCCGACAAGGAATTTCGCTACCTTAGGACCGTTATAGTTACGGCCGCCGTTTACCGGGGCTTCGATCAAGAGCTTCTCCGAAGATAACCCCATCAATTAACCTTCCGGCACCGGGCAGGCGTCACACCGTATACGTCATCTTTCGATTTTGCACAGTGCTGTGTTTTTAATAAACAGTTGCAGCCACCTGGTATCTGCGACTGCCAGCAGCTCCAAGAGCAAGTCTCTTCACCGCCGGCAGCGTACCTTCTCCCGAAGTTACGGTACCATTTTGCCTAGTTCCTTCACCCGAGTTCTCTCAAGCGCCTTGGTATTCTCTACCCGACCACCTGTGTCGGTTTGGGGTACGATTCCTTACTATCTGAAGCTTAGAGGCTTTTCCCGGAAGCATGGCATCAATGACTTCATCACCGTAGTGACTCGACATCGGGTCTCAGCCTTGAGATGGTCCGGATTTGCCTAAACCATCAGCCTACACCCTTGAACCAGGACAACCGTCGCCTGGCCCACCTAGCCTTCTCCGTCCCCCCATCGCAATAGTAAGAAGTACGGGAATATTAACCCGTTTCCCATCGACTACGCCTTTCGGCCTCGCCTTAGGGGTCGACTTACCCTGCCCCGATTAACGTTGGACAGGAACCCTTGGTCTTCCGGCGGGGAGGTTTTTCACCCCCCTTGTCGTTACTCATGTCAGCATTCGCACTTCTGATACGTCCAGCATGCCTTACAGCACACCTTCAGCCGCTTACAGAACGCTCCCCTACCCAATACGATAAATCGCATTGCCGCAGCTTCGGTGTATCACTTAGCCCCGTTAAATCTTCCGCGCAGGCCGACTCGACCAGTGAGCTATTACGCTTTCTTTAAATGATGGCTGCTTCTAAGCCAACATCCTGGCTGTCTGAGCCTTCCCACATCGTTTCCCACTTAGTGATACTTTGGGACCTTAGCTGGCGGTCTGGGTTGTTTCCCTCTCCACGACGGACGTTAGCACCCGCCGTGTGTCTCCCGGATAGTACTTACTGGTATTCGGAGTTTGCAAAGGGTTGGTAAGTCGGGATGACCCCCTAGCCTTAACAGTGCTCTACCCCCAGTAGTATTCGTCCGAGGCGCTACCTAAATAGCTTTCGGGGAGAACCAGCTATCTCCAGGTTTGATTGGCCTTTCACCCCTAGCCACAAGTCATCCGCTAATTTTTCAACATTAGTCGGTTCGGTCCTCCAGTAAGTGTTACCTCACCTTCAACCTGCCCATGGCTAGATCACCTGGTTTCGGGTCTAATCCCAGCAACTGCACGCCCAGTTAAGACTCGGTTTCCCTACGGCTCCCCTATACGGTTAACCTTGCTACTGAAATTAAGTCGCTGACCCATTATACAAAAGGTACGCAGTCACCCCGAAGGGCTCCTACTGCTTGTACGTACACGGTTTCAGGTTCTTTTTCACTCCCCTCACAGGGGTTCTTTTCGCCTTTCCCTCACGGTACTGGTTCACTATCGGTCAGTCAGGAGTATTTAGCCTTGGAGGATGGTCCCCCCATCTTCAGACAAGATAACACGTGTCCCGTCCTACTCGTTTTCACGTTTAAGGTATCGTCGGTTACGGGGCTGTCACCCTGTATCGCGGCACTTTCCAGAGCCTTCACCTGACACAAAAAACGCTTAAGGGCTAATCCGGTTTCGCTCGCCGCTACTGCCGGAATCTCGGTTGATTTCTCTTCCTCGGGGTACTTAGATGTTTCAGTTCCCCCGGTTCGCCTCATCAGGCTATGTATTCACCTGATGATAACCGCTTATGCGGCTGGGTTTCCCCATTCGGAAATCGGTGACTCAAGTGGCTCTTACTGCCTCATCACCGCTTATCGCAAGTTAGTACGTCCTTCATCGCCTCTGACTGCCCAGGCATCCACCGTGTACGCTTAGTCACTTAACCATACAACCCCAAGAGGTTTCGTATGTTCAAACAACCAAGGTTTGATTTATTTCGCCGGACTCACTTTGCTTTCACTTTTCAAAAGTGAAGACAAAAAATACAAGACACTTGAATGTGTTTTGCTTGAGAACTCTGTTTCTTTCGAAACAGTTTGATTCAATCTCAAAGATTGAATTTACTAGTCAGCTTTCCAGATTGTTAAAGAGCATTAAAGCAAACAGCTTTAATCAATAGCGTGTGCCATTCATTAAGGCTTTCTGCTTTTCTTTGAACGATTTCACCAGGCAATCTGTGTGGACACTGCGAAACAACGCAGTCTTTAGGTAAGGAGGTGATCCAGCCCCAGGTTCCCCTAGGGCTACCTTGTTACGACTTCACCCCAGTCATGAACCACACCGTGGTAAACGCCCCCCCGAAGGTTAAGCTATCTACTTCTGGTGCAGCCCACTCCCATGGTGTGACGGGCGGTGTGTACAAGGCCCGGGAACGTATTCACCGTGGCATTCTGATCCACGATTACTAGCGATTCCGACTTCATGGAGTCGAGTTGCAGACTCCAATCCGGACTACGACGTACTTTGTGGGATTCGCTCACTATCGCTAGTTGGCAGCCCTCTGTATACGCCATTGTAGCACGTGTGTAGCCCTACTCGTAAGGGCCATGATGACTTGACGTCGTCCCCACCTTCCTCCGGTTTATCACCGGCAGTCTCCCTGGAGTTCCCACCCGAAGTGCTGGCAAACAAGGATAAGGGTTGCGCTCGTTGCGGGACTTAACCCAACATTTCACAACACGAGCTGACGACAGCCATGCAGCACCTGTCTCAGAGTTCCCGAAGGCACCAAAGCATCTCTGCTAAGTTCTCTGGATGTCAAGAGTAGGTAAGGTTCTTCGCGTTGCATCGAATTAAACCACATGCTCCACCGCTTGTGCGGGCCCCCGTCAATTCATTTGAGTTTTAATCTTGCGACCGTACTCCCCAGGCGGTCTACTTAACGCGTTAGCTCCGAAAGCCAGTGTTCAAGACACCAACCTCCAAGTAGACATCGTTTACGGCGTGGACTACCAGGGTATCTAATCCTGTTTGCTCCCCACGCTTTCGCATCTGAGCGTCAGTCTTTGTCCAGGGGGCCGCCTTCGCCACCGGTATTCCTTCAGATCTCTACGCATTTCACCGCTACACCTGAAATTCTACCCCCCTCTACAAGACTCTAGCATGCCAGTTCCAAATGCGATTCCGAGGTTGAGCCCCGGGCTTTCACATCTGGCTTAACACGCCGCCTGCATGCGCTTTACGCCCAGTAATTCCGATTAACGCTCGCACCCTCCGTATTACCGCGGCTGCTGGCACGGAGTTAGCCGGTGCTTCTTCTGCAGCTAACGTCAAAGATGAGCACTGTTAATACTCACCCCTTCCTCACTGCTGAAAGTGCTTTACAACCCGAAGGCCTTCTTCACACACGCGGCATGGCTGCATCAGGGTTTCCCCCATTGTGCAATATTCCCCACTGCTGCCTCCCGTAGGAGTCTGGACCGTGTCTCAGTTCCAGTGTGGCTGATCATCCTCTCAGACCAGCTAGGGATCGTCGCCTAGGTGAGCCGTTACCCCACCTACTAGCTAATCCCACCTGGGCCAATCTTAGCGCGCGAGGCCCGAAGGTCCCCCGCTTTGCTCCGTAGAGATTATGCGGTATTAGCCATCGTTTCCAATGGTTATCCCCCACACTAAGGCATGTTCCCAGGCATTACTCACCCGTCCGCCGCTCGCCGCCCATAACGTCCCCCGAAGGTTCAGTCATGTCGCTGCCGCTCGACTTGCATGTGTTAGGCCTGCCGCCAGCGTTCAATCTGAGCCATGATCAAACTCTTCAATTAGAATTTTGTTGCCTTTCCGAAGAAAAGCGGCTCAGTGATTACTGATAAATTGACTGTGCCGAAGCTCTAATAAAAGAACTTTCGATTTGGTCACTCAGTTCACTGATAAAATCTTTTTGACTGTATCATTGTCGAGTGCCCACACAGATTGCATGGTCAAATTGTTAAAGAACTTTGTTTCTCGTTAAGCCTTGTGACTCAACTCTCGAAACGGGCGGCCATTCTATCGAATCAAAAGTCAGTGTCAAACACTTTTTTCAATTTAATTTCTTGCCGCTTACCTTTCCGTACCGAACCGCTTTGCTGCCGTTCCTCCGTGTCGGTGAGGCGGCATTATAGAGAGTTCGATCACATTGGCAATAGCGAATTTGAAATAAATTCGTCATTTTTGTTTAAGCGCGCATTATTCACACAACATCACAATTTTTCGATGGTATAAACACCGGAGAACTCGCAAATTCAGTGAACATGCTCCGCAATAACCTGAGGTACTGCAATGCAAAACTCACTTCGCCCTTATCAGGGCATACGCCCAACAGTGGGGCAACAAGTTTATATCGACGCTTCCGCCGTTCTGGTTGGTGACATTCATTTAGCCGACCACAGCAGCATCTGGCCATTGGTTGCTGCACGCGGAGACGTCAACTACATCAAGATAGGTGAACGCACCAATATACAGGACGGCACTGTTTTACATGTCACCCGTAAGAGCGGTGCCAAACCGGATGGTCATCCCTTAATTATTGGCGATGATGTGACAATTGGCCACAAAGCAATGCTGCATGGCTGCCAAGTCGGGAACCGGGTACTGGTTGGTATGGGTGCTATTCTGCTGGACGGTGCAATGATCGAAGACGATGTGATTATCGGGGCAGGGACATTAGTGCCACCCGGAAAAGTTCTGGAAAGCGGATACTTGTATGTCGGAAGCCCAGCCAAACAGGCAAGGCCGCTCACAGATGCGGAACGCGCCTTCCTGCCGCAATCGGCGGACAATTATGTTCGGCTGAAAGATGAGTATCTGAATGAAGCCGAATGACTTCAATCGATCATCACGTCGCCATCCTGATTAAAATCTTCATCATCAATCAGAGATTCAGCAAGCTCCTCCAAATCGAAGCGACAGCTGTTAAAGGCGGTTAATATAGCCGCCTCATCCGTCAGCACTTCACCGGTCTGCTTTTCTAGCCATGCCAGACGCACCCAGCAACGGATCAGCGCACCGGCCTGCTGCGCAGGAAAACATACCGCCTGACGCTCGCTGTCCCAAGTTTGGATATCAGCGAATAAGATGTCTTGATTCATAGTGACCCACTATTTTACTTGCAGTGTACGACGAAGTTCACGCAATACCTGTTCTGTTCCGGGGCGGATACCCCGCCACAAGAGAAAACTTTCAGCCGCCTGGCCCACCAGCATTCCAAGTCCGTCTATCACTTGACCTGCACCGAGTTCAGCCGCCCACTGGTTGAAGGTCGTTTCCTCCGGCCCATAGACCATGTCGTAACAAACCAGGCCAGGATGAACCAAAGCAGCAGGAATACCAGGGAGTGACTGACTCAGACTGGCGGATGTCGAGTTGATAATCAGATCAAAATGCTGATCAGCAGATAAAGCATCAAGTGCGTTTGCAGAAACCTTTCCGTGCGAGGCAAACAACGCGGCCAGTGCTTCAGCTTTGGAAAGGGTACGGTTGGTCACCGTCAGGCTGGCAGGTTCCTGAGCCAGCAAAGGCAGAATCACGCCGCGGGCAGCACCACCGGCGCCCACCAGCAGGATGCGCTTGCCTTTCATCTCAACCTGATTGCGCAGCAAGTCCTGCACCAAACCTTCACCATCAGTGTTATCACCAAGGATCCCGCCGTCATCCAGCTTTTTTAAGGTATTGACCGCACCCGCCAGACGGGCACGTTCAGTCAGCTGCGTCGCATAGCTAAAAGCCTGCTCTTTAAAAGGAACCGTGATATTGCAGCCACGGCCGCCACCGGCAAAGAACTGACTGGCTGCTGCCTGAAAGCCATCCAGCGGCACCAATTGCGCTTCGTATGTCATCTCCTGAGCGGTCTGACGCGCAAACAGCGTATGAATGAAAGGCGATTTACTCTGGGCAATCGGGTTGCCGAACACAACGTATTTATCCGCGTCCTGACTCATGGCTGCAATTTCTTCCTTAACTTAAAGTTGCTTTCTTCTGTCTGGATTACCACTCACGCGGAGTGAGGTAATCGTACAAACGAGCTTCCTGAGAACCCGGCTCTGGCTGGTAACAATACTCCCAGCGTGCCAGAGGGGGCATCGACATCAGAATGGATTCGGTGCGCCCGCCGCTCTGTAAGCCAAACAGCGTACCGCGGTCATACACCAGATTAAACTCAACATAGCGGCCACGGCGATACAACTGGAACTCACGCTCGCGTGAACCGTATGGGGTAGGGGCACGCTTTTCAACGATTGGCAGATAAGCGTCCAGATAACCCAGACCAACCGCCTGCATGTAAGCAAAGCTTTTCTCAAAACCCCACTGATTCAAGTCATCAAAGAACAGACCACCCACACCCCGGGTTTCCTGACGATGCGGCAGGAAGAAATATTTATCGCACCAGGCTTTGTGTGCTGCATAGACATCATCACCAAAAGGAGCACACAGGTCTTTGGCGACCTGATGCCAGTGCCGGCAGTCTTCCTCAAACGGATAGAAAGGCGTCAGGTCGAACCCGCCGCCAAACCACCAGACCGGATCTTCACCCTCTTTCTCGGCAATAAAGAAGCGGACATTGGCATGCGACGTCGGGATATAAGGGTTTTTCGGATGGATCACCAGAGAAACGCCCATGGCCTCAAAACGACGGCCAGCCAGCTCCGGACGATGTGCGGTGGCTGAGGCTGGCATCTGCGCCCCGTAAACATGTGAAAAGTTCACACCACCTTGCTCAAAGACTGCACCATCACGGAGTACCCGGCTGCGACCACCGCCGCCTTCTTCACGATCCCAGCTGTCTTCCACAAAACGGGCCTCACCATCCTGTGCTTCCAGCGCCTGGCAGATTTTATCCTGTAGATCGAGTAAGAACGCCTTCACGGCGTGTTTATTGACGTCTTGCATGCGTATGTTATCCCTGTCGGAAAATTTGTCCTGTGGCAGCATCGCGAATTTCGGACGGATTGTCACGGCCACCCGTCTCACCGTGCAAAATTGTCTTCAGATGCGCTCCGAGTTGTGATTCCACTTCCTGCACATTGCGGCAAGGCGGCTCACCGGTCAGATTTGCGCTGGTCGATGTCAGTGGTTTCCCGAACGCCCGGCACAGCTGCTGCACCAACGGATGATCCGTCACCCGGACCGCAATCGTTGAAAACTGCCCTGTCAGAAACGACGGAACACCCGGTTTGGTTGGCATCACCCAAGTGACCGGGCCCGGCCAGGAGGCAAAAATCAGGGCCTTCTGGTCTTCAGTCAACTGGCTGTCATCCACATAAGGTGCGAGCTGAGCATAATCGGCCGCGATCAGAATCAGGCCTTTCTCTACCGGGCGCTGTTTCAATGCCAGCAGTTTGGCAACAGCCTCTGGGTTATCCGGATCGCATCCGACACCAAACACGGCTTCAGTCGGGTAGGCAATCACTTCACCTTGCTCGAGCGCGGTGACGACTTGGCTTAAATTATCCACACTATCCTCAATGTGTTGTCGCCGGATCAATGCGATGGCGACGGCTGATTTTCACTGGCTGCTATTTTAACCGAATCCCAGCGAACTGCACCTATTGCGCACCAGAGCGCGACGCAAACGTTTTCCTTAAGGAAAAATCTCCGTATAATGCGCCGCAAACCCTCTTGCCTGATTAACATGACCCTAAGGAGTTCGGGATGAAAGTCGGTATTATTATGGGCTCAAAATCTGACTGGCCAACCATGCAACACGCAGCTGAAATGCTGGATCGCTTTAATATTGCGTACGAAACCCGTGTGGTTTCCGCACACCGGACTCCACACCTGCTGGCTGAATATGCCGAAACCGCTCATCAGCGTGGTCTTTCAGTGATTATCGCAGGTGCCGGCGGCGCTGCACATCTGCCGGGCATGACTGCCGCATTCACCAGTCTGCCGGTCCTGGGCGTCCCGGTGCAGTCCCGCGCCCTGAAAGGCATGGATTCCCTGCTGTCGATTGTACAAATGCCCAAAGGGGTTGCTGTCGGCACATTAGCTATCGGGGAAGCCGGTGCAGCCAATGCCGGCCTCTTGGCAGCCCAGATTATCGGTACCCAGGATGCAACAGTCATGGCCGCTATTGATGCATTCCGTAAAGAACAGACCGACACCGTCCTGAGCCAGCCGGATCCATCTGAGGACGCATAACCATGAAGAAGGTTCTGGTACTGGGCGCGGGTCAGCTGGCCCGCATGATGGCACTGGCTGGTGCTCCCTTGAATATCGAAGTCATGGCCTATGACGTGAATAACGGTCAGGTCGTCCATCCGCTGACGCTGGCACCGGTGCTGTCCGGACTGAACAATGCCATCGGTTATGCTGATGTCATTACCGCTGAATTTGAGCATGTACCGCATGATGTGCTGGATGCCTGCGAGGCCAGCGGTAAACTCAAACCCAATGCAGCCGCCATCAAAGCCGGTGGCGACCGCAGGATTGAAAAAGCTCTGCTGGATCAGGCTGGCGTGGCCAATGCCAGATACCAGTTGATCAGCACAGAAGCAGATTTGGCGCTGGCTGCAGAAACGATCGGCCTGCCACTGGTGCTGAAAAGCGCACTGGGCGGCTATGACGGGAAAGGTCAGTGGCGCCTGAAAACAACGGAGCAGATCCCGGCCATCTGGCAGGACATTGCCGATTTCCTGACCCACGCACCGGAACAATCTATTGTTGCAGAGGCTTTTGTCCCTTTTCAGCGCGAAGTGTCGATGATCGGTGCGCGGAATGCAGCGGGAGATACCGCCATCTATCCGCTGACTGAAAACGTTCATACCGACGGCGTGCTCAGCCGCTCTCTGGCACTGGAAGAGCAGGGGGCTTTACAACAGCAAGCGGAGATGATGTTCAACGCCGTCGCTGCAACCCTGGATTATGTCGGCGTCCTCGCCATTGAGTTCTTTGACGTGAACGGCCAGCTGCTGATCAATGAAATTGCCCCGAGAGTACATAACTCGGGCCACTGGACGCAGCAAGGTGCAGATACCTGCCAGTTTGAGAACCACCTGCGGGCGGTCTGCGATCTGCCTCTGGGCAGCACAACACAGACTCGCAGCACAGTGATGCTCAATATTCTGGGAGAAGATACACTGCCGGCGGCGGTTCTCACCATTCCGGGCTGCCATCTCCACTGGTACGGAAAGGAAAAACGTCCGGGCCGTAAGATGGGCCACATCAATGTCACTGCAGCCAGTCATCCTGAACTGGTGCAGACACTGAACCAACTGGCTCAGATACTGCCTGCTGACAGTTTCCCGGTGGTCCGCCTCGGCTAAACCCTTTCCCCTGATATGTAAAAAGCCAGCAGAGCTGGCTTTTTCTTTAAATGTCATCCGCCTCAGAGGACGGCGTCGTTTCCGGTTCCGACTGATAATGACCGCATTTCCGATCGGCACACTGCAGTTTAGTGCCCCGGGCCAGCTTCTTCTCGATCAGCAAGCCGAAACCGCATTGCTCACAATGGCCGGGAACCGGCTGAAAATTGATCGCAAACCGGCAGGACGGATACTGATCACAGGCATAGAAGCGCTTGCCGTACCGGGATTTTCGCTCAACCAAATGTCCTGTTTTACACTCAGGACAAGTCATGTGGGTCTCTTCGGCCTTCTTCTCGGGCGAAGCCAGATAGTGGCAAGCCGGATACGCACTGCAGCCAATAAACATTCCGTAGCGGCCCTGGCGCAACACCAGCTCGCTGCCACAATCCGGACATGGCTGTCCCAGAGGTTTTACGATATGGCCGTCATTATGGTGCAAAGGCTTGATATAATCGCAAGCCGGGTATGCACTGCATCCCAGAAACGGACCATGTTTTCCGTGCCGTATGAACAGAGCCGCCCCGCATTGTGGGCAGGGCGTCTCATTGTGAGCAGGGTGGGTTGAAAACAATTCAGGATTAATCTTACTGGCCATACGTCAGGCCTTATCTCCTGTGAAAGTGGCGATTAATGCAGATAGCCGTCTTCTGCGCCGTACAGCAATTCTTCCATCTGGCTGTAGGCACTTTCGTTACCTGGTGCATTAAAGAGCACCATCAGAATAATCCACTTCAGATCATCGAGCACAAATTCGGCAGTTTCCAGCTCCATCACCCGGTCAATGACCATTTCGCGCGTTTCAGAGCTCAGCACATGGATCTGCTCAAGGTAGGTCAGAAAACCACGGCAGGCGACGTCCAGACGGTTCATCTCTTCCAGGGTATAAATACGGATTGATGTGACCGCACTGGTATTCATGTACGGTGTGTGGTCTGTATCCTGTAATGCCGCGAGTTTCTCCAGCCAGGTCAGAGCCTTATAGATATCTTCCTGATGAAAGCCCGCACGCAGCAACTCTTCAGACAATTCGTCCTGATCCACCATTAACTCAGCGTCGCTGTGAATATAGGTTTCAAACAGGTACATGAGTATATCCATCATGACTAGCCCCTCCTCGTTCTGATATAGCCACCGGGCACTGAAGTGACAACCCCTTGCAACTCTAACTCCAGCAGTTGCGTCATGACCTCATGAACTGGTTGTGCACAGCGTTCAGCAACCACATCTACGGGTGTTGCTTCATTGCCTACGTTAGCCAACACCGCATTAAATGGCAATTGCTCATTTTCAGGATGTGGCAGCGATACGCTCAATTGACTACTTTTTGCACAGCGGGTGAGTATCCCCACCTCCTCAAAGATATCGACCGGACTTTCCACCAGTTTAGCACCGGATTTTATCAAGGCGTTACAACCTTTGCTTCCGGGTGCATAAATCGACCCGGGCAGAGCAAAAACATCGCGATTCTGCTCCAGCGCATAGCGAGCCGTGATCAGCGAACCGCTCTTCAGCGCGGCCTCCACCACCAGCACGCCCACAGACAACCCGCTGATGATTCGATTACGTCGTGGAAAATGTTGCGGTCGCGGTGGCTCGGACGGCCAGAACTCTGACACCAGCGCCCCCTGTTCTGCAATTTGTGCCGCCAGTTCCCGGTGCCCGGCAGGGTAAATCCGCCCAAGACCTGAGCCCAACACAGCCACCGTAGCCCCGCCGTTTTTCAGGGCACTGTGGTGGGCATGTCCATCAACACCCAGAGCCAGACCGCTGGTCACCACATAATCAGCTGCAACCATGGCCGCGGCAAAATCCCGCGCGGCTTCCCGGCCGTCCAGACTGGCAGAGCGGCTGCCCACGATCGCCAACTGGGGTTCACTGAGCCAGCGGGGATCGCCCCGGATAAATAAAACCGGGGGCGGAGAGCTGATTTCTTTCAACAATCCGGGGTAAGCCGGATCTGTCAGCACCAGCAGATGCTGATTCTCCTGCTCACACCAGCGCAAGGCTTCACTGAGGCGCTCTGGCTTCGGATGTCTAAGCAGAGCTATCTGCGATGCTTTCAGCCCCAGAGACAACAGTGCCTGCTCCGGCATGGTCCGTAGTTCAGACACATGGCCGTGCTGTAACAGCCTCTCGATACGCTGTCCGCCCAGACCGGGGACAGCAGCTAAGGCCAACCAATCTTCGAGATGGCTCATCTCAGTGCGCAACCCAATGTGCCACATCGCCGGACCGGATCGGCCCCTGACTCCGGATCACCCGGGCCAGGCTGAACTGCTCCGAGGTATTCTTCACTTCAATCTCCGCCACCAGCGGCCGCCCCAACAAACCACGTTCAATCCGCCAGCATTGCCCCGGAACTAAGCCGTGCCTGGCCCCCCGGTCCAGTACCAGCCAGTCATCCGGAGCCAGATACGTACGCGCCTGCAGTCCGCCAAGAACACGAACAGAAGATGGAGGGGTCGTGTCTGCTGCCTGCGGAAGCAATGCCGCTAACGACAGCAGACGGTCACCCGGGCGAACTTCCTGCAGCCAATCTGTCATCAGAAGACGGCTGCCTTGCGAATCACTGTCCGTCACCCTTACCCGGGCCACCGGAAGCATCCCCCAAACATCAGCGGTTGAATGAGAGTCCGGAACCATATCACTGAACGCCCGGGTCGGGCGGAACACGCCCCATTCGCTCCCTTTCGTCAGGATTTCCCTGACCAGCAGCCCGTCGTCACCAGCCAGATACCGGCGGCTGCTCAGCACAGGGACAATCCGCGGTGCCGCATCCAGCTGCGCCGCAGAGATCAGCCGGGCCTGTGACTCAGAGGATGCCTGCAAGTCACCAGCCCATAATGCCAGACAAAGAACGCCAATCGGATCCAGTTTTCTCATCTTACTTTTCCTGCTTCATCATCATCGTGCCGCAGGATGTCAGAGCTTTTTTCCGCTCGTCACCTCAGTCACGCCCCAGATCATTGCGGTTGCGGCTGGAGTCGCGCTTTCGGGTCATCATTTCAGCCCGCTTTCTTCTTTCTAACGGTCCGCTTCACAGCTGACAGCGCAACAGGGCCGAACGGCAAAGCTGTTCATTAAGGTCGAAAATGACTAGAATTAGAGCAAATACAGTTATTCTCCTTTTATATCTCTATTTTTACGGGAATCTATGTCTGTTCTAAACGTGTTAACTTTCCCTGATGAGCGCCTGCGCACGGTTGCTAAACCCGTCGAAGCGGTCACACCAGAAATCCAGAAAATCGTCGATGACATGCTGGAAACCATGTATGACGAAGATGGTATCGGTCTGGCGGCCACCCAGGTGGATTTTCATCAGCGAATCGTAGTCATTGATATCTCGGAAGAACGCAATCAGCCGATGGTGCTGATTAACCCTGAAATTCTGGAAAAACGCGGCGAAGACGGTATTGAAGAAGGCTGCCTGTCTGTGCCGGGCGCCCGTGCCCTTGTGCCGCGTGCTGCTGAAGTCATCGTTCGCGCGCTGGACCGTGACGGCAAGGAATTCACCTTCGAGGCCGACGACCTGCTAGCTATCTGTGTGCAGCACGAGCTGGACCATCTGGCCGGAAAACTGTTCGTCGATTACCTGTCGCCGCTCAAACGCCAGCGCATCCAGAAGAAACTGGAAAAAATGAAGCGTTACCAAGAGAAAGTCTGATCAGCCGAGGTTATCTTGAGTCAACCCTTACGTATCGTATTTGCTGGTACACCTGATTTCGCCGCCCGTCATCTGGCGGCGTTATTGTCTTCTCAGCATGAAGTCATTGCCGTCTACACCCGTCAGGACCAGCCTGCCGGTCGCGGTAAAAAACTCACGGCCAGCCCGGTCAAAAATCTGGCGCTGGAGCATCAAATTCCTGTTTATCAGCCGAAGACCCTGCGTGACGAAACAGCCCAGCAGGAGCTGGCAGCGCTGAATGCCGACATCATGGTCGTGGTAGCCTACGGATTGATCCTGCCGAAAGTCGTGCTAGAGACACCGCGTCTGGGCTGTATCAATGTACACGGTTCAATTCTGCCGCGCTGGCGGGGTGCAGCACCGATCCAGCGCTCAATCTGGGCCGGCGATGCTGAAACCGGTGTCACCATCATGCAGATGGATGAAGGGCTGGATACCGGCGATATGCTCAATATCGCCACACTGCCAATTGAATCGACCGATACCAGCGCGACCCTGTATGGCAAGCTGGCTGAGCTGGGTCCGCAGGCACTGCTGACCTGTCTGGATGATATTGCGGCTGGCCGGGCTGTGCCTCAGAAGCAGAACGACGAGCAGGCCAACTATGCTGAAAAGCTCAGCAAGGACGAAGCAAAAATCGACTGGTCGATGGATGCCGCAGCGATTGAACGTTGCATTCGTGCCTTCAACCCATGGCCCATGAGCTTTTTTGAAGTAGCGGAGCAAAACGTCAAAGTCTGGCAGGCCGAAGTTGAAGCCGATAACCAGGGCCAGGTACCCGGCACGATTTTATCTGCCGACAAGCAGGGCATTGTTGTCGCGACCGGCAAAGGCGCGCTGCGACTGGTCCAGCTTCAGCCACCGGGTAAAAAAGCCATGGCGGCCCAGGATCTGCTGAACTCCCGCCGCGAGTGGTTTACGCCGGGTACCGTGCTGTAATCTCCGGTTTCGGATCATCATCAGCCAGTGAACAGAATATCTGACTGTTTCACTGGCTTTTTCTTTCGCCGCTCCGGCGGCAGGATGGCAGTCAAACCACTGGCATCCGGTAGTCATCAAGTCAGGAACACACTCATGAATGTAAGAGCTGCTGCGGCCCAGGTGATTTATCAGGTTGTAGATCAAGGCCAATCGCTTTCGACGGCCCTGCCTGCGGCCCAACAAGAGATCAAACCCCGCGACCATGCCCTGCTGCAGGAAATCTGCTATGGCGTGCTGCGCTGGCTGCCGCGTCTGGAATCGGTGACTCAGGCACTGATGGATAAACCGCTCAAAGGCAAGCAGCGGGTCTTCCACCACCTGATCCTGGTCGGTCTCTATCAACTGAGTTTTATGCGGATTCCGGCCCATGCTGCGGTGGCAGAAACCGTGGATGCGACCAAACCCCTGAAAAAGCCCCAGCTGCGCGGCCTGATCAACGCTGTACTGCGTAATTACCAGCGCCAGCAGGAGACACTGGATCAGCAAGCCATGAGCCACGATGCCGGCAAATACGGTCATCCGGGCTGGCTGCTGAATATGTTGCGGGCTCATTACCCGGAGCAGTTGGAAGCCGTCACGTCCGCCAATAATACCAAGGCGCCAATGTGGCTGCGGGTCAATCGCCGTCACCATACCCGTGACCAGTACCAAAGCTTGCTTGATGCTGCAGAGATCAGTGCCGCTGTTCATCCGCAGGCAGGTGACGCCCTGAAACTGGCCAGTGCCTGCGATGTCCAGCAACTGCCGGGCTTTGCCGAAGGCTGGGTGTCCGTGCAGGATGCTGCAGCCCAGTTAGCGGTCGATTACTTGCAGCCGAAGGCCGGCGAGCTGATCCTTGACTGCTGTGCCGCACCGGGTGGTAAAACCGCGCATATTCTGGAACGCGAACCGGGAGCCCGTGTAGTTGCGATCGACAGTGACGACCACCGCCTGCTGCGAGTCAAAGACAACCTGCAACGCCTGAAGCTGGACGCTGAAGTACTGTGTGCCGATGCACGTTTTCCGCAACAATGGTGGCAGGGGGAAGCGTTCGATCGGATCCTGCTCGACGCTCCTTGCTCAGCCACAGGTGTTATCCGTCGTCACCCGGATATCAAATGGCTGCGGCGGGCCGATGACATTGCCGCACTGGCAACGCTGCAGGCCGAAATTCTGGATGCGATGTGGCAGCAACTGAAGCCGGGCGGCACACTGGTTTACGCAACCTGCTCCATCATGCCGCAGGAAAACCGTGAACAGGTACTCGCCTTCCTGGCCCGCACCCCGGATGCAAGTCTGGCGGCTCGCGAAGACAATGGAAGCGACACAGCGCCGGGACGCCAGATCCTGCCCGGTGAATCGGATATGGACGGCTTTTATTACGCCGTACTGGAAAAACGTCCGTCAGTGTGAGTGACAGGGTGAAAGAAGCAGCATTGTTGACAAAATTGCAAAGTTAAGTCTTTGTGCAAACTGGCTAAAAATGCTGCTTCTCTCGCCAAGGCAGTGTACCCTAGGGCTTTTGCCCTTATTGGCAACTGTATCGATCTGAGACCATTTATCAGGCAACAGCTATGAAAATTATCATCCTTGGCGCAGGCCAGGTCGGCGGGACGCTGGCTGAAAACCTGGTCGGCGAGAACAATGACATCACCATTGTCGATTCCAATCCGGAGCGGCTGCGGGAATTGCAGGACAAGTACGATCTGCGGGTCGTGCAGGGCTATGCCAGCCATCCCCGTACCTTACGCGATGCCGGCGCCCAGGACGCAGACATGCTGGTGGCGGTGACCAATTCCGATGAAACCAACATGATTGCCTGCCAGATTGCTTTCTCGCTGTTCAACACCCCAAACCGGGTCGCCCGGATCCGCTCACCGGAATACCTCAAGGAAAAACATCAGCTGTTCCATACCGACGCCGTACCGGTCGATCACCTGATCGCACCCGAAGAACTGGTCACCGGATATATCGAACGTCTGATCGCCTATCCGGGAGCCCTCCAGGTGGTGGGCTTTGCCGATAACAAAGTCGGGCTGGTGGCAGTCAAAGCCTATTACGGCGGTCCGCTGGTGGGCAACGCCCTGTCGGCTTTGCGCGAACATATGCCGCATGTCGACACCCGGGTGGCAGCTATTTTCCGTCAGGGCCGACCGATCCGTCCGCAGGGAACCACCATTATTGAAGCCGATGACGAAGTCTTCTTCGTGGCGGCCAGCAACCATATCCGCTCCGTGATGAGTGAACTGCAGCGGCTGGAAAAACCCTATAAGCGCCTGATGATTGTCGGCGGCGGCAACATCGGAGCCGGTCTGGCCAAACGGCTGGAAAACAGCTATAGCGTCAAACTGATTGAGCGCAACCCGCAGCGGGCGGAAAGCCTGTCCGAAATGCTGACTAATACCATTGTGTTCTGCGGAGATGCATCGGATCAGGAGCTGCTGAGCGAAGAACATATCGAGCAGATTGACGTCTTCATTGCCGTCACCAACGACGATGAGGCCAATATCATGTCGGCCATGCTGGCCAAACGGATGGGGGCCAAAAAAGTCATGGTGCTGATCCAGCGCGGCGCTTACGTCGATCTGGTTCAGGGCGGCACCATTGATATCGCGATTTCACCACAGCAGGCAACCATTTCGGCCCTGCTGACCCACGTGCGGAAAGCGGATATCGTCAACGTCTCCTCCCTGCGCCGCGGCGCCGCCGAAGC
This sequence comes from Photobacterium sp. CCB-ST2H9, assembly GCF_023151555.2. Classification (NCBI taxonomy): domain Bacteria; kingdom Pseudomonadati; phylum Pseudomonadota; class Gammaproteobacteria; order Vibrionales; family Vibrionaceae; genus Photobacterium; species Photobacterium sp. CCB-ST2H9. The sequence goes on from NZ_CP100425.1 coordinate 3,537,812, forward strand.
AATTGAAGCCATTGCTCACGGCGATGCCACCACCTCAAAAGTGGTTGGGAAAGCCATCGGAGACATTAAACTGCCGCCGGGCACAACCATCGGGGCCATCGTCCGCGGTGATGAGGTACTGATCGCCCACGACCGTACCGTGATTGAGCAGGATGACCACGTGGTGATGTTCCTGGTCGACAAGAAGTACATCCCTGATGTGGAACGTCTGTTCCAGCCAAGCCCGTTTTTCCTGTAAGCAGCTATGGTCAATTTACGTCCCATTCTCTTCGTGATCGGGTTGGTGCTCTCCAAGATCGCCCTGTTCATGTATCTGCCCACCATACTGGCCTTCCTGACCGGTACGGGGGGCTTTATCGATTTTGCTACCGCAGTCATCATCACGCATATCGTGGCCTTTACCTGTCTCAGTCTGGGTAAAGTGAAGGAGTTCAAACTCGGGGTCCGGGATATGTTCCTGCTGACCACCCTGGTCTGGACGGTCGCCAGTGCGTTTGCGGCGCTGCCCTTTATGCTGATTAACCACATCAGCTTTACCGATGCCTATTTCGAAACCATGTCCGGGATCACCACCACAGGCTCCACGGTGCTGAGCGGACTGGATGACATGGCGCCGAGTATTCTGCTGTGGCGTTCAACCCTGCAATGGCTGGGCGGGATCGGATTTATCGTGATGGGGGTCGCCATCCTGCCAATGCTGAACGTCGGGGGGATGCGCCTGTTCCAGACCGAATCTTCGGACTGGTCGGAAAAAAGCTCGCCGCGGACCAAAAACGTTGCCAAGAACATTGTGACGGTCTATCTGAGTCTGACCCTCATGTGCATCCTGGGCTACATGTGGGCGGGCATGAACACTTTTGACGCCATCAACCATGCCTTTACGACGCTATCGACCGGCGGCTATTCAACGTCTGATGGCTCCATGAATCACTTTTCCCCGGCTGCACACTGGGTGGCGATCATCTTTATGTTTGCCGGTGGCCTGCCATTTCTGCTGTTTGTACAGGCACTGCGAAAACGCCACCCGGGCGCTCTGTTCCGGGATGCCCAGGTGCGGGGATATACCATCACCATTGTGATCGTCAGTCTGATGGTCGCCATGTGGCTGTGCTGGCAGGATGGCTATGATTTCAGCCACGCGATCCGGGTGTCCATGTTCAACATCATTTCCGTGGTCACCACCACAGGGTTTGGACTGGAAGATTTCACGGCCTGGGGGGCCTTCCCGACCGTTATTTTTGCCTTCATGATGCTGGTCGGCGGCTGCTCCGGTTCAACTGCCGGCGGATTCAAGGTCTTCCGTTTTCAGGTCGCGATTGCCCTGCTGCGCAAGCAGCTGATGCAGTTAATCCACCCGTCCGGGGTCTTTATCCAGCGTTACAACCAACGCCCGGTTACAGATGGCATCGTCCGTTCCGTGGTGGCCTTTGCCCTGACGTTCATCATGACCATCATCATTATTGCCGCGCTGCTGGCCATGCTGGGACTGGATCCGGTCACCGCCATCAGCGGTTCAGTCACGGCGGTCGCCAATGTAGGACCCGGCATGGGAACCGTCATCGGACCGACCGGAAATTTTGCGACGTTGCCAGATGCTGCGAAATGGCTGCTCAGCCTTGGCATGCTGATGGGACGACTGGAGATCCTGACTGTGCTGGTGCTGGCATTCCCGGCGTTCTGGAAAAACTGATCTGCTGAATGGGTTGCCGGGCTTTACAGCCCGGCGGTCGGCGCCACATACCAGTAAATCGCCAGAAAGTGACACACCGTGCCGCCCAGCACAAACAGGTGCCAGATAGCATGGTTATAAGGGATTTTTTTGTTCACATAGAACACCACCCCCAGCGAATACACCACGCCGCCAACGGCCAGCAGCACCAGCCCGGCAGTCGACATGGCCATCGCCAGCGGATAGACCGCCACCAGAGACAGCCAGCCCATCGCCAGATAAATCACCAGCGACAGCCGCTTGAAGCGATAGACAAACGCGACTTTGAAAATGATCCCCAGCAGGGCAACCGTCCAGATCACCGCCATCAGGGTGACCGCCAGCGGCGTCCGCAGCGTGATCAGCAAAAACGGGGTGTAGGTGCCGGCAATCAGCAGGTAAATGGCACAATGATCCAGGGTTTTCAGAACCCGTTTCGCACTTTCAAAGGGAATGGCGTGGTACAGGGTCGATGCGAGATACAGCAAAATTATGCTGGCGCCGTAAATGCTCAGACTGGCAACACTCAGTGCATCAGCATTCACTTCAACCGCCCGCATCAGCAGCATCACCAGCGCCACAATGCCGAAAATCATCCCGGCACCATGGCTGAGGCTGTTGGCCATCTCTTCGGCCACGGAATATGAATAAGCAGTTTTCTGTTGTCTGGGCATGAGCGCTATCCGCTGTCTTTATAATTCCAGCAGTATGGCACAGTTTAGCTTACACTTGTAAGCTGAATTTCATGGCGCCGTTGTGACAACGGTGCCACACCTTCATCACTGATCGTCAATCTGCTCCAGATACGCGAGAACCCGTTCCCCGGCCTCCGCCGGACTGACCGTCTGAGGGATTGCTAACTGCCGCTTGAGCTCACCGCTACCAAGCAGTCTGGCCAGCATCCCGCTGACGCCGCGCTGACGGCGATCGATGGCAAACCACAGTTTCAGGTAGTCGCCGTCAACCTGAGTGATCAGTTCCAGTTCCCGCCAGCAGCCGTGATAAGGACCGGCGACCGGAACAAACTCAAACACCTGAACAAAGGGCAGGGCGAAACCATCTGTGGCTTCACATTCCACCTGCAACAGCCGGAATCCGGCCTGCTCAAGGGCAGAAAATACGGCATCCAGCAGCGGGTCCGGCCGTATCGTCAGCGGATCCTTGTCCTTGGGATCCAGCGCCAGCGGAATATCCAGGTGAGTTTCCAGCCAGACACCGGAGTCTCCAATGGTGATCGGCGTATTCACGGGCAGATCAAAACGGCAATCAAACTGGCGCTGCTCTCCCGCCCGGAGCGTGAACGCCTCCGGAAGGCTCCACTGCGCCAGAGTATAGGTCTGCTTCACTTTTTCCATCCGGCGTTCGCTGTCGCCTCGGCTGACCGGCATTTCGTCCTCATAGCGGCAGCACAAATACAGATGAATGTTATCTACCGCCTGATCCACTTTGCCACCTTTCACATCAATACGCACCGGCAGGCTCTCGCCGGGCAGCAGGACTTCCGTTTCCAGTACAGTATCAACTCTGGCACCGCCTAACCCCAGACTGGCCAGTGTTTTATGAAAAAGTGACATCATGACTCCTTGTCAGTATTTATCGGTCACGCAAAGGTATGAAACCAGTTTATCTGCCCATTCCGACTTCATCAAGCCACCGGATTGATTGGTTTCAGGGTGCAATTGACCTCTGTTATAATCCCCACAAAGTATAAGCTTATAGAAGGAAGCTGGCATGGCCGAACACCGCATCACAGAATTACTGGCACTGCTCCAGCCATACTGGCAGCAATACCCAGAACTGAATCTGGCCGCCTTACTGGATCAACTGGCCAAAGAAGCAGGTTTCGTAGGACCGCTGAATGAACTCAGCGACGACATCCTGATTTATCAACTGAAAATGTGCGGTGAAGGCCAGGACTCCATGATTCCGGGTCTGGCGAAAGACTGCGAAACCGATTTCAAAACGGCGCTGCTGAAAGCCAGAGGCGTGCTCAAATAAACCATATCATTAATAAGCTTTTATCCGTGCGTTTTTTGAGCGAGGTAGAATATTCAACCAGTTAGATAAGATATAATCACGTTTTATTCCCAATGAACCATGATTGCCCAGGCCATGTACCCGGGCGACGAACGCCAGTATTGGCAATGCCCAAGGAATGCAATGTCATGAGCCAAGAGAGAATTAACATCAAGGATATCACTCCCAAGGAGTTTAATCCGAAAACCCATAAAGGCGGGGACGACCGCTTTAACCCAAGCAACCGCATTTATGTGCGGGCCATGAAAGGAGCTTACCAGCAACTGCGTCAGCGGATGGGCTGGCTGATGATGGGCCTGTTTCTGGCACTGCCCTGGATCACTTACAACGGACGGCAGGGCATCCTGCTCGATATCGGCCGCCAGCAATTCAACATCTTCGGAACCACTTTCTGGCCACAGGATCTGACGCTGCTCGCCAGCCTGTTTATGGTTGCAGCTTTCGGACTGTTTTTTATCACCACCTTTTTAGGCCGCGTCTGGTGTGGCTATATGTGTCCGCAAACGGTCTGGACCTTTATCTACATCTGGTTCGAAGAAAAACTGGAAGGCCCGGCCAACAAACGCCGGACTCAGGACGGTAAATCGCTGACCCGGGAACTGTTGGTGCGCAAGACTCTCAAGCACATTGCCTGGCTGGCGGTCGCACTGATCAGCGGTCTGACTTTCGTCGGTTACTTCCTGCCGATCCGAGAGCTGTTTGCCGATTTCTTTACCTTCAATGCCAGCTTCCTGGCTGCCTTCTGGGTCCTGTTTTTCACCTTCTGTACCTACGGCAACGCCGGCTGGATGCGTTCGATTGTCTGTATCCACATGTGTCCGTATGCCCGTTTCCAGTCGGCCATGTTCGATAAAGACACCTACATTGTCGGCTACGACGCAGCACGCGGTGAGAACCGGGGTCCGCGCTCACGCAAAAAAGATCCCAAAGAACTGGGGCTGGGCGACTGTATCGACTGTAACCTCTGTGTCCAGGTCTGCCCGACCGGAATCGACATCCGTGACGGCCTGCAATATGAATGCATCAACTGCGGTGCCTGCGTCGATGCCTGTAATCAGACCATGGACAAAATGGGCTATCCGCGCGACCTGATCAGCTACACCACAGAGCACAAGCTTGAAGGCCATAAAACCAAAGTGATGCGACCCAAACTGATAGGCTATGGCGTGGTCATGCTGGCGATGTTTGGTCTGATGGCCTATCTGATTGCGACCGTGCAGCCGATGGGGCTGGATGTGATCCGTGACCGGAATCAGCTGTTCCGGATCAATACGGCAGGGCTGGTGGAGAATACTTACACCCTGAAAATCCTCAACAAAACACAGCAGGATGCAACCTATAACCTGAGTGTTGAGGGGCTGGAAGGCGTCGAATGGTATGGCCCGAAACAGGTTCATGTGGAAGCGGGTGAAATCTTTACCCTGCCGATCAGCCTGGGAGTCGACCCTTATGAGCTGGCTCGTCCGATTGTCGACATCCGCTTTGTGATGGAACAGCAGGACGACGACGACGTGAACCGCTTAGTCACCGACAGCCGGTTTATCGGTGAGCTGCGATAAGCCACATTTGGGTGCAAAGTTAAGTAAATAAAGGGCCGCTTACGGCCCTTTTTCATTATGCTGTATACTGATGCAACCTTTTTAAAGATGGCTGTAACACCATGACAGCACTAGATGATTTCAGCTTTGCCGACCTGACCCCGGATCAGCTGCTCAATGCACTGGAAAGCATCGGCGTCTATGCCGCCTCCGGGCTGTTGCCGCTGAACAGTTATGAAAACCGGGTGTACCAGTTTACCGACGATGAAAACCGCCGTTTTGTGGTGAAATTCTATCGGCCACAGCGCTGGACAGATGCGCAGATCCAGGAAGAGCACGATTTTGCCGCCGAGCTGGCCGAGCAGGAAATCCCGCTTGCCGCACCGCTGATGATGTACGGCAATACACTGCACCACTTCGAGCAACACCGGTTCGCGCTTTTCCCGAGTCTGGGCGGACGTCAGTTTGAGGTCGATAATTTTGACCAGATTGAACAGGTCGGTCGTTTCCTGGGCCGGATCCACAAGGCAGGTCAGCAACGGACTTTTATCCACCGCCCGACAATCGGTCTGGATGAATACCTCCTACAGCCCCGGAGCGTACTGGCACAGTCCGGCTTTATTCCGGCGCATCTGGAAGATGCATTTTTTCAGGATCTCGATCGCCTGATTGCCGCACTCACTGAAAGATGGCACAACAACTGGCAGCCACTAAGGATCCACGGAGACTGCCATCCGGGTAACATTTTATGGAGAGACGGCCCGCTATTTGTCGATCTGGACGATGCCCGAAACGGCCCTGCCGTTCAGGACTTGTGGATGCTGCTCAACGGCGACCGCGCCGATCAGCTGGCCCAGCTCGATACTCTGCTCGAAGCTTACGGAGAATTTGCCGATTTTGATCCCCGTGAATTGCAACTTATTGAACCATTACGTGGTCTCAGAATGGTGCATTACATGGCATGGTTAGCAAAACGCTGGCAGGATCCGGCCTTCCCGCGTGCATTCCCCTGGTTTGCTGATGCAAAATACTGGGAAGGGCAAGTCCTTGCCATCAAAGAACAACTGGCAGCCCTCGACGAGCCGCCACTGCAGCTGATGCCCCAATGGTGATCAGTCTGACTTAAATCCGAACGCTGGTGCCTGTATCAGGCACGGCATTGATTTTTCAGGGAGAACCCGATACATGTTTAAACAACTTTTCGCACTGGCAACCGCAGCGCTACTGTCTTTTTCGGCTTATGCCACCCAGTTTACCGAAGGCGACTACTATCAGGTACTGGAACAACCAAAATCTTCCAATCAGGTGGTCACTGAGTATTTCTCGTTTTACTGCCCGCACTGCTACAACTTCGAACCCCTGATCCAGCAGCTGAAAACCAAACTTCCGGACAATGCCAAGTTCCAGAAAAACCATGTGTCCTTCATGGGCGGTAACATGGGTACTTCCATGAGCAAGGCTTATGCAACCTCCGTGGTCCTGGATATTGAAGACAAGATGATCCCGGTTCTGTTCAGCCAGATCCACAAGCTGAATAAAGCACCGCGTAACGACGAAGAACTGCGTCAAATCTTCCTGGACAACGGTGTCAAAGCTGAGGATTTCGATGGTGCCTTCAACAGCTTTGCTGTGAACTCGATGGTCAATCGTTACAACAAAGGCTTCCGTGACAGTGGCCTGACCGGCGTCCCATCGGTTATCGTCAACAATAAATACCTGGTAAAAACCGACAAAGTGAAATCAGCCGATGAGTACTTCGAGCTCATCAACTTCCTGCTGAAAAAATAAGTCTGATTTCTCGATGAAAAAAGGGCCGGATGGCCCTTTTTTTATATCTAAATGAATCTGGAAAGCGAACAACCACTAGATCCTGAGCTGTTTACTGAGCCAGTCACAGGCTCTCATAGAGTAATACATCAAGAAAACAAACCCCAAACCTATCAGAAAAATAAGACCAATAACCAACCACTTATTTGTCATCTCCATTACGGGAGCATTAATATCCACACCAAATAAGTTAGGGAGCATATTGATAAATATTGTGACCAAGACGCCATCAATCGCAAATGCAACATTCATCAGTATGAAACGCAGAAAACGATAAAACTTTGTCCGTCCTTCTGCGATTGAAAATGGATGATCTTTCATATCAACTTCCGATTTAAATACTCGTCAACATTACCACCAAACCCAACAAATCAAACTAAAATCAATCTCTTAATTTAGCAACCAGCATTAAACGCAGAAGTTCGGTTCACACCACCTGACTCGTCAATTGCTTCAGCAATCGATCCATGGCGCGGTAGCCTAATGCCTCAGCCAGATGCGCCCTTTCAATGTCAGGCTTACCGGCCAAGTCGGCGATAGTGCGGGCAACTTTAATAATCCGGTGATAGGCGCGAATCGACAGCCCGAGTTGATGCAGGGCAGTTTCGAGGAATTCCGCATCAACTTTGGCCAGGGCACAGTGTTTATCCAGCTCACGGGTTCCCAGAAGGGCATTGATCTTACCACTGCGGTGATGCATCCGACTGCGTGCCTCAGCCACTCTTTCCTTAATCACAGGCGTGGCTTCGCCTCGATCGCCGCCCTGCGCCAGTGTTCCCCGGGGCAGGGCTGGTATTTCAATCGACATATCAAACCGGTCCAGCAAAGGGCCGGAGAGTCGTCCCAAATAGCGCAATATCGCCTGAGGATTAGTGCGCGCCTGGCTGCCTTCGTAGTAACCGGTCGGACTGGGATTAAGTGCCCCGATGAGCTGAAACCGTGCCGGAAAGGTGGTTTTGCTGCTGGCACGAGAAATCACGATCTCGCCAGATTCAAGCGGTTCCCGTAAAGAATCCAGCACTTTCCGCTCAAACTCCGGCATTTCATCTAAAAACAAAATGCCGTTATGAGCCAGCGAGATTTCACCGGGGCGGGGGATCGAACCGCCACCGACCAGTGCTGCCATTGAACTGGAATGATGCGGTGCCCGAAACGGACGATTGCGCCAGTTACCGGCATGGAGCGACTGAGCGGTCAGAGAAGTAATGGCAGCGGTTTCCAGTGCTTCCTCAACAGCCATCTCGGGCAGCAGATCGCACAGCCGCGAGGCCAGCATCGTCTTACCGGTGCCGGGCGGGCCGACAAACAGCAGGTTGTGACCGCCTGCAGCTGCAATTTCCAGCGCCCGTTTTCCCTGCTGCTGACCGATAATGTCCTGCATGTCCCGGCCGTGATTTACCTGCTCGCGCTGTCCCGGTTCCCGGCAATGCAGCGACAAGGACTCCTGTCCACACAGATAAGCGCAGACCGCCAGCAAACTGGCGGCTGATTTGTGTCTGTCGCGGCCCACCAGCGCGGCCTGATCCCCATTGGCATCCGGCAAAACCAGACAACGGTTGGCCTCTTTGGCCGCCAGTGCGGCGGGCAGGGCGCCTTTCACTGGCCGCAGTTCACCGGAAAGCGCCAATTCCCCTAAAAACTCATGATCGTGCAGCTTACTATCAGGAATCTGCCCGGAAGCTGCAAGAATACCCAAAGCGATGGGCAGATCAAACCGACCGCCTTCTTTCGGCAAGTCCGCGGGCGCCAGATTGACCGTAATCCGCCGGGCCGGAAATTCGAAATTGGCATTCACGATGGCACTTCTGACCCGGTCTCTCGCTTCCTTCACCGTCGTCTCCGGCAGCCCAACCAGATTCACCGCAGGCAGACCATTACTGAGGTGAACTTCAACGGTAACAGCCGGAGCATCAACTCCGACACAAGCCCTACTGTGCACGATTGCCAGCGTCATTTTCATCCCCTTGAATATCGAAATTAACCACCTTCTCACTAAATATCTGAGGTGAGGCAGCACAATGTCTGCAAGATATCCAATGCGTATTGAAAATAACCACAACAAATTTCTTGTCATGCGACGAAAGTCTGTGATAAGACTAAAGGCGCACAACATCTATACAAGAATTTTGGACAGACAAGTCAATGCTATTTAACCTCAACCTACTAGTCCTCATTATCAACGTCATCGTGGTGATTATTTCACCGCGACGGGGGCTGGCAGGCGGAAAATAGCACACAAGCAAACACACGCAGAAAAAGCCCCCGCACCGAAAGGTCCGGGGGCTTTTTTCATACCTGAGCCGGGAAAAGACTGCACCAAACCAATAAATCGCAGCAACCGGCCAAGGTCATCAAAAACAGGGAGCCATGATGACAGGCGCAGAGTTAGTAGTAGAAGCCTTGAAGCAACAAGGGGTGAGCACCGTATTCGGATATCCGGGCGGCGCAATCATGCCCATCTATGATGCCTTGTACGACGGCGGACTCCGGCATGTTCTGTGTCGCCACGAACAGGGAGCCGCCATGGCCGCCATCGGCTATGCCAGAGCCAGCAACACCCTTGGTGTCTGCCTGGCGACCTCAGGACCGGGCGCTACCAACCTGATCACCGGACTGGCTGATGCCATGCTCGATTCCATACCGCTGGTTGCCATTACCGGTCAGGTCGCCAGCCCGATGATCGGCACCGATGCCTTTCAGGAAGTGGATGTACTGGGCATGTCACTGTCATGCACCAAACACAGCTATCTGGTCACAGATCCGAGCGAGCTGCCAGCTGTGCTGAATGAAGCCTTTGAAATCGCCCAGAGCGGTCGGCCGGGTCCGGTGCTGGTCGATATCGCCAAAGACGTCCAGCTGACTGCAATTGACCATCCGCTGGCACCGCTGCACGAAGCGCCGGCCTTACCTGCCACCGATCCGGAACAGTTTGCACTGGCACAGCAATTGTTAGCCGACAGCCAGCGCCCAATCCTTTATGTCGGCGGCGGCGTCCAACTGGCGGGTGCAGTCGATCAGGTCCGCGATTTCCTCGCCACCACACAGATGCCGGCGGTATCGACCCTGAAAGGCCTGGGCGTTGTCGACAAAGATTATCCCTATCATCTGGGCATGCTGGGTATGCACGGCACCAAAGCCGCGAATCTGGCGGTCCAGGAATCTGATCTGCTGATTGCGGTCGGTGCCCGCTTTGACGACCGGGTAACCGGCAAGCTGGATACCTTCGCGCCCCATGCCAAAGTGATTCATCTGGATATCGATCCGGCCGAACTGGGCAAACTGCGCCGTGCCCATGCCGCCCTGCGTTGCGATATCAGCACAGTACTGCCCCAGCTGGCCCGCCCGATGTCACTGGTACCATGGCAACAGCACATCACCAGTCTGATGTCAGAAAACGGCTGGCGCTATGACCATCCGGGCGAGCGGATCTACGCGCCGCTGCTGCTGAAACAGCTGTCAGACACGATGGACGACCGGACAGTGATCAGTACGGATGTCGGCCAGCATCAGATGTGGGTCGCGCAGCATGTTGCCCATCGCCAGCCCCACAACCTGCTGACCTCTGCCGGTCTCGGCACCATGGGCTTCGGTCTGCCGGCGGCCATCGGCGCCAAACTGTCCCGCCCGGATGATCAGGTGGTGCTGGTCTCCGGCGACGGCTCTTTCATGATGAATGTGCAGGAGCTGGGCACCATCCGCCGTCTGGGCCTGCCGGTGAAAATTATCCTGCTGGACAACCAGCGTCTGGGCATGGTCCGCCAGTGGCAGGAACTGTTTTTCGATGGCCGCTACAGCGAAACCATTCTGTCCGATAACCCGGATTTCGTCACCCTGGCCAGTGCCTTCGGCATCCCGGGCCAGACCATTACGCGCAAGGAAGAAGTTGGTCCGGCGCTGGAGACCCTGCTGGCAAGCGAAACAGCCTATCTGCTGCACGTTGCCATTTCTGAAGCTGATAACGTCTGGCCACTGGTTCCCCCCGGTGGTGCCAACCACGACATGATGGAGGAACCACAATGACTCAGCATACTTTAACGATCCAAGCTGCCAGCCGTCCTGAACTCCTGGAACGTGTTCTCCGGATCACACGCCACCGCGGATTCATGGTAAAACAGTTTTCAATGGCGCATAGTGAAGACTATAAGTCCGTCGACATTGAAGTCACGGTCGATAGTGAGCGTCCCATCCTTGCCCTCTACAATCAGTTGGACAAATTGTGGGATGTCACCGGCGTTACTATTTTAGAGCAGCAACAAAAACAACAAATCAGCGCATAACGAAAGGATTAGACAATGGCAAACACAGCAGATTACATCTGGTTCAACGGCGAAATGGTTCCTTGGCAGGACGCGAAAGTTCACGTGCTGACCCACGCTCTGCATTACGGCACTTCCGTTTTTGAAGGCATCCGTTGCTATGACACCCCGAAAGGTCCGATCGTCTTCCGTCATCGTGAGCACATGGAGCGCCTGAAAGATTCAGCCAAAATCTACCGCTTTCCGATCCCGTATACCGTGGATGAACTGATGGAAGCCTGCCGCGAGACCCTGCGAGCCAACAAACTGACTTCTGCTTACATTCGCCCGCTGGGCTATGTCCCGAATGTCGGTCTTGGCGTTTGCCCGCCAAACGGCACCGAAATGGACCTGATTATTGCAGCCTTCTCCTGGGGTGCGTATCTGGGCGAAGAAGCCCTGGCGAACGGGGTGGACGCCATGGTGTCCAGCTGGAACCGCGCGGCACCCAATACCATTCCGACAGCAGCCAAAGCTGGCGGGAATTACCTGTCTTCACTGCTGGTGGGAGGGGAAGCCCGTCGTCACGGCTATGCAGAAGGCATCGCGCTCGATGTGCGCGGTTACCTCTCCGAAGGAGCCGGTGAGAACATCTTCGTCATCCGCAACGGTGTGATTTCCACGCCACCGGCCACCAGCGCCATTCTGCCGGGTATCACCCGCGATGCGATCGTGACCCTGGCAACCGAAATGGGCTACGAAATCCGCGAGGAAAACATTGCCCGTGAAGCCCTGTATCTGGCCGATGAAATCTTCATGACCGGTACCGCCGCTGAAATCGTTCCGGTTCGCAGTGTGGATCAGATCACCGTGGGTGAGGGCAAACGCGGCCCGATCACCGAGAAAGTCCAGTCGGCATTCTTCGGCCTGTTCAACGGCCAGACCGAAGACAAATGGGGCTGGCTGGATCCGGTCTACCCGGCCGAAAAATAAACCACACTATAATAAGCAAGCACAGCAATGTCCCGCCGGTATCTTGCATACCGGCGGCTCAAAAAGGAATTTCACGTTATGCCTAAGTACCGCTCCGCCACCACCACCCACGGCCGAAATATGGCCGGTGCCCGCGCCCTGTGGCGTGCCACCGGAGTCAAAGATGAAGATTTTGGCAAACCCATCATCGCCGTTGTTAACTCCTTTACCCAGTTTGTACCGGGCCACGTGCACCTCAAAGATCTCGGCCAGCTGGTTGCAGCCGAAATCGAAAAAGCCGGTGGGATTGCCAAAGAATTCAACACTATTGCCGTCGACGACGGTATCGCAATGGGCCACGGCGGCATGCTGTATTCCCTGCCGTCCCGCGAGCTGATTGCCGACTCGGTCGAATACATGGTCAACGCCCATTGTGCCGATGCCATGGTCTGTATTTCTAACTGCGACAAAATCACCCCGGGGATGCTGATGGCCTCTATGCGCCTGAACATTCCGGTGATCTTCGTTTCCGGCGGCCCGATGGAAGCCGGCAAAACCAAACTGTCGGATCAGATCCTCAAACTGGATCTGGTTGATGCCATGATCCAGGGCGCCGATCCGAAAGTTTCCGACGAACAAAGCGAGCAGATCGAACGTTCCGCCTGTCCGACCTGCGGATCCTGCTCCGGTATGTTCACGGCCAACTCCATGAACTGCCTGACTGAAGCCCTGGGTCTGAGCCAGCCGGGCAACGGCTCCTGTCTGGCCACCCATGCCGACCGTAAGGAACTGTTCCTGACCGCAGGCCAGCGAATTGTCACGCTGACCAAACGCTACTACGAGCAGGACGATGCCAGCGTCCTGCCGCGTAATATCGCCAATAAACAGGCCTTCGAGAATGCCATGGCGCTGGATATCGCCATGGGCGGTTCAACTAATACGGTGCTGCACCTGCTGGCCGCCGCGCAGGAAGGCGAAATCGATTTCACCATGGAAGATATCGACCGCATGTCACGCAAGGTTCCGCACCTGTGCAAGGTGGCGCCATCAACCCAGAAATATCACATGGAAGATGTCCATCGTGCGGGCGGGGTTTACGGCATTCTGGGTGAACTGGATCGGGCTGGACTGCTGCACAATGATGTCCCGAACGTGCTGGGAATGACGCTGGCCGAAGCACTGACGCAGTACGATATCAAGCAAACCGACTCCGAAGCCGTACAGTCTTTCTTCCGTGCCGGTCCGGCCGGGATCCGGACCACACAGGCATTTTCTCAGGACTGCCGCTGGGACAGTCTGGATGATGACCGCGAGAACGGCTGTATCCGCAGCAAAGAACACGCCTTCAGTCAGGACGGCGGTCTGGCGGTGCTGTCCGGTAACATGGCGATTGACGGATGTATTGTCAAAACCGCCGGTGTGGACGAAAGCTGTCTGACCTTTGAAGGCCCGGCGGTTGTATTCGAAAGCCAGGAAACTGCCGTGGAAGGAATTCTGGGCGGCAAAGTCAAAGCAGGCGATGTGGTCATCATCCGCTATGAAGGCCCGAAAGGCGGCCCGGGTATGCAGGAAATGCTGTATCCGACCACCTATCTCAAGTCGATGGGACTGGGCAAGGACTGCGCCCTGATCACCGACGGTCGTTTCTCCGGTGGCACCAGTGGCTTGTCAATCGGTCACGTGTCTCCGGAAGCGGCCAATGGCGGCACCATCGGTCTGATTGAAGACGGCGACCGGGTAGCGATCGACATTCCAAACCGCAGCATCGAACTCAAAGTTGATAACGCGACGCTGGCCAAACGCCGTGCCGCTGCTGATGCACGCGGCTGGAAACCGGTAGATCGCCAGCGTACGGTGTCTTTTGCCCTGCGCGCCTATGCCAACCTGGCCACCAGTGCTGATAAAGGTGCGGTTCGCGACAAATCCAAGCTGGAAGGGTAAGTATGATGAGTGAGCTGACACAGGCCAGAGCCGCTGAGTTTCTCAGCGGGGCTGACTATTTAAGGGAGACGCTGCGCGCACCGGTCTACGAAGTGGCGCAGGTCACCCCGTTGCAGGAGATGGAGCGGCTGTCAAGCCGGTTGGGCAACCGTATCCAGATCAAGCGTGAAGACCGCCAGCCCGTGCACTCATTCAAACTGCGCGGTGCCTACAATATGATGTCCCAGCTGACACCGGCACAGCGTCAGGCCGGTGTGATTGCGGCTTCGGCAGGCAACCACGCTCAGGGACTGGCACTGTCCTCCCGCCAGCTGAACGTGAAAGCCATCATTGTGATGCCACGGACCACCCCGGATATCAAGGTGGAGGCTGTCAAAAGCTTCGGCGGCGAAGTGATGCTGCACGGCAGCAACTTTGATGAAGCGAAAGCCTATGCCATTGAGCTGGCAGAAAAACATCACTACACCTTCATTCCCCCGTTCGATCACCCGGCAGTGATCGCCGGGCAGGGCACAATAGGGATTGAACTGGTACAGCAGAACGGCCATCTCGACTATGTCTTCGTCCCTGTCGGAGGCGGCGGTCTGGCGGCAGGCGTGTCGGTCCTGCTCAAGCAGCTGATGCCGGAAATTAAAGTGATCGGCGTGGAAGCCGAAGACTCCGCCTGTCTGCGGGCCGCGCTGGATGCCGGTGAACCGGTCACGCTGGATCAGGTCGGGCAATTTGCCGACGGGGTCGCGGTGAAGCGCATCGGTGATGAAACGTTCCGTCTGTGTCAGCAGTATCTGGATGATGTCATTACCGTCAGCAGTGACGAGATTTGTGCGGCAGTCAAAGATATCTTCGAAGATACCCGGGCCATCGCCGAGCCATCCGGCGCGCTGGCGCTGGCCGGTCTGAAGAAATACAGCGAACAGCATCAGGTGAAAGGCAAACAGCTCGCCTCGATTTTGTCCGGTGCCAACCTCAACTTCCACGGCCTGCGCTATGTGTCGGAACGCTGCGAACTGGGTGAAAAACGAGAAGGACTGCTGGCTGTCACCGTACCGGAACGGCCGGGCGCCTTCCTTGATTTCTGTCGCCTGCTGGGCGGCCGGGCGGTCACTGAGTTCAACTACCGTTACAACGATGACACCCTGGCCAATGTTTTTGTCGGTATCCGACTGATCCAGGGACAGGAAGAACTGGACAGCATCATTACCGATCTGCGCAAAGGCGGTTATCCGGTGGTGGATCTGTCAGATGACGAGATGGCCAAAGTGCACGTTCGCTATATGATTGGCGGCCGGCCGTCCAAACCGTTGCAAGAACGGCTGTACAGCTTTGAGTTTCCCGAATATCCGGGCGCGCTGCTCAGATTCCTGACCACGCTGGGCACCCACTGGAACATCAGCCTGTTCAACTACCGCAACCACGGCGCTGACTACGGCCGGGTCCTGTGCGGTTTTGAACTGGAAGATCACGACCTGCTGTCGTTCACCAGTCACCTGCGTGAACTGGGTTACCAGTGGAAAGACGAGACCGACAACCCGGCCTACCGCTTTTTCCTGGCCCAATAAGCGACAAAAACAGCCCCGCATGCCGGGGCTGTTTTCTCTTGCTGATCCGTCATTCCCTGATGATTACCGGGCGATTTCAGGACTTATCTTTTTGTGTCAGCGCACGGGTATATTCCGCCATGAAACTGGCCAGGTTGATACTCTGCTGCAAAATCACATTCCGGGCCGAATGGGGCAACCGGCTGAAATACTGCAACAGGCGATCAATTTCTTCTTTATATTCACTTTCCAGAATCTCGAGTCCCTCATCACCGTAAACAAACCAGGTCAGCGGCCGCTCGGTGATTTCCGAAATCGCTGACAGCAAACGCACCTTGGGTTCCGTCTTTCCGGTTTCCAGGTCCAGATAAGTTTGCCGCGCCACGCCCAACTGCTGGGCCATATGTACCTGAGTCAGGCCTTTCCACTCTCGCGCTTCCTTGATTCGCGAGGCGATCATCGCTTTAGGATCTGTCATCAATACCTCCACCACTGCAATATGTACTGACCAAAGGCCAGCATAAAATCAGCCAACTCAGGAGCTATTATTTTTTTATTTATTATCAGCACGTTATATGAAGCCACATTCTCATCTTGCAAAGTGCAATGCAAAACCGGAAGGATTCAGGCAAAGCGTCTGATTTCGCAAATAAAAACGTCACTTCTGTATTCAATCATAGACGCTGGGGATCAGGGCGGAGCGTAAACCGAATCCAGGCGCCACAATTGACGCCTTTATCTCAACGCTAAGACAGGGTTGTCTGACTCAGCAGTCACTGACCCGGACGGATTCCGGGCAACCCGTTGAATATGAAGCGAACGTCTTACACGTCCTTTTCAATTTCTGCCGGGTTCAAGCGTATGGAGGAAGCCGTATTCATCCGCCAGTAAGCAATGACCCCCATCAGCACGGTACTGGCCATGACGACCGGCGTCCAGTTCGCGAAAGCCGACTCTAAGAGCCAGCCGAACACCAAATAGCCGGCGGGAACCGAAAGAAAGCGGACAGAAGAGAACAGCGTCATCACCCGCCCGAACAAAGCTTCAGGCACCACGGTTTGGATCAGGGTGACTTCAATCGGACCAGCAAACCCGAGGCACAGCCCGATAACAAAAAGCTGAATGAAAAACAGCGGCTGGCTCGCGAAGAATGACATTGAGAGAAGCACCACCGCCAGCGATAAGTAGCCCGTGAACATGATCTGCCGGTTCGAAAACCGCTTGCCGAAAAAGCCAAAAAGCAAAGACGAAACGCTGGTACCGGCCCCGAAGCATGTCATGGATACCCCCAGACTCATCACGGACTCAAATACAAACTTGTTCAAATAGGGCAGATAGACAAAAAGGAACGGGGTGATGACAAGATTAACCGTGGCACTGAGGTAAAGCACAGACAAAAGGGCGCGCTGCTGTCTCAGGTACTTCATCCCTTCTGAAAAATACCTCAGCGGAGGGGCAGAATCAGGCTTCGTGCGTTCCGCCTCCGGCCTGAAATGCTTCTTCAGAACAATCATGCCGAATGCAACCGCGAAGAATGTCGCTGCATCAAAGTACAGAGCGCTGATCGTGCCAAAAGCCGCCACAATCAGAGCCGCAACCACCGGGCCCAAAAGATCACAGATGTTTTCCAGGGTGGTATTCACCCCATTAATCAGGTGATGATCCAACTGATGCCGTTTGATTTCATGTCTTAAAATCACATCCTTGGCTAAACGGCTTGGGGTATCCAATAACGTGCTGAGCACCAGCAATGCCGCCAGAAGACTGAGGGTCAGCAGATCAGCATGATAGAAAACAGGGATCAGCAAGACACTGAAAAAGTTCACCAGATCAGAAAGGACCGACGCCCTGAATGCCCCTAACCGATCGACAAATGGCGCGCTAAAGAAAGTCGACAAAATCACAGGGGTGATTTTCGCAGCCATCACAGCAGCAACCAGAGCCGGGCTGTCTGAGATTTCCAGAATGAGCCAGGGGATAGCCACCTCTGTGAGGGCATTCCCTAAAATCGTTATCCCATTGAGGGTCAGCAACCCACAGATTGACCACGACATCCTGCGCATCTACGAGACTCCTTTCACGTCATTCGCTCTTTCGTCCGCTACATCCCGGCGACATATGATACAAGTTAAATATCCATTAACAAGATGAATCCCACAATGAAAAACCTCCTGCCGGGTATGACCCGACAGGAGGCTTGAAATAGACATCACATGCTATGTTCAGGACTGAATTCTGACGCAGCAGAACATCCTGAATGGCAATCTCACCGAGGTGAAGATCAACCGGACTTACTCAACCGTTACAGACTTGGCCAGGTTCCGGGGCTGATCGACATCCGTCCCTTTGATCAGCGCGACGTAATAAGACAGCAGCTGCAATGGCAGGGTATAGAGGATCGGCGCGATAAACTCATCACAGTGCGGTACGTTCAGCACGGTCATGGTGTCATCGCTGGCGAAGTGGGCATTCACATCCGCAAACACATACATCAGGCCGCCACGGGCACGGACTTCTTCCACGTTCGACTTCAGTTTCTCCAGCAATTCATTGTTCGGCGCCACCACAATCACCGGCATGTCGGCATCGATCAGGGCCAGCGGACCGTGTTTCAGCTCGCCTGCTGCATAGGCTTCCGCATGAATGTAAGAGATCTCTTTCAGCTTCAGCGCACCTTCCATCGCAATCGGAGACTGCTCACCACGGCCCAGGAACAGGGCATGATGCTTATCTGCGAAATCTTCCGCCAGTGCTTCAATGTCGCCCGCCATCGCCAGAGTCTGCTCAATTTTAGACGGCAGGCTTTGCAGGGCCGACACCAGTTGTGCTTCCTGTGTTTCATCCATGGTCTGATTGCCACGGCCAATCGCAGCCACCAGCATCAGCAGGCCCGCCAGCTGAACGGTAAAGGCTTTGGTTGAAGCCACACCGATTTCTGCCCCGGCTTTCATCATGTAAGCCAGATCGGATTCGCGCACCAGGGATGACCCCGGCACGTTACAAATCGTCAGGCTGGCCATGTAACCCATCTCTTTCGCCAGACGCAACGCCGCCAGGGTATCGGCGGTTTCACCGGACTGAGACAGCGTCACCAGCAGGCTGTTCTCAAACACATGCGATTTGCGGTAACGGAATTCGGAGGCAATCTCCACATTACAGGACACACCGGCCCATTGCTCCAGCCAGTAACGGGCAACCAGACCCGCATGGTAGCTGGTACCGCAGGCAATGATCTGCACATGCTTCACTTTCTGCAGCAGCTCGGCAGCATGCTCACCAAACGCAGAAGCCAGAACCTGACCATTCGCCAGACGGCCTTCCATCGTGCGCTGCAGGGCAATCGGCTGCTCGTAGATTTCTTTCAGCATGTAATGGCGGTACTGGCCCTTGTCGCCGGCGTCATGGGAAACTTCAGATTCTTTAATTTCGCGTGCAACCGGCTCGCCGTGCTTGTCAAAAATCTTCACGTCAAAACGGGTCACTTCGGCCACATCCCCTTCTTCCAGGAATGCAAAACGGCGGGTGACCGGCAGCAGGGCCAGCTGATCAGAAGCCACAAAATGCTCATCCACACCATAGCCGATCACCAGCGGGCTGCCGGAACGGGCAACCACAATCCGGCTCGGATCGCGACGGTCCATGACCACAGTGCCGTAGGCACCTTCCAGCTGAGTTACAGTCTTCTGCACGGCTTCCAGCAGGGTGGCTGCTGTGCGCAATTCCCAGTCAACCAGGTGAGCAATCACTTCGGTATCTGTCTGAGAAAGGAAAGTATAACCACGTTCAGTCAGCACTGCGCGCAGGGATTCATGATTTTCAATAATGCCGTTGTGCACAATGGCAATCTCATCACCGGACATGTGCGGGTGAGCATTGGTTTCCGATGGCTCACCATGGGTCGCCCAGCGGGTATGTGCGATGCCGGTGCCGCCGGAAATCGGACTGGCCGCAACCGCATCCGCCAGTTCCTGAACTTTACCCAGACGACGAACACGATTCAGCGCGTTGCTGCCATCGACGACCGCCACACCAGCCGAGTCATAACCCCGGTATTCCAGACGGCGCAGGCCTTCAATCAGAATGCCAGCTACATCACGCTGGGCAACAGCCCCAACGATTCCACACATAGGATTCTCCTGCAAAAATATCGTTATTGATTGATGGCGGCACAGATCACCTGCACCCCTTGTTGTTCAATTTCCGCCCTGGCGGCCGGATCCAGCCCTTCATCGGTGATCAGGGTGTTGATACTGCTCCACGGCAGTTCCAGATTGGGGATACGACGGCCGACCTTGCTGGATTCGACCATCACCACCACTTCGCGGGAAACTTCAGCCATAACCCGGCTCAGGCCAATCAGCTCATTGAAAGTGGTGGTGCCGCGACTGATGTCGATACCGTCTGCACCGATAAACAGCTGGTCAAAATCATAGGAACGCAGGACAGACTCCGCGACTTGCCCCTGAAAGGCTTCAGAATGAGGGTCCCAGGTGCCACCGGTCATCAGCAGCGTGGGTTCGTTTTCCAGTTCATTGAGGGCATTGGCAACATTGAGCGAGTTGGTCATCACGATCAGTCCCTGCTTGTCACCCAGCAATCCAATCAGCGCCGCCGTGGTGCTGCCGCTATCGATAATCATCCGGTTATGGTCACGAATACGGGCAGCTGCGGCCTGAGCGATAGCTTGCTTTCGAATCGAAACTTCAGGTTCGTGCCCGGCGGCGACGATTTCAGACGGCATGGCAATCGCACCGCCGTAACGGCGCAACAGCAGACCTGTGGTTTCTAACGCCGCGAGATCTTTGCGGATGGTGACTTCAGACGTCGCAAACTGCTGGGCCAGTGCATCCACACTGACTTCGCCCTGTTCATTCACCATCGCCACAATGGCATGACGCCGTTGCTGAGTGTTTCGTTTCGACATAAAAGTTTTTCTTATGATTTAAGTTTCGAACTGAAACCAAATATAGCAAAACAAAACAACTGAGATCAAGAAATTACCAAAAGCGCTGAAACGTTGTTGCGAGGAGGTGTGACTGCAGATCCAAAAAAGCAGCGCCGATGCGCTGCCTTCTCTGTTCCGGGATTCGGATTATTTTTTCTTCTCAGGCCGCTTCCAGCCTTTGATTGTCCGGGCCGGGGCGCGGGTAATCACTAACTCACCTTCACCCACATCCCGGTTGATCGTTGCACCGGCACCAATGGTGGCACCTTTGCCGATTTTCACCGGAGCGATCAGCTGCGTATCCGAGCCCACAAATACATCGTCTTCAATTTCAGTCCGGAACTTATTGGCACCATCATAGTTACAGGTAATGGTTCCTGCACCAATGTTCACGCGGTCACCGATCTCAGCATCCCCCAGATAAGTCAGATGGTTGGCTTTCGACCCTTGACCCAGACGGGCCTTCTTCATCTCGACAAAGTTACCGACATGAGAATCACCGACCAGCTCAGCACCCGGACGCAGGCGGGTAAACGGACCGACCGTACAGTCTTCACCGACCGTCGCACCTTCCACGATGCTGTAAGGACGAATCAGGGTGTTATCGTCAATTTCACAGTCAATCAGAACAGAACCAGCGCCAATCACGACGTTATTCCCCAATGTCACGTTGCCTTCGATCACAACATTGACATCAATTTCCACATCCTGACCACACTGTAGTGTCCCTCGCAGATCAAAACGGGCCGGATCACGCAGCATGACTCCCTGCTCCAGCAACCGCTCAGCCTGCATCAACTGATAAGCCCGCTCCAGACGCGCCAGCTGAACACGGTTGTTCACGCCTTCAACTTCCACCGCCATGGCCGGATGAACCGCCTGGATCTGACGGCCTTCTGCATGCGCCATTGCGATGATATCGGTCAGGTAGTACTCAGCCTGAGCGTTGTCATTCTTCAGCTGACCCAGCCAGCGCTTCAGATCACCACCATTCGCCACCAGCACACCGGTATTGATTTCACAGATGGCTTTTTGTGCCTCGGTCGCATCTTTCTGTTCAACAATCGCAACCACGGCCTCATCTTCACGTACAATCCGGCCATAACCGGTCGGATCTTCCAGCACCACAGTCAGCAGACCGATCCCGCCTTCCGGTTGTGCATCCAGCAGGTTTTCCAACGTTTCGCTGCTGATCAGCGGGACATCACCGTACAGCACCAGCACCTGCTCATCATCCGCGAAAGACTCAGCCGCCTGATTCACCGCATGACCGGTTCCCAGTTGCTCAGCCTGCAGAACCCAGTTCACCGGTTCTCCAACCAGGCGTTCTTTCATCAAATCGCCGCCATGACCATAAACCAGGTGAAGATGGGCAGCCCCTGCATCGGTGCAGGTATCGATCACGTGTTTAACCATAGGTTTGCCCGCCAGCGTATGCAGTACTTTCGGCAGGGCAGAATACATGCGAGTGCCTTTACCCGCAGCCAGGATCACAGCGCTGAAGCTCATGAATCAGTGTCCCTTCTAATGATGGTGAAAATTATCTTGATGCATTGTATCGGCACAGAGCGCCCGATATAAGCCTTTGCCGCATATTATTGACACAATGCATACAGGCGAGTGCCTGCTTTGTGAACTGTTCCTGCAGTTTCCGCCGGAAAGAAATCTACAGATATAAAAAAAGCGACCCAAGGGGTCGCTTTTTTGCTCAGGTGCCTGATTAACGCTTACGCTTGGTCAGCTCGATAACTCGAAGCTGAGCGATTGCTTTCGCCAGGTCACTGGCCGCTTGCGCGAAGTCGATATCGCCGTGCTGATTGTGGATACGCTCCTCAGCCTGACGTTTCGCTTCTTCAGCCTTGGCTGCGTCCAGATCAACACCACGGATAGCTGTATCAGCCAGAACAGTCACTGTCCCCGGCTGAACTTCCAGCATACCACCGGAGAGGTAGATCACTTCTTCCTCACCGTGTTGTTTTACGATCCGAACCATTCCGGGCGTGATAGCGGTCAGCAGCGGAGTGTGGCCTGCGTGAATACCCAGTTCACCTTCGCTGCCGGTCACCTGGATATTTTCAGCACGACCAGAAAAGAGACTCTTCTCTGCGCTTACTACATCCAGATGGAAAGTTATCGCTGCCATGTCGCCTCCTGTTCAGCTTACAGCTTCTTCGCGTTTTCCAGTGCGTCTTCGATCGCGCCGCAGTACATGAATGCCTGCTCTGGAATGTCGTCGTATTCGCCAGCCAGCAGGCCTTTGAAGCTGCGCAGGGTATCTTTCAGTGGAACGTAGATACCCGGGTCGCCAGTGAAGACCTGTGCAACGTGGTAAGGCTGAGTCAGGAAACGCTCAATCTTACGTGCACGGGCAACAGCTTGCTTATCTTCTTCAGACAGCTCGTCCATACCCAGAATGGCAATGATGTCTTTCAGCTCTTTGTAACGCTGCAGGGTGCTTTGAACACCACGCGCGATATCATAGTGCTCCTGACCAACCACCAGCGGATCCAGCATACGAGATGTAGAATCCAGTGGGTCGATCGCTGGGTACAGACCCAGAGAAGCAATCTGACGAGACAGTACAACAGTCGCATCCAGGTGGGCGAACGTGGTCGCCGGAGACGGGTCCGTCAAGTCATCCGCAGGAACGTAAACGGCCTGTACAGATGTGATAGAACCAGTCTTGGTCGAGGTGATACGCTCCTGAAGCACACCCATCTCTTCTGCCAGTGTAGGCTGGTAACCTACTGCAGAAGGCATACGACCCAGCAGTGCAGATACCTCTGTACCGGCCAGGGTGTAACGATAGATGTTATCGATGAACAGCAGTACGTCACGGCCTTCATCACGGAACTTCTCAGCCATGGTCAGGCCAGTCAGAGCAACACGCAGACGGTTACCCGGTGGCTCGTTCATCTGACCGTAAACCATTGCTACTTTAGATTCTTCAGGTTTCTCCAGGTTTACAACCCCGGCTTCCTGCATCTCGTGGTAGAAGTCGTTACCTTCACGCGTCCGCTCACCAACACCGGCGAATACAGACAGACCTGAGTGTTTCAGGGCGATGTTGTTGATCAGTTCCATCATGTTGACGGTCTTACCAACACCCGCACCACCGAACAGACCGATTTTACCACCCTTCGCGAATGGGCAAACCAGGTCAATAACTTTTACGCCGGTTTCCAGCAGTTCAACTGCGTTCGACTGCTCTTCGTAGCTTGGTGCTGCACGGTGAATTGAGTAACGCTCTTCTTCACCGATTTCACCGCACTCGTCAATTGGCTGACCCAGAACGTTCATGATACGTCCCAGAGTCGCTGTACCGACTGGTACTTCAATTGGTCGACCTGTGTTTTCAACAGACAGACCACGACGCAGGCCATCAGAACTACCCATGGCGATACCACGAACTACGCCACCGCCCAGCTGCTGCTGAACTTCCAGTACCAAGGTACCTTTTTCTTTGGCATCAACGTGCAGGGCATCATATACCTGGGGTACAGAATCCTGTGGAAACTCTACGTCGACTACCGCACCGATGATCTGTACGATCTTACCTGTAGCCATCGTTAATCCTCTAAACTTATTAATTCTTTGCCTTAAACAGCGGAGGCACCAGAAACGATTTCCGACAGCTCTTGTGTGATCGCAGCCTGACGGGCTTTGTTGTACACAAGTTGCAGTTCGTCAATCAAGTTACCTGCATTATCAGTTGCTGCTTTCATCGCAACCATTCGGGCCGCTTGCTCACAGGCAAGGTTTTCGACCACACCCTGATAGACCTGAGATTCGACATAGCGAACCAGCAGGGTATCCAGCAGAGGTTTTGGCTCAGGCTCATAAATATAGTCCCAAGCATGGTTGCGTTTCATTTCTTCGTCTTCTGACTTAGGCAAAGGCAGCAATTGATCGATCACTGGCGCTTGCACCATGGTGTTCACAAATTTGTTGTACACCAGATACAGACGGTCCAGTTGGCCTTCATCATATTTCTTCAGCATGACACCCACGGTACCGATCAGCTCATCAACAGAAGGCTTGTCACCCAGACCTGTTACCTGAGCCGCAACACGGCCACCGTAGTTGTTAAAGAAAGCTGTAGCTTTGGCACCAATCAGGGCCAGCTCAACCTCAGCGCCTTTATCTGACCAGGCCTTCATGCCGTGAATAGCTTGTTTGAACATGTTCACGTTCAAGCCACCACACAGACCGCGGTCAGTCGAAACAATGATGTAACCTACGCGCTTGGCCTCACGCTCCTCAAGATAAGGATGCTTATACTCGAGGCTACCAAGGGCGATATGACCGATCACTTTGCGCATTGTTTGTGCGTATGGGCGTGATGATTCCATCGCGTCTTGCGATTTACGCATTTTAGACGCAGCAACCATCTCCATCGCTTTGGTGATCTTCTGAGTGTTTTTCACACTGCCGATCTTGTTACGTATCTCTTTTGCGCCGGCCATCGTTACTCTCCTTGAGCTGGTGATCGCTTGCGATCACCAACCAATTACCAAGTCTGGGTCGCTTTGAAATCTTCAACCAGTTTCACGAACTGGGCTTCAACTTCGTTGTTCCACGCACCCGTTTCATCAATCTGAGCAACCAGCTCAGCGAATTGACTCTTGGCGTAAGACAGTAACGCAGCTTCGAAATCTGCCAGCTTCGTCAGCTCAACATCTTTCAGGTAACCTTTCTCAGCAGAGAAAATCACCAGCGCCTGCTCAAATACAGACATTGGAGAGTACTGCTTCTGCTTCATCAGCTCGGTTACTTTCTGGCCGTGATCCAGCTGACGCTTAGTTGCGTCATCCAGGTCAGAAGAGAACTGTGCGAATGCCGCCAGTTCACGGTACTGAGCCAGTGCGGTACGGATACCACCAGACAGCTTTTTGATGATCTTGGTCTGCGCAGCACCACCAACACGGGATACTGAGATACCTGGGTCAACCGCAGGACGGATACCGGCGTTGAACAGCTCAGTTTGCAGGAAGATCTGGCCATCGGTGATCGAAATCACGTTGGTCGGTACGAACGCAGAAACGTCGCCCGCCTGAGTTTCGATGATTGGCAGTGCAGTCAGAGAACCGGTTTTGCCTTTCACTTCACCGTTGGTGAACTTTTCTACGTACTCTTCGCTCACGCGAGCAGCACGCTCCAGCAGACGGGAGTGGAGGTAGAAAACGTCACCAGGGAATGCTTCACGGCCTGGTGGACGACGCAGCAGCAGAGAGATCTGACGGTAAGCAACAGCCTGCTTAGACAGGTCATCGTATACGATCAGTGCATCTTCACCGCGGTCACGGAAGTATTCACCCATAGCACAACCAGCATATGGCGCCAGGTATTGCAGTGCAGCTGCTTCAGAAGCAGAGGCAACAACAACGATGGTGTTCTTCAATGCGCCGTGCTCTTCCAGCTTACGAACCACGTTAGCGATGGTTGAAGCTTTCTGACCGATAGCAACATAGATAGAGTAGATACCAGAATTCTTCTGGTTGATGATGGCATCGATCGCCAGTGCGGTTTTACCGATCTGACGGTCACCGATGATCAGCTCACGCTGGCCACGGCCGATTGGAATCATCGAGTCAACCGCCTTGTAGCCAGTCTGTACAGGCTGGTCAACAGATTTACGGTCGATAACACCCGGTGCAATCACTTCGACAGGCGAGGTGAAGTCACTCTCGATTGGGCCTTTACCATCGATTGGCTCACCCAGGGTGTTCACAACACGACCCAGCAGGGCAGGGCCGACTGGAACTTCCAGGATACGACCGGTCGCGGTCACTTTCATGCCTTCCTGCAGGTCAGCATAAGGACCCATTACAACTGCACCAACCGAGTCACGCTCAAGGTTCAGTGCCAGCGCGTAACGGCCGCCTGGTAGTTCAATCATTTCACCTTGCATGACGTCTGCAAGGCCGTGGATACGAATGATACCATCGCTGACAGAAACGATCGTACCTTCGTTACGCGCTTCACTTGCAACGTTGAATTTTTCAATCCGCTGCTTGATCAGTTCGCTAATTTCCGTGGAATTAAGTTGCATGCTCCAATTCCCCAAATCAAGACTGCAACGTATCGTTCAGTCGGGCCAGTTTGCCGCGTACTGATTGATCGATGACTAAGTCTCCGGCTCTAATTACAACCCCGGCAATCAGGGTCTCGTCTACACTGCAGTTCAGCTTAACCTTACGCGCCAGACGCTTTTCCAGCTTTTGACTGATCGCACTCAGTTGACCCTCGTCCAGTGCAACCGCAGAGGTCACAGTGGCGTCGATGGTTTTTTCCAGTTCGTCTTTCAGGAACAGGAACTGAGCACTGACATCAGGAAGTGCTTTCAGACGTCCGTTTTCAGCCATTACCTTGATCAGGTTCTGGCCGGCTTCGTTGAGTTGCTCGCCGCAGACGGAAATGAAGATTTCCACCAGCTTATCCGCCGCATAACCACCATCCAGGACATCCTGAATCGTTTCGTTTTTTGCGACTTCTGCAGCAAAGGTGAGCATTTCTGACCATTGGGCCAGCTCACCTTTCTCAACCGCATAATCAAAGGCTGCTTTAGCGTAGGGGCGTGCGATTGTAGTCATTTCCGACATGTTGCTTGCCCCTTCTATTACAGTTCTGCAGTGACTTTGTTAAGAAGATCAGCATGAGCGTCTTTATCAATAGAACGCTCGATGATTTTCTCAGCACCAATCACAGCCAGAGTTGCAACTTGTTTGCGTAGTTCATCGCGCGCGCGATTACGTTCTGCATCAATTTCGGCACGACCTTGAGTCAGAATTTTTTCACGCTCAGCCGTCGCTTCCGCTTTGGCCTCTTCGATGATTTGAGCTTTGCGCTTGTTCGCTTGCTCAATCAGTTCAGTTGCAGTGCGTTTTGCTTCTTTCAGTTGCTCAGAAGCATTTGCCTGCGCCAGGTTGAGATCTTTGGCAGCGCGATCCGCAGCTGCCAAACCGTCAGCAATTTTCTTCTGACGTTCCTCAATCGCTTCCATAATTGGTGGCCATACATATTTCATGCAGAAGACCACAAACAGGAAAAACGCGATAGCCTGACCCAGCAAGGTTGCATTCATATTCACAACGGCATCTCCTAAAAAGGGTTGCTATGGGTCCGTTACGTTCGTGGATTAACCAGCCAGCTGTCCAACGAATGGGTTTGCGAATGTGAATAGCAGAGCGATTACGATACCGATCATTGGAACCGCATCCAGCAGACCTGCAATGATGAACATCTTAACTTGCAGCATTGGAGCCATTTCTGGTTGACGAGCAGCGCCTTCCAGGAACTTACCACCCAGCAGGGCGAAACCGATCGCAGTACCCAGGGCAGCAAGACCTACAATGATGCCCACGGCAATTGCAGAAAAGCTTAGTAAAGTTTCCATCACTATCTCCAGTTTATTGTTGTCGGCCTAAATGCCTGTAAAGAAAAACTTAAAAAATGTATTTACGTATTAATGATTGTCTTCGTGAGCCTGAGACAGGTACACGATAGTCAGCATCATAAAGACGAAAGATTGAATCGTAATGACCAGGATGTGGAATATTGCCCACGGAACCGAGCCCAGCCATTGTGCCCACCACGGCATCAGTGCCGCGATAAGGATAAACACCACCTCACCGGCGAACATGTTACCGAACAGACGCATACCCAGAGAAATAGGCTTCGCCAGCAGCGAAACTACTTCCAGTAGCAGGTTGAACGGAATCATAACCGGGTGATTGAACGGGTGTAATGCCAGTTCTTTGGCAAAACCGCCCAGGCCTTTGATCTTGATGCTGTAATAAATCATCAATGCAAAGACACCCAGCGCCATTGCCATGGTGATGTTAACATCGGCCGACGGTACTACCTTCAGATAAGGAATACCCAACCAATGCTCTGCCGGATAAGGAAGAAAGTCGATTGGAACCAAGTCCATGACGTTCATCAGGAAAATCCAACAGAAGATCGTCAGAGCTAGCGGAGCTATCAGCGCGTTGCGGCCATGAAAGGTTTCTTTGACGCTGTTGTCAACGAATTCCACCATGATTTCCACAAAACACTGCAGCTTACCCGGCACCCCTGAGGTCGCCTTTCTCGCTGCCAGACGGAACAATCCTAAAAAGATTGCACCCGTCAACACAGAGAAGAAGAGGCTGTCGATGTGTACCGCCCAGAAACTTCCCTCGCTCACCAGGCCCAGCTTATCGGTTGATAAGTTAGTCAGGTGGTGAGTGATGTAACTGGATGGTGTAAGCGCTTCACCTGGCGCAGCCATAACTCATCCTATTTGTTGTTGTTAATGAATAAAACCGGCGCACAGATATTAATACCCAGAGCCAGCAAATAGGTCAGTTTGAGGGGAACAAGTTCCACCTCGACATACAGGTAGACAAGGGAAAACAAGATGACTGTAGTGAGGATTTTCAGCACTTCTCCGCTGTAGAAAGACGCCATCACCAGACGGGCCTTACTGGCTCCGCCAAAGAGAAAAGCGCACACAGAAAAAACGGCGTTAGCTATCACAAAGATGCCGCCACCGATCAGTGCAGAGATTCCCCAGTCAACATTGACAGCAAACACTGCCATGATTGCCGTTGTCAAAACGACGCCAGATTGTAATAACAACAACCGCTTCGCCAATTGGCGTCCCGGTCTGACCAGCGCCGAAACCATGTATTCATTCCTCGAGTCCGTTCCACTACACATACGTCGTGCTGGGAAAACTGCGAAAATTATACGGTTCAATAAATTGAATGCAATCTAATCACAGCAAAAAAACAGTTAGATTTTATAACACATTATCCCGATCACGCGGTGGTTACTTTTACGGCAAAAATAGTACGAAACTCGTCACACTTCCGAACTTAACATTGCCAGCAGTTGCTCTAACTTCTGAGGCTCGTCAAAATTTATTATAATTTTACCTTTCCCGCTTTTGCTTTGATTAATCGCAACTTGAGTGCCGAATTGTTCACTCAGACGGTTTTCTATCGCTTCGACTTGGGGATCAACAGGGGCAGGGGCGACCTCTGGGGCCGGGGCGAGCATTTTCTTGACCAGACGCTCGGTATCCCGGACAGTCAGAGACTTCGCCACGACGGTGTGGGCTGCTTCCAGTTGCTGCTCAGCAACCAGAGACAACAATGCACGGGCGTGACCCATTTCCAGCTGACGCTGGGCCAGCAACCGCTTGACCTGAGGCTCCAGCTGATTCAGACGCAGCAGGTTGGAGACCGCAGCACGGGACTTGCCGAGTGCTTCGGCAATTTGCTGATGGGTGAGGGAGAATTCATTCTGCAATCGTTCCAGCGCCTGGGCTTCCTCAATGGCATTGAGGTCTTCACGCTGGATGTTTTCAATCAGAGCAATCGCAACGGTGGCACGGTCGTCCACGTTTTTCACCAGACAGGGAACGACTTGCAGTCCGGCCTGACGTGATGCCCGCCAGCGGCGTTCGCCGGCAATGATTTCATACTGTTGAGGTGCCAGCTGGCGAACCACGATTGGCTGGATCACCCCCTGAGCACGGATGGAGTCAGTCAGTTCCGCCAGCGCTTCCGCCGACATATCCTGACGAGGCTGATACTGACCCGGTTGCAGCTGACTGACCGGCAGTTCGCGCAGTGCGCCTTCGGCCGGTACCGTTTCTTCCTTGCTGACGGCCTCTGCGGCCTGTTGTCGTTCACGGGCCACCGAACTGGTGGCCAGCAGTGCGTCAAGACCCTTTCCCAGGCCTCGTTTATTCATGGACATGCTTGCTTACGCCTCTACCTGAGCCGGTTCCCGCTGGGTTTCCTCACGACGAATCATCTCTCCGGCCAGCGCCAGGTAAGCCTTGGCACCGCTGGAGGTTTTATCGTAGTACATGGCCGGGCAACCATGACTCGGGGCTTCGGCCAGACGTACGTTACGTGGGATCACGGTGCGGTACACCTTATCACCAAAATGCTTCTTCAACTGCTGGGACACTTCATTCGCCAGCCGGTTGCGCGGATCATACATGGTGCGAAGCAAGCCTTCTATCTTAAGATCGGCATTGACTACGGCAGCCAGCTTACTGATGGTGTCCATCAGGGCTGTCAGGCCTTCCAGTGCAAAATATTCGCACTGCATTGGTACCAGAACCGAGTCTGCTGCTGTCATTGCGTTGATGGTCAGCAGGTTGAGGGAAGGCGGACAGTCAATGAAGATAAAATCATAGTGTTCACGAACCGGTTCAAGGGCCGTGCGCAGCCGGACTTCACGGGCAAAGACTTCCATGAGTTTGATTTCGGCAGCGGTCACGTCGCCGTTGGCCGCCACCAGGTGGTAACCACCGGCATTTTCAGTGATCACCACATCAGAGAACGGGGTTTCTTCGACCAGAAGTTCATATGCGGTCGCGTCAACCTGATACTTGTCGACACCGCTGGCCATGGTGGCATTACCCTGCGGGTCCAAATCAATCACCAGCACCTTGCGCTGGGTTGCGGCCAGGGACGCAGCCAGGTTGACACAGGTCGTGGTTTTACCCACGCCGCCCTTTTGGTTGGCAACAGCTATGACTTTTCCCACGAATCACCCTCGTTCATTCATTCCTTTGCCGTCAAGAGTACTAAATGACGCGCCCCCTCCAAGTCGGGGACATGCAAAGATTTGACCTCACTCACAGAACACCATGACGGCAGTTCTGCCAGCTCCTCTTCCGTAACCTGGCCCTTCAGTGCCATAAACCGGCCTTCAGCCGAAGGCAGATGACGGCACCAGTGAACCATGTCAGACATCGACGCAAAAGCCCGGCTCAGGACAGCATCGAAGCCCTGTTCCGGGATAAATTCTTCAACACGGCTCTGGACCGGCGTGACATTGCCGAGTCCCAGCTCATGCACAACCTGGCGGATAAACCGGATCCGCTTCCCCAGACTGTCAAGCAGGGTAAACTGCTTGTCCGGGTGCATAATGGCCAGCGGAATCCCGGGTAAACCCGGGCCGGTTCCGACATCGATAAACCGGGATCCCTGCGCCAGATAAGGGCTGACGACGATACTGTCCAAAATATGTTTGACCAGCATCTCGTTCGGATCTCTGACCGACGTCAGATTATACGCTTTGTTCCACTTGTGCAGCAGGCTAACATAACCCACCAACTGCTCAAGTTGCTGTTCTGTGACCTTGAGTTCAGTTTTTGAAATCAGTTGTGCCAGACGTTCTTTCACGCTGCTGCCTCCGCGTCACCTTTCTTCAGCAACCCATGTTTTTTCAGGTAGACCAGCAGCAGCGAAATCGCGGCTGGCGTGACGCCGGAAATCCGGGAGGCCATGCCAATCGTCGCGGGTTTGGCTTCATTCAGCTTAGCAATGACCTCATTAGAAAGGCCTTTCACCAGACTGTAATCCAGATCAGCCGGCAGCTTGCTCTGCTCATGACGCAGCGATTTCTCCACCTCTTCTTTCTGGCGGTCGATATAGCCCTGGTATTTAACCTGAATTTCAACCTGCTCACTGGCCTGGGCATCCTCATGCGCCGGGCCAAACGGCGCCTGGGCCGTCAGCTGCTCATAGGTCACTTCCGGACGGCGCAGCAGATCTTCACCGCTGGCTTCGCGAACCAGCGGGGTTTTCAGAAATGCATTGACGGACGCCGCATGCTCAGAAGCCGGATGGATCCAGATCTCTTTCAGACGCTGACGTTCCTGCTCCATATGATTCATTTTTTCATTGAAGCGTGCCCAGCGTGCGTCATCGACCAGACCCAACTGACGACCGAGTTCGGTCAGACGGATATCGGCATTGTCTTCGCGCAGCAGCAGGCGGTACTCGGCACGGGAGGTAAACATGCGGTACGGTTCTTTGGTGCCCATGGTTGACAGGTCGTCGATCAGTACGCCCAGATAGGCCTGATCACGACGCGGGCTCCAGCCGTCTTTGTCCTGCGACTGCAGTGCGGCGTTCATCCCGGCCAGCAGCCCCTGTGCGGCCGCTTCTTCGTAGCCGGTTGTCCCGTTGATCTGACCGGCAAAGAACAGACCGTCAATAAATTTGGTTTCCAGCGTCGGTTTCAGATCACGCGGATCAAAGAAATCGTACTCAATGGCATAACCCGGACGGATGATGCTGGCATTTTCAAAGCCTTTCATCGAACGAACGATTTGCATCTGCACGTCAAACGGCAGGCTGGTGGAAATCCCGTTCGGATACAGCTCATGGGTCGTCAGGCCTTCCGGTTCAATGAAGATCTGATGGCTGTTTTTATCGGCAAAGCGCATGACTTTGTCTTCGATCGACGGACAGTAACGCGGACCGATCCCCTCGATCACCCCGGAATACATCGGGCTGCGATCCAGGTTATTGCGGATCACATCATGGGTCTGCTCATTGGTGTGCGTGATGAAACACGGGATCTGACGCGGATGATCCGTCTGTTTCCCCATGAAGGAAAACACCGGCGTCGGATTGTCACCATGCTGTGCCTGTAACTGGCTGAAATCCACTGTACGGGCGTCAATGCGCGGTGGTGTACCGGTTTTCAGACGATCAACTCGGAAAGGCAGGGCACGCAGACGCTCCGCCAGTGCGATCGACGGTGGATCCCCGGCGCGGCCGCCGCTGTAATTTTCCAGACCGATATGGATCTTGCCCCCCAGGAAAGTTCCCACGGTCAGGACCACGGCACGTGCGCGGAACTTGAGTCCCATTTCAGTCACAACGCCGACAGCCCGGTCGTTCTCAACAATCAGATCATTGACCGCCTGCTGGAACAGCATCAGGTTTGGCTGGTTTTCCAGCGCTTCACGCACAGCGGCTTTATAAAGCGCACGGTCAGCCTGGGCACGGGTGGCTCGGACTGCCGGGCCTTTTGATGAATTCAGGGTCCGGAACTGAATGCCGCCCTTATCTATCGCGCGGGCCATGATGCCACCCAGGGCGTCCACTTCTTTTACCAGGTGACCTTTTCCGATCCCGCCAATCGCCGGGTTACAAGACATTTGTCCCAGCGTATCGATATTATGGGTCAACAGCAGGGTTTTCTGACCCATACGTGCTGCTGCCAGCGCGGCTTCCGTTCCGGCATGACCGCCACCTACCACGATGACATCAAAATTTTCCTGGTAAAACATGAAACTACCTCAGGTGATCAATTAGCCAGTCAATTTGCTTGGAGCAAAGGGGGGATATTCTACCGCGTTTCAAGGCAAGAAAGAATCACTCTTGACGATCAAATGATCAGGGGATTTGATCCTAAATATATATAAGATCTTTTAAAGAGATCTTTTATTGGATCTACTATTAGGATCGCCGGATCGTGTGGATAAGTGATTTTTGATCCTGATGATCATGGAGTTAGGAAGGATCATTACTTGTGAGGGAAGTGGGATCTTCGTTGGGAAACCCTGGGATCTAAATCGGCACTTATCAACAAGGGTATCGGCGTGATGATCTTGTTCATTGGATAACAAAGGGTTGATCACCGTTTAGATCTATATTTATCCACAACCGAATCGTGAAAAACTGGCGGTTATGGGAATAATTTCCGCCAGTCTGATGGGGATTACAGGAGATTTTGCCAGCTGTTTAGCCAGATTTCAGCCGGGTCTTCCGGCACCGGATCCTGTGAAACATCGATTTCCAGCCGTTCGCCCAGGCGTTTGGCTCCCTGTCCGGCCAGTAGGTGGTCAAGATCTTTACCAGCCTGACAGAAAGTGTCATAGCTGCTGTCTCCGATCGCGACAAGACCATAACGCAGCGGGGTTAAGTCCGGTTGCTGGGTCTGGAGCTGGCTGACAAAAGGCTGGATGTTGTCCGGAAATTCACCGGCGCCGTGGGTGGAACAGATCAGCAGCCAGATCTGGTCCGGATCCAGCGCTGACAGATCGGCCTGATTGATAATCGTCGTGGTATGGCCGGCTTCGGAAAGCAGATCTGCCAGGTGATCGGCGACGTATTCCGCACCTCCTAAGGTGCTGCCGGTGATCAGGGTAATTGCAGCCATCGTGTCCTCTTTGTGTAAATGTTATCTGAAATGTCCGGATTGTACCCGGAACACCCGGGAAGGAAACCCCTGTAATGCGCTTGCTCCGGCTGTGCGGGAGATCTCCTGG
Source organism: Photobacterium sp. CCB-ST2H9 (assembly GCF_023151555.2). Taxonomy (NCBI): domain Bacteria; kingdom Pseudomonadati; phylum Pseudomonadota; class Gammaproteobacteria; order Vibrionales; family Vibrionaceae; genus Photobacterium; species Photobacterium sp. CCB-ST2H9. Next base: position 3,572,627 of record NZ_CP100425.1, read on the forward strand.
CAGGGATGGGGCGTGGTGTCAGAGGGATGGGGTCGGGGGCGATCCGGGCATGACCTTGGACAGCGTACAGTCCAATATGATCTGGATAAAATAAAATCTTTTTAATTCAATGGATTATTTGATTTGCTCACAGGGGGTCCCAAGGATCTTCCCTGCTTTTACAGTTTCCGGCAGATCATGCTCGCGTGTCCGATCGACGTGATGTCCGTGTTTGCGGGGAATGGACTGTCTGATCCCGCAGACGGTGATCCGGAGTGTTATATGAGGCCTGAATTGCATATCGTGTTGACAGGTGCCGGTCTGCGGCTTAAGTTGAATGCATGAAGACCTTATTGAACCCACAGCGAATTATTATCATCATTCCTTAGGAGTGGTGGGTTCGCTTGTGCTTGAATAACGTCAAACCCGCCCTGGAGGCGGGTTTTTTGATCACTGCTTCCCGGGCCCCAGTCGCAGAGAGGCAGCCATGAGTTCAAAAGAAACCCCGTCCCAGACCGATCAGTTATCTGACGCGTCTGCATCATCCGTTTTTTCCTTTGTCGAGGCCGAACATGCCGTGCTCGGATTCTGGCAGGACCGGCAGATCTTCCGGCAGTCGCTGGCACAGTCGGCCCACCAGCCGGAATACGTGTTTTACGACGGCCCTCCGTTTGCAACCGGCCTGCCGCACCACGGCCATCTGGTGGCTTCGACGATCAAAGATGTCATTCCGCGTTATTTCACGATGAAAGGTCATTTTGTGCAGCGCCGTTTCGGCTGGGACTGCCATGGCTTGCCGATCGAGCATGAGATCGATAAAACGCTGGGAATGTCAGCCAAGGAAGCGGTTGAGCAGCTGGGGATTGCCCGTTACAACGATGAGTGCCGCGGTATTGTGCAGCGTTATACCCGGGAATGGGAGAAGACCATTTCACGCTTGGGGCGCTGGGTTGATTTTGACAACGACTACCGCACCATGGAGCCCTGGTATATGGAGTCGGTGTGGTGGGTGTTCCGGCAGTTGTGGGACAAGGGACTGGTTTATCAGGGTGAGAAAGTGGTTGCTTACTCAACTGAGCTGGAGACCGTCCTGTCGAACTTTGAGGCAACCTCCAACTACAAAGACGTTCAGGATCCGGCCATCACCGTGCTTTTCAAATTAGCGGATGAGGACGGGTATCTGGCTGCGTGGACCACGACCCCCTGGACGCTGCCGGCGAATCTGGCCTTGTGTGTCGGCCCGGATATCTCCTATGTCAAAGTGCATGATGACGTGCTCGGGGGCGATGTGTGGCTGGCAGAATCCCGGTTGGCGGCCGTCTGTAAAGGACGGGATGTGGCGGTACTGGAAACCCGGTCCGGGGCTGAACTGGCAGGGAAGCGTTACCGGCCGGTCTTTGACTGTTTTGCCGGACATGCGGCTGACGGCGCGTTCCGGGTGCTGGCGGATGACTTTGTCTCGACGGACAACGGGACCGGGATTGTGCATATGGCGCCGGCCTTCGGGGAAGATGATCAGCGGGTTGCCAGAGCCCATGGCATTCAGGGGGCGCCCTGTCCGCTGGACGGCCGCGGACGCTTTACCGCTGAAGTACCGGACTATCAGGGGATGTACGTCAAAGACGCTGATAAGGCGATCATTCAGGCTCTCAAAGCGCAGGGGCTGCTGTACCGGCAGGAGACCCTTTTGCACAGCTACCCCTTCTGTCCGCGCTCGGATACCCCGATCATCTACCGCACTGTACCGTCCTGGTATATCCGGGTCGAATCAATGCGTGACGCACTGGTGGCGAATAACCGGCAGGTGAACTGGGTGCCGGATCATCTGCAGGAAGGGCGGATGGGCAAATGGCTGGCAGGCGCCAAAGACTGGGCTGTGTCCCGCAACCGCTACTGGGGTACCCCGCTGCCGATCTGGATCAACGACACCACCGGCAGCCAGCTGTGCCTCGGCTCGCGTGAGGAGCTGGCCCGTTATACCGGGGTGACGGTCGAGGATCTGCACCGCGACCATGTGGACGACCTGACTTTTACCCTGCCGGGCGAAGCCGGAGTCTACCGCCGCATCGCGGAAGTGTTTGACTGCTGGTTTGAGTCCGGCGCCATGCCTTATGCCCAGGTGCATTATCCGTTTGAGAACAAAGATCAGTTTGAAAAGAATTTTCCTGCGGCGTTTATTGCCGAAGGGGTGGATCAGACCCGGGGCTGGTTCTATACCCTGCAGGTTCTGAGTCAGTGCCTGTTCGGCCAGGCGGCGTTTCGGAATGTCATCGTCAACGGCATCGTGATGGCTGAAGACGGGAAGAAAATGTCCAAGCGTCTGAAGAACTATACCGCGCCGGATGTGCTGATGGAGCAGTACGGCGCTGACGCCCTGCGGCTGTATCTGATCAATTCCGGACTGGTCAAGGCTGAAGAACAGCGCTTTGCCGACAGTGGAGTGCAGGAAATGGTCCGCCGGGTCCTGCTGCCCTGGTACAACGGCTACAAGTTCTTTGCGACCTATGCGGCACTGGATCAGTGGCAGTTTTCACCGGCGCAGATGCCAAGCGATAATATCCTGGATCAGTGGATCCTGTCCCGCCTTCAGACCCTGACCCGGCGGGTGAACGATGAGATGCAGCAGTACCGGCTTTATCAGGTGGTTCCGGCGCTGTTTGATTTTATTGAGCAGCTGACCAACTGGTATATCCGTCTGAACCGGGCCCGCTTCTGGCAGGATGGGATGAGCGGGGATAAATCCCGGGCTTTCCAGACCCTGTTCCATTGCCTGGAGACCTTCGGCACCCTGATGGCGCCGTTTGCGCCTTTCCTGTCAGAACATCTCTATCAGGGACTGCTGGCATTCCGTCAGCCCGGGAGCGTGCCGGAATCGGTACATCTGTGTCCGTACCCTGAAGCACAGCCTGCGATGCAGCAACCGGCGCTGGAAGCTTCGGTCGAGCGCTTCCAGCATCTGGTGACGATGGGGCGGCAGAAGCGGAACGATCTGAAAATCAAAATCAAGACGCCGCTCAGCCGGATCACCGTGCTTCATCGCGATCCGGCCGTGCTGGCGGATGTGGCCCGGTTGTCAGACTATATCCGGGCTGAGCTGAATGTGAAAACGGTTCACTTCAGCGAGCAAGAGGCGGATTACATCGATTTTTATGCCAAACCGAACTTTGCCCTGCTGGGCCGTAAGCTGGGCACGCAGATGAAGCACTACACCGGGTTGATCCATACCCTGACCGAGGCGCAATTGACGACATTGCAGGAGTCGGGAGAGCTGGAGCTGGACGGACAGGTCTTCAGTGATGAAGAGATTGTCCTCTACCGTCAGGCGAAAGAAGGGACCCATGCCGTGTCGAACCGGTTTATTTCACTGGATGTGGATCCTCAATTGTCTGATGCACTGATCGGGGAAGGAGCGGTCCGGGAGGTGATCAGCCGGATCCAGAAGCTGCGCAAAGACAGCGGCTTCCGGGTCAGCGACCGGATCCGGATTGAGCTGCAGGCGCCGGCGGCGCTGGCGGGCTGGGTCACACAGCATCAGGAATATCTGATGCAGGAAACGCTGGCCCGGGAGCTGGTCGTTGCCCCTGAGACGGATGGTATGTGCAGTGAAGCCGAGGTCTTCCGGACCGATCACGGTGACATTGCTGTCTCGGTTTCCGTGTTGTAAAGCGGAAAAGTCAAAGCCCCGCCGGAATGGCGGGGCTTTGTGATCAGTTGCCGGTATCGGTGCAGAGTTACTTCCCGATACAGAACGACGTAAAGATGCGTCCCAGCAGATCGTCCGAGGTGAATTCCCCGGTGATTTCGCTCAGGTGCTGCTGGGCCAGACGCAGCTCTTCGGCCAGGATTTCACCGGCCATGTAGCCTTCCAGCTGCGCCTTGCCTGTGTCGAGGTGTGTGGCTGCACGCTCCAGCGCATCCAGATGGCGGCGGCGGGCCATGAACCCGCCTTCTGTGGTGCCGGAAAAACCCATACAGGACTTGAGGTGGTCGCGCAGGGCATCGACGCCGTCACCGGTTCGCGCCGACAGGCGGATCAGGGTTGGCTGGCTGATATGGCAGATCCCGGTCGTTTCTCCGGTCAGCTCCGCTTTGTTCCGGATGACGGTCAGTCCCATCCCGTCCGGCAGGCGTTCGATAAAGTCCGGCCAGATGTCTGCCGGATCGGTGGCGTCTGTGGTGGTGGCATCAACCATGAAGAGCACGCGGTCAGCCTGACGGATTTCATCCCAGGCACGCTCGATACCAATCCGTTCCACTTCGTCACTGGCATCGCGCAGACCGGCGGTATCAATGATATGCAGCGGCATGCCATCAATATGGATATGTTCACGCAGCACGTCGCGGGTGGTCCCGGCAATGTCGGTCACGATGGCACTGTCTTTGCCAGACAGGGCATTGAGCAGGCTGGATTTACCGGCATTCGGACGACCGGCAATCACCACTTTCATGCCTTCACGCATGATGGCGCCCTGATTGGCCTCGCGGCGTACGGCATTGAGCTGTGCAATCACGGTATCCAGATCGGTGCTGACCTTACCGTCACTGAGAAAGTCGATTTCTTCTTCCGGAAAATCAATCGCGGCCTCAACGTAGATACGCAGGTGAATCAGAGCTTCCACCAAGGCGTTGACCCGGTTGGAGAAGGCGCCCTGCAGCGACTGGAAGGCACTCTTGGCCGCTTCCTCACTGCTGGCATCAATCAGATCGGCAATGGCTTCGGCCTGGGCCAGATCCAGTTTGTCATTCATGAAGGCACGCTCGGAGAATTCGCCCGGGCGGGCCGGGCGCACGCCCTCGATTTGCAGGATGCGTTTGATCAGCATGTCCATCAGAACCGGACCGCCATGACCCTGCAGTTCCAGAACGTCTTCGCCGGTGAAGGAGTTCGGGTTCGGGAAGAACAGGGCAATCCCTTGATCGAGTGCCGTGCCGTCTTCTGCCCGGAATGGCAGGTATTCTGCGTAGCGTGGTTTGAGCGTGCGTCCGGTGACGGCTTCGGCCACCTGGCCGGCCAGCGGACCGGAAACGCGGATAATGCCGACTCCGCCACGACCGGGAGGTGTGGCCTGAGCAACAATAGTGTCCGTAGTCTGTGTCATCATGATTGCTTCGTAATTTGGCGTGGGCGCCATTGTAATCAGTGTTTACAGGATAGCCAACTCCGGGAGCCGGCGATGGCGCAGGAAACAAAAAGGCGGCCATTTCCGGCCGCCTTGTCATCTTCTTGTGAGATCAGGCTTACTTGCTGTGCAGGCCTTTCTTCTCCAGTTGCTTGAAGATGATGGACTGCTGAGTCAGCGTCACGATGTTCGACACCAGCCAGTACAGGACCAGACCGGATGGGAAGAACAGGAAGAAACCGGTGAACAGCACAGGCATGAAAGTCATGATCTTCTGCTGCATCGGGTCGGTCACTGTGCTTGGGCTCATCTTCTGGATCAGGAACATGGTCACACCCATCAGAATCGGCAGTACATAGTACGGGTCTTGTGCCGACAGGTCGTGGATCCAGCCGAAGAAAGGTGCGTGACGCAGTTCGACCGATTCCATCAGAGCCCAGTACAGAGCAATGAAAATCGGCATCTGCAGCAGCAGCGGCAGACAGCCACCCAGCGGGTTCACTTTCTCTTTCTTGTACAGCTCCATCATTTCCTGGCTCATGCGCTGACGGTCATCGCCGAAACGCTCACGCATTGCCTGCAGTTTTGGCTGCAGCATGCGCATCTTCGCCATGGAGGTATACTGCGCTTTGGTAAACGGATACAGGCCGCCACGCACAATGATCGTCAGGATGATGATCGCGATACCCCAGTTCCCAACAAAGCTTTGGATCCAGGACAGGAACTTATGCAGCGGGCTGGCGATGAACCACAGCCAGCCGTAGTCAGCGGTCAGGTTCAGGTTGTCGGCTGTTGCTTCCATCTTGTCCTGCAGTTTCGGACCTACCCACAGTTTTGCTGAGGTGGTCAGGCCGCTGCCTGGTGCTACGATTTCAGTTGGCATACGCACGCCAATGTAGCCCTGGCCCTGGCTGGTACGGGAGAACAGGTTATGGCTTGGTGTTTGCACACTCTTATCTGCAGGGACGGCAATCGGTGTTGGAATCCAGGCAGAGACGAAGTAGTGCTGCATCATCGCAGCCCAGCCTTGATACATGGACAGGTTCAGGTTCTTGTCTGCCATGTCGTCAAAGCTGTACTTTTTGTACTTCTCATCGTCAGCAGAGTAGGCGCCGCCACGGTAGGTCGGCATGGTCAGGCTGCCGCCGTCATCCATCAGAGTCTGTTTCAGCTGGGCGTACATTTGTACAGTGGCCGGCTTTTCAGACTTGTTGTTGATGGTATAAGACACTTCCAGCGCATAGCTGTCACGGTGCAGCGTGAACGTCTTGATATATTCAATGCCGTCTTTGCTGTAAGTCAGCGGGACGCGCAGTTCATCCTGGCCATCGGCCAGGACGTAATCTTTGGCTTCTGCGTTCAGCTGGGCACGGCCGGCAGTTGAGTCGATGCCGTTGGCACCAATCAGACCGGACTGAGCAATAAACTGATGTGCGGGCTCGTTTTTCAGCAGCACGAACGGATCGCTGGAATCCAGCTCATTGTCGTAAGCCAGCAGTTTGGCTTCAATAATATCACCACCCAGGGTATCAACAGTCAGATCCAGCACATCGGTGCGGATGTGGATCAGCTTGTCGGAACTGCTTGGCCCCGGAATCGTCGCGCTGTCACCGGAATGTGACGGCACATCGCCCTGGGTCGTCGCGCTTTGCGCAGCTGTCTGGTTCTGAGGTTGCGGGCTGTTGTCTGCATTCCACTGCTGGAACAGCAGGAAAGACACAAACAGCAGGGCAATTAACAGAATATTGCGTTGGGAATCCATCGTTAATGTTCTCTGTCGTTATCCTGGGTTGGCGGAACGGGGTCATAGCCACCGTTGTTCAAAGGGTGACATCTTAATAGACGTTTCGCCGCGAACCAACAACCTTTTATTGCTCCATGGGTTTTTACCGCTTCGATCGCGTATTGAGAGCAGGTGGGGGTGAAACGACAACGTGGCCCGATCAGCGGGCTGATTGCCAGTTGGTAAAAGCGGACTAGTCCGACGACTAGCCACGCGATGGGCGAGACAGGCGATGCCATAGCTTATCCAGCAGTTTACACAGGTCGGCGTTGCTCATTTCACTGGCACTTTTTTTGGCGATCACGACAAAATCTTTCGCAGGCAGATCGTGTTGCTTGAGACGGAAACGTTCCCGAACCAGGCGTTTAAAGCGATTGCGGCCGACTGCGGTTTTGATTTGTTTTTTAGGGACTGCCAGACCGAGCCGTGGTTGGTTCAGGTCATTATTGCGGGCCAGAATGGTTAAGTGAGGGGAGCCAGCACTGTGAGCTTGCTGGAAGACATGTTTATAATCTTCGGGAGTTAACAGACGTAACTCCCGAGAAAAAGCGAACTTATTCAAAATAATCGCAATGATTACTTAGACAGACGCTTACGGCCTTTGGCGCGACGTGCATTGATTACAGCGCGACCGTTCTTAGTTGCCATGCGAGCACGGAAGCCGTGAGTACGCTTGCGCTTTAGAACTGAAGGTTGAAAAGTGCGTTTCATGGTTTTACCTTAAAATTACTGATCAGTTTTAAGTTTTTGTGTTTCCGGTTACCCGGCAGGGCTCAAAAAGAAACCCATTACGTCCACAAAGAGGCGGAATTGTAATCACTGACCCGCTTCGAGTCAATCATTCCCCTCTTTCCGGCGATGGTTTTTGCGCCGTTTTCGTCCGAGAAACCCGGGCGCTGAATTATACGTTTTGTTTTGCTGAGTGCAAGGATCCTTAGCGGATCCCCACCTGACGCAGGAATTTTTGCAACCGCGGATCTTTGGCGTTGCTGAAGATCTCCTGCGGAGATCCCTGTTCCACGAACTCGCCGTCGGCCATAAAGATCACCCGATCGGCCACTTCGCGGGCAAACTGCATTTCATGCGTGACCACCAGCATGGTCTGGTTGCGGGTTGCCAGCATTTTCATCAGGTTCAGCACTTCACCGACCCATTCCGGATCCAGTGCAGACGTCGGCTCATCAAACAGCAGCAGTTCGGCTTCCAGCGCCATCGCGCGGCCGATACCGACCCGCTGTTGCTGACCGCCGGACAGGGCGGCCGGGTAGCTGTCGCCTTTGTCGCCCAGCCCTATATCGTCGAGGATTTGCTGGGCTCTGTCGTAGGCGGCTTGCTTTTTCCACCCTTTCACGGTGATCAGGCCTTCAGCAATGTTCTGACGGGCCGTCATATGGGCAAACAGGGCGTAGTTCTGAAAGACGAAGCCGGTTTTGCGCCGAATTGACAGGATCTCTTTGGGAGTGGCCACCGGTGTATCCACGTGGATCTTGTCAATGGTCAGATGGCCGCTGTTCGCGGTTTCCAGGAAATTAATGCAGCGCAGCAGGGTGGACTTGCCGGTGCCGGACGGGCCGATGATCACCACAATCTCACCCTGGTCAATCTGAAGGTCAATACCGGAAAAAATGGTATTGTCACCGAAGCGTTTGCTGAAGTTATGCAGCTGAATCATCGTACATACGCCCTGTTAAGTTTCACTTCCGCCCAGTTCTGAATCCGGGTCAGTACCACCACAATGCCCCAGTAAATCAGGGCGACGGCCAGGAAGGCTTCGAAGAATTTGAAGCTGGAGGACGCTTCCATCTGCGCTTTGGCCATGATTTCAGCCACACCCAGGGTAAACGCCAGTGAGGTGGATTTGATCATGTCGATAAAGTAGTTCATCAGGGACGGCAGCGCGACGCGGGTCGCCTGCGGCAGGATGATGCGGCGCATGGCCTGCATTTCCGTCATCCCGATCGACAGACTGGCTTCACGCTGGCTGTTGTCGACACCGATAATGGCAGCCCGGATACTTTCGGCCATGTAGGCGGCAAAGTGCAGACTCAGGCCGATGACGGCGGCACTGAAGGCGTCCAGCCCGACCAGAGCCGGAAAGACCTGAGGCAGGCCGTAGTACAGCAGAAAGAGCTGAACCAGCAGCGGGGTGCCGCGGAAGAAGCTGATGTAAACCTGGCTGATCTGATTCAGCACCGGTAGACGGTAAACCCGCACCAAAGCCAGCGTTACCGCGATCACCAGTGCAAAGACCAGTCCCCAGACCGCCATGCCCATGGTTGTGCCCAGGTATTTGAGCAGAATCGGCATGAGCGACAGCATGTAATCAAAATCGAAGCCCATATGGATGCGTGTTCCGTGGAGTTAAAGAATAAAAGTGACAAGACCCACCACAAGGGTGAGTCTTGATATTACTTATTAGTATAAGGATGGTGACCTGAAATGACAGGATTCATTCCGGCCCATTAGCGGGTAATGTCAGCATCGAACCATTTTTGTGAGATTTCGGTCAGTGTGCCGTCTTCGCGCATCGCGTTCAGGGCTTTGTTGACCTCATCACGCAGCTTCTGGCCTCTGTCGTTGTTCAGGAACGGCCAGGCATTCTCAATGCGCTCAAAGGTCGAGCCGGCCAGTTGCAGCGGCAGACCGGCTTTTTTGATCAGTTCAACAGAAGACAGGCGATCCATCACGAAGGCGTCGGTCCGGCCCAGCGCAACGTCGTGCTCGATGCCGGTTTCGTAGGTTTTGATGTTGATCTGCTCTGCATTGTCCAGGCCACGCAGCAGCTGCTCGTAGTTGGAGCCCAGATTCACGCCGACGGTTTTACCGCTCAGATCGTCCGTGCCTTGAATGCTGTCGTTTCCTTTACGGACCACCAGCTGCGCGCCGTCAATCACGTAAGGGTCGCTGAACAGGTATTTGGCTTTACGTTCGTCGGTGATGGTGATCTGATTCGAGATGGTATCGATGCGGCCGGTTTCCAGCAGGCCGAACAGCCCGGAGAAGTTCGCCGTCACGAATTCCACTTTATAATCATTACGTTTACCGATTTCATTCCAGACATCGACCTCGAAACCCTGCAGCTGGTCCTGCTTCACGAAAGTGAACGGGAAGTAGCGGCCAGACATGCCAACTTTCACGTCGGTAGCGGCAAATGCTGTCTGGCTGACGGTCAGGCCCAGTGCCAGTGCGGTAAAGGAAGCTTTTACCCAGTTTTTCATCTGTCTACTCCTAAGATGATGTTGTTTTTGTAGGGCGGTTTTTATCATCCTACTTGTCAATAAGAACAATGCTTAAATAACCAAAAGTTATTTCTAATAACTATAGAGTCAGTTTTTTGGGGCGTTGAGAAAAGATTGTGCCGTCCATCCCCAGGATCCTGCACAATGTGTAAACAACTGTGGGTAAGGGTAGGCTAAACTGTGGTGATCTGAGCCATCATTGTGGGATCCGTGTGAATAACTTAGATCTTATTCACTGGATCTGGGATCTCTTTGCTGGAGATCCGCGGCCAGCAGGTATAAAATTGCGTCCCTTTTCGTTTTTTGGTTATTCAGTGTGGAGTCGAAC
>NZ_CP100427.1 GCF_023151555.2 Photobacterium sp. CCB-ST2H9
CGGGACTTTTGGGCCAGTTTCTTCTGTAGGTTTAACATCCCCTTTACGGAGATGGCGTCGAGCCGTGTTGTACTTCAACCCAGCCATTTCGCAATACTGCTGCAGTGTCAATGATTGATCTTTTTCCACCAGCCGATTGAGTTCCAACTGATGGTGTGCGTAATCGACTTTACCGCCCATAATTAGGCCTCTGCCGATACTTTTTCACTGTATGACAAAATACACGCCGAAACCTTTGTGCGCCGCTCCTCTGGATGCCAGCTTGCTACAAGGCTTGCTGCAGGCTCTTCCAGCCACACACGGATCTCTTTGAACCCCATGTTCCTTTCATCGTGTATCTGAGGTGAAATTTGCTCAAAATCATCGGTACCACAACTGTCAAGGCAGGCTTGTAGCGCGGCTTCTATTGATTTCACTTTGAGCACGCGTTTTAAGGCATGTAGCTGGCTATGTGCTTTCAGCGTGATTACAGAAGAGGACGTTCGTTTCCCGAGACTAATCTGTCTCGCACGGTGAACGTCCTGCCGGCGTCGGGAGCCAGCACGTTGGGAAGTCTTTTTTTCAGTACAAGCGCTTGTCATTTTAACTCCAAGCGCTTGGATGGGTCGGTAGTTTTTGCTGGGCTATTTCACCCTAAACAATCAATTACATACCGAAGTTCGGTAGTTTCTGTTGTGGCGGTCGAACTGGTGCAGGTTCTGGTTCAGATTCCTGGGCTGGTTCGTGTGACGCTGTCACAGAATGTTTAACGACAGGGCGCTCCAAGCCACCAGCTGAACCAGCTACACCAGAAAATAGCTGCGATAACTCAGCCAACAACATTCTGGTCTTTTGCGTATTTGGTGCAGCGCGAAATGCAGGGTCCTGGTCTAAATTCATCACAAGGTCAATCAACCCAGACTCCTTTAGGATCATCCCCCCCGACACTAATTCATTTATCAGAGCAGACTTACCACTTCGTTTAGAATTGTATAAGTCACAGAAACGATCAGCGGCATCCTGATCTTCCCCTTCAACATTAAATTTTGTCGATACGCTGCCCATATGTTACGCCTCCACTGACTCGTCAGCCATCGTTGTGACCTGTTCCACCAGCTTCCCAGACGCCTGTTCGAGCATCATGTGAGTACCGCGCACGATGGCCATCTCTGGGTCCTCAGGGATATCTACCGTATGGTGCCATTTCGTAGAAAGCTCCTTCAGCCAATTGGCTCCGCCACCTACAAAGACAATTCGTGTCAGCATAGAGAAATCACCACGAACCAGGCGACGAGCATCATTGATGATCAATTCATTCAAGTGTGCTTTGGCTGCCTGTACTTCTTCCGACACATCTTTACGGGCAGCAATAGCTCCCTCTGTCTCCAATGACGATCCAATGTATCCACGTGTGATAATCCCATCGATGTCAGTTGAGCTGAAGGCGCTAATATCAGAAATGTCATGCTTGTGTGCGTTTTGTTGAAGCAGCACTTTGAACTTCTCAGCTAATACCTGGACACCATGCTCAGTTGTCAGGTAATCCTCGACATTGTAATTCGTCGTGATGATGGCCATATCGCATGTAAACCGGCCCAAGTCGATCACCAGTGTCTTATGCTGCTCCGGATAAACTTCTGGATTCAGGGTACTGCAGTACACGTATGCAGGGATTGCCTCCGGATAAACGGTAACTCCAACCACGTTTGGAGTTGGGTACACGCCGTTTAAGTTCTTGCTGCCCTTCATCAAATTGGCTTTCTTAGCTTCAATCCGGGCCTTGTTTACAAGGTCATCTGCCCCGCGGGTATAGAACTGCTCAGTCGGCAGTGTAACTCCCAGGAACACGGGCAATCCGCCTACGCCGGCTACAGCCAGAGTGTTATGCACTAAAACCCGGTTGGCCTCGGAAAGTTGGTAATCTTTAGAGCACGTGTCATACGCATCTGGTGAGCTGTTCGTCACACTGAATGAATGGCCTTCTTCGGTTTTCCATGCATGATCGCTGACTCCGCCGCCGATTGATGGCAATACACGCGGAACAACACAGCTCGGAGTCTTCCCTTCGAAAACTTCACCCGATTTGTCGACAAAGCGGTGTTCTACGTTGCCACTGCCATCGTCTACCGCCACAAAAATTGGTACTACTTTGTTGTTCGCTTTTTTGGTGTTACTCATTGGATGCTACTCCTGGTTAATGCTCATTGTTAGGTAGGAATGAGTAACGCCAATAGTAACTTAATTTCCCTGATTGTCACTTTTTTTACCCAGTTAATGACAAAAGAATTACACAAAAGGGGAAGTTTATTCACCTTTCGGGTAACAGATACAAAAAAGCCCCGCTAAATGCAGGGCTCTCATCGTCAGTCACGAACGATTGGTTGGAGATCTTCTAAAACAACCGCAGTGTATTGTATCGGCCACCAGCTGTCATGATGAAGATGCTTGACAAGTCTTGCTATTGACAGAGTTGTTGATTTAATCACTAAAAAAAACGCACCTCAATCATGGGTGCGTTTTGATGACAACAAGTATCTAAAGCTGAAATCACAGGCAAGGGAATATACACAAAAGCGCACATCATTTCATTTGTCAGATGCTTTACTTGTCAACTACCAGACAGCCAAGCCGGGGATTCTCTCGGGAAAATCGTAAACAGATCGCTCAGGAGTGCGCGGAATTCTCCTGCCATCAAAACCAGGTCTGCATCCAGCCGGCGCACAATGTCTTCCCGGTCAACATCGTCGTTTTGTTCCTTCAGCTCATTTGAGAATTTCAGGCCTTTCAATGACAGGTCTTCAACAAGCACGAAGTCTATCCGGTCCTGCCAGTTCATTGCGATTTTGGTCACGAGCTTCTCAGCAGTGATGTGAGCCTGGATTTCGTCACTACTAAGATCCTGTTGCCGGCAGCGTATTACCCCTCCGTCTTCCAGAATAGATTTCAACTCTGCTGCCTCTCCTACTACGAATCCCTGCGGGGCTTGGCTGGATTTAACCCACTCAGTCATCTCTTGTGCAGCTGGCCGGACCGATGTCAGTGGTACAACTGGCAAACTCCCGATGGACTTCCGAAGTAATCCCAGTAGGTCTTCCGCTTTTTTGAAACTTCCAGCATCCACCAGCAATAGACCGAGAGATGGCATGATCAGAGCATATGTGTGGCTGTGCCGGCTAAATGCTCGTGGCAGCAAATCCATCACAATTTCGTCCTTCAGGGTCGCTTTCTCGTTCTGTTTCAGTTTATGGCCCTGTTCCTTTTCCCGGGCTTCTATTTTTTCATTCAGTGATTCTTTGATCACTGATGCCGGCAAAAGCTTTTCTTCCTTCTTGGCACAAATCAGAATGTTGTCACCGACCACATGTGTGAACATATCGCCATGTTTTCCCAGTGCTGAGACCCAGCCAAATTTCTTAATGTCCTGGCTGCCGCACGGAGTGAACCGGAACTCTTCCAGCTGCAGTTCCAAGTTGCCAGCATCGAAGGGGACTTGCCTGGTGAACTGATAAATTAACGCGGACTTAAACCACATACGCCCCCCTTGTTTTCCCTTTGCTTGGTTCTCGATATATGTTGACTGTCTCCGCCATATATCTCGTCACATAGGTCATAAAGTTGATTCGGCTGAACCTCGAAATAGTCATATAAGTTGCTGTCTTTTCCGAAAACCTCAACAACCTTCTCAATACCTACTATCTGTAGTGTCTTCCGATCTTCCTCTGACATACAACGCTGTATCCATTCCGATTGAAGTCGATTAAATTCCTCCAGGGAGATTGATACCTGGTCTGCCTCTTTGAATCGAATTCGTAACTGGCTGATCATGTTCATGCAATTTCACCTATTACTCCGTTACCAGGACAATGCCGTGTTCTGAAGATACAGCGCCGGTTATAGGGGTGCCATCTTCTGTTCGAACCACACCGAAGGCTTCCGCTTCTTGAATTGCATCCCGCAAAGCCTCTAAGGCATTCTCCATCTGATTCCCTTTGCTCCCTGTTGGCGTCAATTCTCTTACTGGTACACAGGCCTTATCTGACCCCGTTATACAAACCTCTGGGCCTGATTTAGTTTCTACAGCCGGCCCTGCAGTCATAACCAGCAAACCTCCTCGAAGGAAAGGGCTCGACTGCCAGATAAATGATGTTCCTACCCGGTACCGTTCATTAAATTGGACTGCCGTTAACCTGGTGAATGAGTTCATGTGCGGTTCCATTTGATGTTAATTGCATGCTCTGGCAGCTTAACCCAGGCTTTATTGAAGAAATGCGGTAATACGTTTAGCGAGCTGGCCAAGATATTCACTTCGGTATCCGTCGGGTAGTCAGCTCCTGTTTCAATCCTGGCCAGGCGATGTACATTAACGCCCGTAAGTTCACTCAAGTCGCTTAATTCCAATCCGGCCAAGCCCCGGGCACATTCCAAACTAGAACCTTGAAAACTAGCGGTTTGGATTAATGGCATAAAACTGCCCCTGAGAATGCACCAGCAATAAACCCCACAATGAGAAATACCATGCAGTAAATTTGCGCGAGCTTTGCCTGCTGCATTTGGTTTTGGCATATTTCACGGCCATCTATAAAAACACGCCTATTTTTGATCTCTACTGTCACCCCGTCGGATGACGTCCTTGAATAACCCATAAAGTTTCCTCTTACTGGTCGTCTCTATACTGAGGTTCTAACTCAGGCAGTATCTCGATCCATTCCAGCATTTCACCAGTGTCTGCAGCTTCCGGGTCCATCTCTCCTTGATACCCAGCCGCACGTAGCGCCTCTTCCATTTCTTCTGAAAACCCTATGCTCCAACCTGATGCCGGGCCTTTGCTGGTGGGTGAGGCACGCTTGTAACTCAGTGATGATGGCTTTATATTTTTTGCAGCAAGTGCTCGCCGAATTTCGATTTTACTCATAGCTAAGTACGTTCTCCCGGGTTGACAAATGGCTTCAATGGAAAACCACCTAAACCTCATCCCACTAATCACCTGTAATGTGTTTAAGGTGGATCGCCATTGATTAAGCTAATGTTTAATAGGAGGTTTTTAGAACAGCGCCTCAGATACTACTGAACTTGACTGGGGAAAAACCTTCCTAACATAGTGGTTAGATATCATCTAAACAAAAAATATATGTCGATAAGACTCTATACCTTTTCTTTTTCTGCAGCGGATATGATCCGTATTCGCGCAGCTTCTGCCTTCGCTCCCTGGATACTCCTCCACTCCATAGTGCCGTAGTACAGCCCACCCCACGCCACTATCAACAGCATTAACAATCCTGTAGTAACTGCAATCCTCAGAGCAACAAGGGATGCAATTCCAGATGCTTTTTCTATTTCACTGCGCATTTGATTTGTAATCCACCCAGGCTTGGTCCATCTGTTCTACTGATCCGAGTTCGACTCCCCGTTCATATCCCGCCCTGAAGATAGTACGTCCAGGCTGGCCTTCTAAAGTGTTTTCAAAGCACCCTCTGTAGAACAACGCCTCTTTAATGCTTTCTGAAATGTCTTCCAATGAGCGATGATTGTACTGTTTCTTAACCACCAGCTCTGGATTCCACATGGCAGCTGCAGTTGCCAGCACTGATACATCGAAAGTTCTGTAATGCAGGTATTCATCAAAGCCTGGCATCTGATTGGCTATGAAATTCTTGTCAAACCGGATTGAGTTCCCAGCCAACTGTGCTCCACCTGTTTTGTTACTTGTGTTGAATCGCTTTATTCCGTTTTCCTTCACCCAGCTGATAAGGAGTCGCTCGGCTTCTTCGTGCGTAACTGGCGAGCTTAAACACTCCACCAGCAGGCCATTTTCAGTATGCATTTTACGGACAGTCTCATCACACTTAGATAGTTCTTCTTCTGTCCGTTGGATAACCAATTTGATCGGCTCCCCAATCACATTCAAATCGCTATCTGTGATGATGCCGGCCACTTCAAGAATATGATGAAACTGGCTTCCTATTTGGCCGTTTGATTGCACCTGATCAGTGCCTGTTGTCTCCAAATCGATCCAGATAAGTCTCGTCGCATTCCTTTTCATCGCATATAACCTCTTTCAGTATTAGAACCCCATTGCACTTCAAATTGTGTATAGCAAATCGGCAATGAACGGCTTAATTATCAACGGCATTAATTGCAGTTTGATAACTTTGTTAGGAAAAAAATAGGCAAACCTAATCTTCCTTCAGAATTGTCAGCATCTTCGATGGTTTGAACTTTGGTGTGCCAAGGACCATATAAGTGTGCTTCTCTTTGTTTCTGGGGTTTGATACCTGGCAATCATAGCGGTAATGAACGTAAAACTGCCCAAACCCCCGGAGCTCTACTTTCCGCCCCCGCGCTATCTCCTGCCCGATGTATTCAGAGAAATACTTCAGCATGGACATTGCTTCTTCCGAACTAATGTTAAATGAAGAAGCAAACTTCTCTGCAAGGGCTGATTTTTGAACCTTACGGCGCATACTTAACACCTTCACGAAATTTCAATCCAAACTTGCACCCCAATACTTTTCGAGCTTTAACCAATGTGAACTCTAACGTCTTGGGGTTTAGACCCGGCCGTTCTGCTTTATCTCGATAGCTGAATATGCCCATACCTGGCACATTCACCTCGTTGCCATTTTTTGTTTCTTCAATAATGGTCGATAACAGGGTATCCACGAAATACCTACTTTGTTTTGGTGGCAAGTTAAAACGTTTCTCGATTGCATCCGCAATCTCTTGACGAGTAACATTTTTTTCACTCATTATCCCTTCCCTCTCTGTTAGGCCACCTATCCTAACACCTTTAGTCATTTAGTAAAATTAATTGAATAATCAAAGCATAGAATGGATTCAATGAGTGTGACAAGGTATAAAAAAACCGCCGGTTGGCGGTTTCATTTTTTCGTTATTTCGTCAAATTTTCCTTCATCTCTTTGAAGATGTTTTCCCATTCTGCCCACGTCAGGTCGCTGATTTTTGTGACCGGTTCATCCCTGCTATTGTGTTTCACGAACATACCGTCACTACCGACTGGCGAACTCATAAGCTCCAATTTGAATAACATCGTGTTTCGCTGATACACGAGACGCAAACCAAATTTTTCAGCCAGTTGTTCTAACTCATCACGTTGAACTCGAACCCGATTTCCATAAAGGATCTTATTCCGTAGATCTGAAATTTTCTCTTGTGCCGATACGGACAAATTAAAATACAGTATTTTCGAGTTCTCAGAAGACAGCTCTGCATCAACCTCAATCACACCGCAGTTAAACAGTTCTTTGACGATCCTGCCGTGGGTTTTCAGCAACTGCTGGGGGTCACTGTCGTCATAGCCCAACCTCACTACATATGAGCCGATTAATGCAGGTCGCTTGCCTTTGCCCCAATTCGTTGATGGAGAATAATAAATGCGTAGGCCTCGCTCTCCAATCATATAAGAAAGCGCATCCTTAACGCCTTTGGACGCTTTCAGCTGTTCTATATTCAGTGGCTGGCAACCCTGGTCGATGAAATCTTTCATGCGTTCGAATCCAACTTAGTGCCTGTAAATCCAAGCAGTTTATCAAAATCAGGTAACCGTAAATAGTTCGAGATCGCGTTCCAGCAATCGTAGAAACCTCGGCCCTCATAAACGTAGTACCCCAGTGCCCCCAACTTTTCCATCCGCTCTGACTGAGCTTCACTGAGCGTGCCAGATTCGGTTTTCACCTCCAATTTCATGCCATGAAAACAAGATTTTGGGATTTCAACATCGATATCAGGCGCACCAGGTTTTACGCCTTCTGCCTGCAACTTGAACGCTGTGGAATGGTTTCTCTGCCCTCCGTTTGGAACCGCCTTCACAAAGAAATACTCATCGGGAAACTCTATTGATAACCGGTGGAACAAACATACCTGTATGAAATGCTCGCGGTCGGCGTTCTTTCGCCCCTGGGTAGGAGTAGCTGATCTCCCAAAATAAAGACTTGGGTCCTTCGCCAAACGAACCAACGCTTGCCGGTGAGGAGAGTCAGGTTTGAATTGTTTATCCACCAGCGCTCGCTGAATCTCTTTGTCTGAGCTAATTTCGTCTTTTAGCCACTCGGGTAATTCTTTAAAACCAGATCCAACAGCGCATGCTCCTGTTGTGAAATTTGCTTGTTTCATTTCAGAAGTTGCTGAGGCCCAATCCGGCAGTTCCGCAAACCCAGTGGAGAACTGACCACCATGGCCAGCTCTCACGCCTCGTTTTTTCCAGTCATCGCATTTCTGCTTACGCTGCTGTAGAAATGCTGTTCCAAATCGAACTCCTTTGGCCATGGCTATCGACGTTTCTTACGAGTTTTCTTTCGCAGGTCCTGAGAGGCCTTCGCCTGGGCGCGAGCTAACAGCCCTACTCGTTTGGCTGCCTTCATCGCAGCTTCAACATCAACCCCATTCTGTTCACTAGACAAGACAGCTTCCATTATTTTTTCAGTGGTTAGCGGCTGGCACCACTCCACGTCCAATAATGTGGCAGCATGACTAATATTCTGGGCACTGGTGACGTAATTATCTACAGCTTGGTTGTATTCCTCAATTGTTGTCGACTTAATTGCGTGAAATGCATCATCGTGAAACCGTGTATCAAGCAAATATTCTTTCGGCATTGTGCCTACCGGGTATAAAAGTTCCTTCTCATCTTCACTGAGAAGCAATACATGGCCTGTACCGTTTTTCGTTAATGCAAAGAAGACCGGGTATTTTGTGCTGACAGCTTCCACCTCATCGTTTGTGGACGCTTGATACATTTGCGGGTTATGTGGAAGAACAAAGATGCTGTCGCCTTCTCCGGACTCCCATACAGACATTTTTTGATAATGGTTCAGGAGAATACTCAGGTATAGGTTGTGTTTTTTGGCTTCATCCAACTCAATTCCCTGGCTTGCATACTCACTCAGCATTTTTTTGAGTTCAGTATCTCTTTTCTCTATTGCCAAGCTACTATCAGTTACAACCCTTGCGCACTCCTGTAACAACAATTCTGATTTTTCCAAATTGGAGGTCAGCCGGCTAATCTCGGAAGTCATTTTCTGAATCTGATCATTTTCGATGACCTTAGAATTAGATGCTCTCTCTTTCTGAAGCTGACTTAGTTGTTGCTGGTGAAGTTGCTGTTCCTTTGAAAACTCAGCCCTCAGCTGAGACTCCAAGGTTGCCAAGCGATTTTTAATACGCACCGGTTCGCCTTTCAGCTCCTCTTGACACCTTGAAAGCTCATTTCTTGCTTCCTTTAACAGAATCTCTGCAGCCTTCAACTCACTGGTCAACCCTTCGATCTGAAGTGACATATCATCCGTATTCTTTCTGTCCTTAGTGAGTATCGCAACCTCAGTTCTCAGCTCCAAAAGGCACTGTTCTTGATCATTGTTCCGTAAGGCAAGCTTCATATTGGCTTGATTGAGTATTTCAGCCTTGCCTTTGAATTTTTCTCGTTCAGTGGTCAATATCAGCTTCTGTTCATTCAAGTCTTTAACTTCTGAATGGAACCGATTAGCAGTAGCCTTGTAGCGGTACTTGTCCGCGACTTCGTCTGACAATGCCCCTTCTAATTCTGAGATTCGCTCCTTCATGCTTTTGATAATGTGCTCTTGCAGCGCATTGATGCTTATCTCAGTTTTATCTCCGTGGTGAAAGCATGAATCCCACGGTAGTTCTACAAAATACGATTCCATTTAAAAACCCTGTTAGGAAAATTTGTAACAAAAAAACATCCACATAAGTGGACGGCTTAGGTAACCAGGCTCTTCTAAGCGCTTTCTTTCTCTCGCTCAAATCGGGTTGTGAACTCCGCAGCAGGATAATGCCGGAAGTATCCTTCTCCCTCATAAACAATATAGTCACCAACAGTTACGGGAGATGTAGCTTTGAATAGCAAATCCATCCCCATGCTGTTGCTGCTGATAAAGTAGGTCGACTCCCGGTCTGCTACTTTTTCCACAACGTCTTCGATTCTCAACTGGTGTGCAATAACAAAGATGGGGATTGTTTTATACTTCTCGAACATACTAATCGTTCTTATTAACACGTGATACGCCGTACATCTTCCGTACTGATTCTTCTAAACGCTCTTCCTCAGTATGAGTTAATAGCCGCAGCTGCCGAGCTTGCTCTCGAATTTTCTCTTTTGACCATAATAAACAGAGCTTCTGCCACTTTAGGACATACAGAGGATCCGAAAGGTCATATCCCAAGCCGAAACACATTTCACATTCTCGGTAATAACAGACACCTTTCACCTGGCCAGCTCCCCGGCACTGATTACAATTCTGCGGCTTGTTCCCGAGAGTAATTTCACGGTCCGTCTCAGCCAAAGGAATGTCTTGTTCTTCTGGCAAGTCAATTCCCAATGATGCAAGGACAGACTCATTTTCTTCATCTCGTCGGTGCCGGCGGCTCTCTAAAGCACGCCTTTTCTCTTCTGTTAAGTCCACAAATCATCTCGCTGATTTTCCTAACATGAGATCCAGATTATATAAAAACAGACAATTTTTCTACTTATCTGTTGATTTGCCTGATAGTTTTTCCTTAAAATATTTGAAGCGAACAACAAAAAACAATCAAAACTTTTCCTAACAAGGTTGTTATTATCATGAAAAAACAAAACCCAATACTATCTCAAGTTGAACAACTCAGGCTGCATGGACAAATATTTGATGCCTGGAACAACGATGCAGAGCGTGCAAAAGCTTCGACTGCAGCCGTCAAGCGCAGCAGTAATCGAGTAATTGATGTGCTAATTCACCAACAGATCATGACTGGCCGGTGCAACCTTGAAGCCATCTGCACTGCTATCGGAATCTCCGAAGACCAATTACTTGCGAGCTACTCGAAAGAGCTATTTACTATCAGCGAAAATAGAATGGGATTGACGGCCGAAAGCCTTGGCCTATAGGAAGTGTTGCGCGGAAACAGAATTTATTGAAGACAGCCCATACCAGCACGCCTGGCCGTGGGCTGTTTTTTTACCCTTTCTTTCTATTCAAACCATGCAGTGTATCTTTTGCATAATCTCGATGATCGTCACTGACTAGCTCCACAGGGGATCCATCAATTCCATATCTCATTGAACCAGGTGCCGAAACAACTCTTAGGTACCCGGGTTTTCTGGTCCATTTTTTAAGCGCCCGGCTCAGCGGATTCCATCCAAATCCTAATGCATTTGTCCCACCAGAACATCTGTGAACGCGATAAATGTCGCTATGTATGTTTAAGCAAAGCGCTACTGGTTTGGCGCCAAACAAGTGGGGGAATGTTTCTTGTAACCACGACTGCGCAGATGCATCCTTTAATTTTCGTACGTGTTTTTGTTGTTGCTCAACCAGTTTTGAGGGGGCAACTGCAGGTGTCCGACGCCGTTGTTTCACGGGTTCTGCATAGATTATCGACTTGCCCGCAATTCTCCCTGGCTTCCCTGGTTTACGTTTTGTAGTGGCATTCAGTTTTAAAGTGGCCCTTTTTTCACTCACTCTGCTTCTCCTTTAAGAGGATTCTCGATCTAGCCTTTCTACGCATCACTTCCCCAGCTGAACGTGCTGCTTGGTCTTGCAAGTAGCTGGGTAACGGCAATTCAATTGGCATGCCCCCATACTGTCTTGCTTCACGCTGACGCATACGTCGTATAGAGGCAGTTCTTCTGGCATCACTGCTCGTTTTTACAATCACATAAACGAGAAAATTTCTAAAAGTAGTCGCCATGAACACACCATGTTTTTCATGCAACTGGATCAGCTTTTTAGCTCCAGCTGCTGTGATGGCGCCATTGCGTGCTGAATTTTGTAGTTGGTAAGCCGTGTCACAATCTTCCCTGAATCGATTTTTATAAAATGCACCATCTGGTGTTTTATATTTATTTTTCAGATCTTTAGATCCCTTAGATCTTATGGTCCAATTCCTATGCGTTGGATCCGAGTCTGAAGCCGCGTCATTACTGGTTCCATCTTGACTTAATGCACTGTGTCGATGTGAATCCAATTGCCTCTGCAAGTAAGCCTTTGCTCGGCTGATAGCTGTTCTGGCCACTGCTGAAAATGTTGATATCAGAAGTTCGATGTTTAAACTGAATTTCCTGATTGAGCGAGCCTGGTGATGTAAGTAATTAGCATCTACTGTGACAAGTCCACTATCCAATACTCTTCGCTGGATAGTAAAAAATGTACTACGCCCGATAATATTCAAACCGAATTTTGGGCAGTGGGTATTAAATGTGGAAATGAGAGTTACTGGAGCTGCAAAACAAGCGGCGCCATGCTTTTTAATGAATGACGATATTGTTGCAATGTAGCAAGCATTTTGACGCTCTGACGTTGTCAGACTCTGTAGATTTCGAGCCTGAGAAAAGAAGCCGCCAGCAATATACACTGGTGCCGCCTCTAACACTTTTTTATTCATGCAAAAACCACGCATATTGCATCACGGGATCGCTTGCAATATACTTACTGACGTTGTTTAGGTTTTTAGGGAAATGTTTTGGCGAACGGTCCCTAAAAGCTTTCCAAAGAGGGCCGTCTATTGACGGCCTTTTTTGTTTTCGGATCAAATCCTACTCGATCAATTCACTCCGGATCAACTAAAAAGATCTTTTTCCATGCTCTGTTAGGAAGAGTAACAGCCACCAGCCCGCGTATTTACTGGGTTCAACCAAAAGTAATGCTTTGCCCGTAATTGATAACGTGGTCAAGTGAATGCTCGTTTCTTATGCTATTTACTGACATAGATTGCCCGCCATTAAACGGTAGATCTTGCCTGACGCCATTTCTGATTGACTCAAACAATAATCTGACTGCATCCCAATCTTTTTCGTCCTTGAGCTCCACGAGTGCCCGCATATTTTCGGCTGTCATATACACGGGCAGACTTTTAACTGCTTCAAGCATCAACTGCTCTCTTCTGTTCTGAGCCTCTTCTAATGAACGTAGCGATTCGAGCATTCCTCGTTGTTCAGTAACCAGTCCTTCCAACATCAGGGTTGATGTTTCCAAATCAGATACTCGTTCTGCCATCCATTGAACTTCAGAAGCCGGCGTTATGATCTTCTGCGTGCTGTCCTCGTCCAACCCGATCGACCGCAATGATTCATATAACTCTTCTGTTCCCTCGGCTGACTCCATCATCATTGACGGGTGGTCCAACGAGATATAGTTCGGTTGTAAAACATAATCAAAAGCGCCAAATGTTCTCGCATGACTCAAAAGTCCATCTGAACCAGTAACTGCCCAACTCCATCCCCCTTTTCTGGACTTATGTAGTGCTTGTGCTATTTGACCGGTTGTCGTGGTTAGAAACTCTTCTGTGTGCGTAACAATTCCCTCATCAGAAACGGTGAAGTCCAATGTCACACTACATGGAACATTTTCAATTACTACAGGTTTGCCATTTATCATGACAACTTCTGTCTCTTGCAATTTCAGCTTTTTAGCTCTGTCTCGTGCTCCATGTCCGTAGTATCCAAATGCCTCACCCAAACGCAGTAACTCTTTTGTTTCTGGCGAATTAGCCATTGCTTGCGCGCTGCTCACAATGTATTTTCGATTATTGGCATGTACTTTTCGACCATCGTTAAACAGGTCAAATCGATCTGTCACTACTTGTCCGCTTTTCTCTATCATCGCTACCCCTCTACATTCAATTCATACAGAACATTTAAAATTTCATCGCGAATTGCTCGCTGGTTGTTTCTAAATCGGTCCGCCCCGAGTGATTCAAGAAGCTGGTCATTTCCAGCCACATTTGAAGCCAACTCGCTTATGATTAATTCAACTTCTTCCGCATCACAATCGAGTAGCGAGTTGTACATTTTATTTTTGAAAGTAATTGATTTTGATAGTGTTCCAGACTCTATCTGCTCCAAGAGTGTTACAACGATGCTTGCGTAGTTAGCGCGGCTTTCTCGTGCTGCACTTTCCTCCAAGGCAATAGCAGTATTCATCGAATTAAACTCAAGCTCGAAAGGTCGATCCTGTGGCAACCACACTTTCTGGTCTCTAAATGCGGTGTGGATATCAATACTGCGAAGAACAAAAGATGCAGCTGCACTTCTCAACAAATTAGCTCTCAAGGCTGACTGGATTGAGGTCCTTAAAAATCCACCATCTCCCAGCCCTCCGGACAATAAATCGGAGAAACCTAACATTGAAGGGTCAACACCCAGCGTGCCGGCTAATCTTTTCAGATCAAACATGATGTCCTCGATATGTTGAATATCTGGACTGATTGTTTGCGTGTCTATTGAAACACCGCCTTTGGATCCTCCCATTACTGGAATGACAGAATTCCAGACTGTTGAAATAAAGCCTCTCTTAAATCCTAGCCGTAGTGACTCTTCTTTGTCCTGTTTCAGCTGTGAAGCCACAAGATGCATGTATTCTGATGCTCGGGCTATATCCAATCCATCTGTTGAGACTGTTACAAACCGATCTATATGGCTGGCATTATTCCTGGAAGCACCTAATGACCGTAATGAACGCCTAATTGAACACCAAGAATCGTGACTGGTGTGAAGCAAACTCATCCCGTAGTTCTGTGTTTCGACCGGATCCCGGCGGTATGCATCGTCATATAAATTAAATTCTTTGCCAGACAGTCTTGATGGCTCTTTCTTGGTGCTGGGCACCCAGTTGGGCAACTTGAGCGGTATTAATGCCCATGGCGGGGCGAGTTCAGGCGTACCGATTTTTGAAATGAAATTCTTCGAAGTAAATCCGACTGTCTGGCCACCTTTCTCATATTCTTTTATGTTTGAGGGTAAGGTGTAGTGATTTGATTCCCATGCTACGATCCCTCGACCGGGCTCACCGTGCGGACGGACATAATTTGCGCCTAAGATACATGTAGGTCTGATCCAATTCAGAATTTCTCTATTAATCGGCTCCATAACCTCATAATTCAACCGTTCTACATACTCTGCAGATGCATCTGATTTAGGCTTCAACCACATCGCTCGTCCAGTACGAGAATCCGTGGAAAGAGCATGCCCTATATGGATATCCAGGGCTGCCGCTATCGTGCTGTCATCTGCCATTTCTTCATAAATGGCATACCGGTTAATACGCTCTTCCGGCAATTTGTCTATGTAAAGCCGATCACGATTTGATTCGCCACCCGAACCCAATGATGAAGACGACGGAATGTCTGCACCATTGGCATTCATCCAGCTTTGTGCGGTCGTATTACCACCCATTGTGATGTTTGGACTATATCGGTCTTCCTCTCTATAGCTCGGAAACACTTGTCGCATCAGGGAGCCAATCTTTGAGGATAGCTTCTCTTTACCTGCCATTATTTGACCTTTTATTTGCACCTAAACATGTTAGTTAGGAAAGATAATCATGATTCTATCGTTCATGGTCATATCATGCCATCTTCAAATTTGGTGACAAAAGCACCCTAATAAGTGCAAATAGTTCACCTATAAACACTTCAAAGTGTTTTAATTGATCTAATAACTGACAATTCTATCTGCATAAACAAGAATTTAGTGTGTTTCAGGTTCGGTATATTCACTTAATGGGTCGGTTTATTCCCATTTTGTCACTATATTTTTTTTAACTTTTTTTGATTGAATTTACAGATGATAAGTTTGAAACCTGGCTTGCTGTCATGTTTTTAATGTTGATTAAAGCTTAATGTTAGGAAAGAATGAGAGTACATCTGAGGTGGCCATTTCGGCCTTGCTTTAAATAGTATCGCGCTTGGATGGGTTGGTGGAGCGGCTGCATTTTATGTAGCCGCTTTTTTGTTGCTTACTCACTGGTGATTTATGAGTATTTCAGACATTGAGACAGCCGCCAGAACGGCAGGCAGTTTAGATGCTCTTCTTTCTATCTATGATTTTCACTTATTCACTTTCAATTCACAGCCTCAGTTTGGAGTAGAGAAAACAGACAGAGTCTCTATCAACACGATCAGGCGAACAGCCAACGCAGAGGCAATAGCCGTTTTAAAACGAATTTCAGATGACCCCGATTCACTAACAGAAATGGACCGGGAAAAATTACGAAAATATAGTGGCCAGGGCGGAATCGGAGGCTCTACAAACGAGTATTACACCCCACAATTTGTTGCTGATGGTACCTGGGCCGCCCTCGCCGCTTATGGGTTCAAAAACGGAAATGTGTTAGAACCGGCTGGTGGCGTTGGCGTTTTCTCAAGCACCAAGCCGGCTGGTACGCTTATGACCTCCGTAGAACTGGACAAAACCAGTTCGGCTATCAACCAAATCCTCCATCCTGAGGATGAGGTGATTAACTCCAGCTTTGAGCGCTTCGTGCAAAAGAACGCGTTCACTGATATCGGTGCCAGCTATGATGCCGTTATCGGCAACCCGCCTTATGGTTCCCGCGATGCCAGCCTGGTTGACGATGTGGGATACCGGGATATCAAACTAGCCGATCAGTATTTCGTAACACGTGCGATTGATATGTGTCGTCACGGCGGTCTAATTTGCCTGGTTCTACCGTCGCGCATTGTTGACGGCAAAAAGCTTAAAAAATGGCGTCGTGACATTTCACTGAAGGCTGAGTTCCTGGGAGCCCAGCGACTGCCAACCGGCACTTTTGGCAATAACGGATCTGATAGCGTCGTGACGGACGTGGTTATCTGGCGGAAACACCCGAAATCACTGTATGGCAAGATCCAGCGCCTTGATGCGGATACGCTGATTGAGGCTAACGTCCTTTGGGATACCTGGCTTGATGGTAAGTGGTACCAGAAGGACGGGCAGAAATTCATCCATGGGACAGAAAAGACCGTAGGCAAAGGCCAGTGGTCCCGCAAGGTAGTTGAACGTGGTTCGCGCACGGACGATCAGATTAAAGCCGCCCTGGCCCATAAGTTTGATTCCCGTATCGATTGGAATCTACTGGACGTTAAAGAGCCGAACGCAAAAGTTTATTCAGAGGGCGATCACCGTGTCATTAACGGGACGATGATGCGCTTCGATGGCAACCAATGGGTAAGCGCAATCCAGCAAGATGCAACCGGCCAGTTGAGGGCCGATGTTTATGGTGCCAAAAGTGAGGATGCACTGGCCACCATGACGGCAAACCCAAGCCTCTGCCTGCAAGCTGACTTTGAACACCTGAAAAATGCCTACCGTGATTTAGCCCGTGACTGCGATCCCGATTTCAATGAAGCCATGGCGGCCATTAAGAAACTGCCGGAAGGGAAACAAGAACGTGCTTTTCGCGGCATGATGCTGGGCCATATGGTTAACAGCGTCAGTGACCTGGCAGCCGTGCCAGACGACAGTGAAGAACACCGCCAGGCATTAAACGAACGTCGTGAACAAGTGGCCAGCATGGTTTTTGCTGAGTTCGACAAACATGGTGATCCGCATAAGCTGAAAGGCCTATCTACCCTGTCAGGAAAAGCCATGGCCAAATGGCAGGCCTTTGCTAACGCCATCGATGGTAAGGGTGAACTGTCGGAGTTACTGGGTGGCAACCTGAAACGGGAAGAAACCGCGTCTTTCGACCTAAGAGATCCACGGCAGGTCCTGGCGGCCTTCTACCAATCCACTCAACAAACGGCCATCGATGTTGGCCAGTTCCGGGTGGTTTGCACTGAGAAGAAGGACCATTTAAGCGATGAGGAATATCTGTCGTACCTGGCGCAAATGGAAGATATCGCCATTAACTCCGACGGTACGATTTCCCAAATGCACAACGCCACCAGCGGCGATATTGTAGCGAAACTGGAAAGCCTGCGGGCCGGTATGGCCAACATCGAAAACCCAATCATTGCGGCTAACCTGCGCCGTCAGATTGACGTGATTGAACAACGCCGGACCTGGACTGAAACGACGGATATCAAGTTCAAGCTAACCGACAACTGGGTGCCCCGCTCCGTTATCTTGGAGTTTCTGCAGTCTCGCGGCTATGAGCACTTTGTTTATGCCAAAACAGAGACTGACAGCGAAGGCAATGAAACGCTCAATCAGAACTATACCGGCGATGATGGTTTCTTTACCGGCTACCGCACCCGTGATGGCGTAACGCGTAACAACCCGGAAGAGAAGTTCGAGCGCCAGTTAGAAAGCTATCTCAATAAAGTCGCTGTTCGGGGCGGTTCGGGCAATGAAGGGCGTGCAGCCGTTCGTGAACAAGTCCGGCAGCTGGATGATGATTTTGCGATGTGGATTGCCACCAGCGATCACGCCGACACGTTAACCACTGAGTACAACAACCGTTTCAATGGGTTCATTGCCCCGTCTTATGATGATTCCAGCTTAGGGCTACAGGGCACGTCTGGCGCAATTCAAATGATGGGCTACCAGAATGCAACGGTTCGCCGCTTTTCCGATGAAGGCTGCGGGATCATTGGTTTTGGTACCGGCCTGGGTAAAACCTTCACCGGCCTGGCCCTGGCAACGTATAACCTGCAGACCGGCCGAAGTAAGCGTATTGCTTTTGTTGTGCCTAAATCGGTCCTGGAAAACTGGTACCACGAATCGGATCTCTTTTTTGGCAAAGACAACCTGGCCAATAAGATGTTTATCGGTATCGAGCCGGTACGCGACAAAGACGGCAATATCGTGCGTGAACCGGTCCTGGATGAAGAAGGCAACCAGGTAATCGGCAATGATGGCCAGCCTCAAACGAAAGCAAAGCTAAACGTCGATACCTCCACTAAGAAAATCGCTCCAGACCTACACCGGTTGGCACAAAGCAACGTGTCTATCGTGGTAATGACTAAAGACGTATTCGCTTCAATCCCGCTTAAAGACAGCACGATTACCGAAAACGTCGAGACAATGGTGAGTCAGGGACTGGTGGCGGGCAGCAACAAATTAGTCGCCGTAGCCGAAACGCACCGGGAAAAGGAAAAGAATAACCGGTTCGAAGCCAAGTATGCCGATGATGGCTCTACGAAAAAGCACGCCCTACCGTACTTTGAAGATCTCTTGATTGACTCAATCATTACGGACGAAGGCCACAACTACCGCAACAGCTACAAAACCGGCTCTTTCGGCAACCGGCTGGCGTTTATGCCTAACAGTGCGACTGCAGATATCGCGCTCGATATGCAGATGAAAAACAACTACGTCAAACGCGTTAACCGTGATCGTGGTTGTTACAGCCTGACAGCAACACCAACAGTAAACAGCCCTATTGATGCCTTCAATATGCTGTCCCAAGTGGTGCCGTCGAAAGTGTGGGCCCGCCTGGGTATCGTAGATTCCGACGACTTTATCCGTATGTTTGGCCGCACCGGCGAAACGGCCGTACACAAACTATCGGGCAAGGTAGAAACTAAAGAGGCCTTACTAGGCTTCCAGAATCTTGATGCACTGCGCTCCCTGTTCCACCGATACACCGAAATCAAAACGATTAAGGACGTGTCGGGCACGGTTCACATTCCAGACCTGGTGACACACACCAACTATGTCGATATGTCGCCGGAGCAGGCAGAGATTTACGAGAATCTACGCCTACGTGCTGACGCCCTATCGAATCCTGACTCCGATGAAGCAAAAGCCATTGCCGAGGAATATCCAGACGACACGGTTTTCGGTCTGATTCGAGATATGGATAAGGCCTGTACGGACCTGGACCTGTATCACGGCGTCGTTACCTTTGTCTTCCCTAAATCCAACGCCAGCAAAGTGCAAAGCTTGGCCGACGATCTTCCGACGACGATCACCGTTAATCAGTCAGTGATTGATGAGAAAACCGGTACCCGGAAGAATAAGAAAGTGAAAAGGGATGCCTCTGTATCCGTCACAACTGATGCGCAAGGCTGCAAACTGGTAGTGACTGCAGAACTGGATCCCGAAGTCATTAAGCGCCTGGCCAAGTTCGGCCTCAAAAAGTTCAGCCACCCGGCCCCGCCGAAAATCGCTAAGTTCCTGGAGAAAGCAAAAGCCGTTTACCTGGATGGCGGCAAGCAGTTGGTGTTTACCGAAGAGAAAACCCAACACGTTAAGCTGGCCAGGATGATTGCGGAGCACACCGGCTGTAAGCTGTCGGAAATCGGCATCTTGAACGCTGATACCGTTGCCGGCAAAAAAGGCTCGGGCGTCGATGAGGGCACAGAAGAGGCCGGACTGGATAACCTATCCGCCGCCTACAACGAGGGCCGGTACCGGTTCATGGTTCTTAACAAAAAAGGCGAAGTCGGTGTAAATCTTCACCGTGGTACCACGAATATTCACCACCTTACACTACCGTTCACCCCTTCATCGCTGACACAACGCAACGGCCGTGGTGCCCGCGTCGGCTCTAAAGCCAAGAAAGTGAACGTGCATTACTACGCCGGGAAAGGTTCCTTCGATAAGTTCCGTATCAGCACTATCGAACGTAAAGCACGCTGGATTGATGATCTGTTTACCGGTGACGCCAAATCTGTCGATAACGCCAACGCAGAAGATCCGAACGAACATATGA
Organism: Photobacterium sp. CCB-ST2H9; assembly: GCF_023151555.2. Taxonomy (NCBI): domain Bacteria; kingdom Pseudomonadati; phylum Pseudomonadota; class Gammaproteobacteria; order Vibrionales; family Vibrionaceae; genus Photobacterium; species Photobacterium sp. CCB-ST2H9. Next base: position 20,367 of record NZ_CP100427.1, read on the forward strand.
TTATGCTGGCCTCTGACCCGGAAGAGGCCCGCCGTCGTGTCGCTCGCAATGAAGCGATTCGCAAGGAGAAGATGGAAGCGGAATATCGTCGTGTAGCGGCCGTGAACGTGAACAACTACCTTAAGGCCATGACTGATAGCCAGATTGACCAGGACGAACTCCAGGCGAAGATCGACACCCTACAGGCAGAGCATGACGAACACTTGGCCAAGGTCGAAGAACGCCGGGGCGCAAACCTGGATAAGTGGGGCCGCGATCGACTGAAAGACGCCGAAGATGAATATTTCAAATCACGCAAAGAGCTAATGGAACTTAAGTCCCAAATGGTCCGGTACGCCAACGCCCAGGCGGCCATTAAGCGCTTTAAACCTCAGGTAGAGAAAGCCATCAAAGATAGATACCTGGCCGTTGATAACGATATCTTCACGCACCCTGAGTTGTACTTTGCGTCAAAAGGTAAAGTCGCCCGGATTGGTGGAACATACGAAGCCAAGATCAACAAGAACCTATGGAGCAACGATACATACGAGGCAACCGTGAATATCCGAGAGTTTGATCGTCGAAAAGGTACCGTTAGCGGCATCATGCTTCAAAGCCATGACCAGTACGCCGGTCGCCAGGGGATGGCGATTAATATCCCGCTTGAAAACCTGGTTCGACAGTCCACCAGCATTGACCAGAAAGAGGCCGAACTAATGGGCCTGAGCCTGGCTGGCATGGAAGTGGCCAAAGTCACGCAGCTGATGGACCGGACCACTTTTTACCGGTTCGCCAATGAAGGATGGATCCGATTTAAAGATGCGTCCGAGCCTCTTATCGAACGTGACGGCAAATTCGACCTAACCAGCCAGACGAAAGAAAACGCCGATTACCTGGTTTACCCGGACCTGGCCGATAAAGGCCTGCAGGAACGCTTTGCTAAATACTGCGCTCAATACTCCATGGATAACGGCAGCCTTCCATATCTGCGCAGCTGGCCAGAGTTGATCCTGGGTAAAAACTGGAAGGACGTGATTAACCAATATGGCAATACCGCTACTGACCAGGAAATTACCCAATGGGTACAGGATAAAATCAAACAGGCAGAAAGTCGCTGGGATGACCTCTACCAGAACGCATTACAATCCGGTCATGTGGATGGCTGGTGGCGTCGAGTCCGGGATCTGGTTTTCAACGTTGATATGCCGAACATCACTAACCGAAACGATGAGAACCGCATTGCTACTCAGATCGCCAGTGACTACAGAACCGTAGTGAAAATGCGTTCAGAGGACTTCATTCAACGCGCCAAAGATTCGGGCTTTGCGACCTACATTGAGCTTATCAGTGATTCGACCGGCCGCGATGATCGCATCAAAAATCTTGCCGGGTTCGCCAGCAAATACCGGGCAGAACATCACTTCATTAAGAACGTGGTGGAAATGTATGATAGTAACTATGTGCTGATGATGGCCGACCTAACCGCTGCAGGTATGACGCCGCAATTGCCGGACGGTGAAGAGTTGTACGGCTCTAACGCTAAATGGCGCATTGAGGGCAAGCTAGGCAACCTGTTTAACGATAAGCAAAGCAAGATCTTCTATGTGGCCGACAAGCTACTGAAAAAGCCAGAAGTGGCCCTGCTTAACGATACCCAGCAGGCCATTGTCGATAACGTGGATAAAATCGCCCCTGGTGATATTTGTGAGCAGCTAAAACAAATGGGGATCATTGCCAAAACGAACACGTCACTGGTTACGCGCAAATTCCGCCGTAAATCGACTACCTACGAACCTTATAGCGTCCTGGGACTGCAGGACACGAAAGGCTATGACGGGGTGTTACGTAAGAAGAAAGACAACCTCAAAGAGCAGTTTGACGCAATTTATTGTGTCGATGGCAATGACGAATTTGAAGGCAGCTGGTGGCTCGTACCGGCAGATACTGACCTGACTACGATTGTAAACGCTTTAAACTAACTGATTGCGCCCGGTTCGCCGGGCGCTAAAGGAAATACCAATGATCACAACAGTTAAACTCCCTACCCCTGAGGCCTTAAAGCCATTGCTCGATGAGGCCTTAGAAGGTGGCAACCTGGCCCCTGAGGTTTTCATTAATAACCACTGCGCCGGTCTAATCACTACCCTGGCACACAATCCGCTGTCATACCGGGCTTATGGGGCGTATTGGTGGGCGGTTAAGCGGATTCTCTTAAAGAACGGTTTTGTTGAACTGTTCCAGCTGGAGGACGAGGACGAACCGGCCACCGCTGAGCACTTTTACATTCAAGATGATGTGACAACACTATGCGCGGCCTGGGCCTATATGGATGTGATGATCGACGCTGGCCACCAGCTGTCAAACATCCATGTATACACAGACTCTGAAGGGGAACAGTTTGAATACTCTCTTGAGGATTTGGACTTAGAACGTTTTCGTTTCGAGTAATCAAAAATAGGGCCGCACTATTGCGGCCCATTAGGCACTATGTTAATTCAATTGCCAGACGTGAGGACTTTTTTACGAACTTTTGGCCGTGCTTTTTCTTGAAAGTGACTTCCGAGACACCCCGGTACCTGGCACGTTAACTGATGCTACGGCGCCCTTCTTTCCGAAGTTCAGCTTGAGATTCCGGCCGCCCACCGTAAATGACACACCGGATTTAGATAAATTGATCCAGAGGAACGGTAAGATCCTGATTCTTTTTTGGAAACGCAAACCTTTCATTACTGGTCCTTTTTTAATTCTCGTTGCCACTCAGCTCTTCGTTTTTCTGCTACAGGCCTGCCCAAATCAGTCAGCTTAAATGCGAGACGTAGTGACTGTGGGTGACGGAATCTATGAACAAACCCATTCTCTGCCAGTTTGTGGCAAGACCGGGTGAAATTACTCGCGTCGACTTGCTTATTCCACGGCCTGATTTTATTGACTGTCATCAATAAATCGGTTGCTGGAAAAGGGTCATTTTCCCCTTTCTCTTCAATGAGCAGCAATACAAACAGCGCATCCTTTTGTGGGGATGAAATTCTCACAACAGTATTCCTATTTTCCATCTTATTAGGTGTATTTCCCTTCAGAGCCGATGCGGAACGCTTGTACTTTAGTGCAGCTTTGTCCGGCGATCCAACTCCCGTGATTCATCCCAGATGAAAATTATTCACCATGATGCACTCAACTTCAAGATAGCCTTAATCACCTGTGACGTGATTAACAGAAATGGAAATATGAACGCACTGGCAGGTGAATTGTGTTGAGTAAAATGTCTTATTGCATATTATACCGCTGTCATAACAAATAATTAGGTTATATCGCCCATGAATCGCTTCCTAAATAACGTATTTATCATCCACGTCAGTAAGGGATATGAAGACCGACGAGCACACATCGATCAGCATCTTCCAGAAAGAGGAATTACAAATTTTGAATACATGCTGGAGGGGGATATTTCTGACCTAACGCCAGAGGTGAAAGAAAAGTATTTCCAGCACAATGAATGTCTTCCTGCGCTCTCTTGCGCGTACAAGCACATCCTGGTCTACGAGAAAATGGTTGCTGAAGGAATTGAGCGCGCACTGGTGCTGGAAGACGATGCCTACCTGACAGAGGATGCCTTTGAAAAGTTATCTGCAGTCGAGGCTGAGATGTCCAGCGAAAGAAACTTTATCCTGAACATTGAACACAGCAATCGCTCTGTTCCGGTTCGAATCAAAAATCCGGGGCAGCTGTGCTACTTAGCATCACATACCAAAAGAACTGGTGGATATGTCATTCAACTGGAAGCTGCGAAACGGATCGTAGATTTCTTTGAGCATTACCAGACCTCTATGCCAATCGATGCATTTCAAACAAAAATGAGAGACATCCTGGGTTACAACATCTTTTGGATGGACCCCCCGGTAGTTCATCAAGGCTCTAAAAACGGTATGTTTGATAGTGAGTTAAGTCAACGAAAGAAAAATCGACTCGGTGCTCTGACATCGTACTTCCGCGATGGGTATCAACGCCACATTCTGACAAATTTAAGCTCCAAGCGGATGCGTAGCTTCCAAAAAGTCACCCGATACTGAATCAGCAATTTTGAGGGTAATTGAAAGTTGCCCTCCATACCTCAGGACAGTACACAATGCCCACCAAGAACGAGAATGTGCAACTATTCACTGCAATAGAAAACTTCGCCGCTGAAAAAATCGCAGAATTTATGCATGAGGGGCCACAAACGAAATCCGCATCAAAGCAGTTAGAAGCGCTCAATATTATGCGAAAAGCTATATCCGGCACGATATCGGCATTAGAGTCAATTCCAGAAGATACGCCAGTCTGAGTGTATTTTAACTGGGTTGAGGTGTGCTCTAATTGGGTTGTCGGTGTGCTCTAATTGGGATCTCGGTACCAAGGCCAGTTTAAAAACATTGCGGTGTATTCTGATTGGGTATTTTTCCCCATTCAGGATACACCTCACATCAACTCCACTCTCTCCGCACCAATGCAAACCCATTTAGAAACACCGAATAAGTAAAGTAGTGTATTCTAAATGGGTAATGTGCCCAATTAGAACCACCTCACACTATCCTTTCTGGGGAGAATTCAGTTGCTTATAGCGCTTTTCAACCAAATAGAATGTCTCTCCCCCCTTTCGAGCAAAGGAGCCAGACAGGAAACCGATTGATTCCAGCTTTTGAAGTCCCAGCTTGATACGCCGGTTAGCCTCTTTTACAGAAGATCCAAGCTGAAGCCGATCCCTTAATCTCTCGAACGAAACTGGTACTGGATTCTCAGGAAGGGCCACAAAGTACAGATACAAGCATTGCGCCACTTCAGCCCTCGGGAGCTTCTCCAAGACCTTCAGGCTAACAAGAACCTGGAAATCCAACCGATACATGTCCCAAAGCTTCTCATCTGCCATCAACAAAACACGATCTTCGATTTCGTCGAACTCCGCTTTAAGTAGCATGCCTGTATGAACACCCTTCACGGCGCCTTTTCGAAGGAATGATATTTTTTGACTTTGAATCCTGCCCAGAGATTCTCCGATTTGGCGTCGTAAGTTCTTGTCAAACCGTCTACTTGGGTATCCGCACGACTTCGCAAACTCACTAAACTTCAGATTGATTGTATTGGAAGAAGCCCCGTATTTGCTGAAGGACAAGACAATACCACACCAGACTTTGAAATCAGTTTCCACATTGAGCTTTTCACCTTTAACCGTGACTTGCTCATATCCCTCCGTCTGACAGATCTCCAGATCACGAAGGTCATCGGATAAATCCATTTCAACATATTTGTTGGGTGTTCTTCGACCAATTGGAGTAAACACCCCTGTCCGCAGCAGAACATTAGGCTGAACGCTGGTCGTTGTATTGCAATGCAAAGCCCTTTCAGAGGTTACGATCTCAGAACCAGGTATTACACTAGATTCAAGTTGAAATTCTTCCACAAAATTGTCCACTTCAGCTGTGATTTTCTTGTGCATCTGACCCAATTAGAATACACCTCAATAACCCAATTAGAGCACACCACGAACCCAATTAGAACCACCAGCACCCCATTTTGAACACACCTTAAACCTAATTAGAATACACCACAAACCCAATTAGAATACACCCCATTTCGCGCTAGGCCTTGATATCACTGGCCTAAAAGGGGTAGGGATCTATTAAGGATCTAATTGGTACTATAAAAGGATCTATAAAAAGGATCTTATTTTTGGGATCTAGCGCATGTATATGTGGATAACTGCAAGCAGTTACCGCACATACACACACGAAAAATGATAATTTTTTTGTCTTTTTAAAAAAATCATCAACATAAACATATGCTACACAGGTCTACCGTTAGAGACACTACCCGCTACTAGTGCTAACTATCATCTATTAAACCCATACCCAAAGAGGTGTTTACATGACCAGTTGGCAATCACTCTGTATCTTGGGGTTTATTCTTGCCCCTTTCACCACATCAGCTTCAAGCTCTTGTGATGCATCAAATGACTTTGGAGACACATGCTCAATATCTTGTCCGGAAGGCGAAGCAGCTCAATGTACAGATGGTGGAGAAAGTCGGCAGCCTGAATGTGAATGCGAAGAAGATCCATCATCTTCTGACGAAGACATTCATACTTCTCGCGTTCTACTTTATCCCTATAAAGAAAGTAGTCTCATGGATAGTTTGGAGTATAAAACCGCAAGTAGTTCTGACTCTTCAGATTTAGATATTAGGCTTGAAACAGAAACAAATATTGAAGAAATTATTAATGCAAAGTTAAATGGTCTAAAGAACTATTATTTACGCGACCAATGTTATGAAAAAGTCGTTGGTAGAAAGTGTGAATATGAACCAATACCATGTATTGTTTCTAGTGTTGACCTTAATTATGAATTTGGATTGGCATTTGATTGCCCGCCCGTTAGTCATAAATCATGTTATGACGTTAAAGAAAATGTATGCAAAAAAATTTCCGGTAAATTAGAGTTAGGCCAAGGGATAAAAGTTCAAGGTGAGCCAGAAGTTCAAGTTACTAAAGATAGAATAAAAGCTATCCCGCAAGCAGCCATGGTAATGACAACAAAATTCACCAATTGCTCAACTGAAAAACAAAGTTATACATTCAAGCATGATGAAGAGACAAGAACAGGTATTCTATACAGTAACACTGATACGCTCAAGTCCAAGCAAGGACTTTCAATTAGTGCGAATGTTGGTATTAATGTCGGTTTTATTAAAGGTGGTATATCAGTTTCAAGAAGTGAGTCTAAAGAGGTTCAAGCCAGTAAGAGGAGTGATGAGTCAGAATATTTAACAAAAACATTCTCCTTTGCGGAGCCAGTTAAAGTGAGTGAGCTTACAAAATCTATTTCTGAACATTCTTTTTTGAAGCAATTTGCTGAAGCTCCGTATGAAGGTACAGTTGTAGTTGATGGTCCAATTAAATCTAATAAATCTGGAATAAATAAATTATCTGATGTATTTCCTGAGGAAAAAGATAGAACGTTTAGATTCAAGGGGATTTTACGTGTTGAATATATGGCGGAAAATCACATTTCTGTTCTTACGCATAAACTAAGCGAAGATGAGTGTAGAGGTAAATTTTTGGAGCGTGAAGATATCCCTAGTGTAATAACTGGGAATCAGTTGTAAATTTTTAGCGCCAGATATTAATATCTGGCGCTTTTTATTTACTTTTATGCTATCTGTTCTTGGTTAGACTTAAACCAATCAACCATACCGAGTGCTACTTCGTCTAAATGAAGGCCAAGCCCATATACTTTTGTCATTGTTTTCCGAAAATCTTGAGCACTTTGAATGTTAAACTCACGATCTTTAAATCTTTGTATCAATGATTTTTCTTGTGGCTCTACTTGGGCTGTTTCAGAAGTAATCGGCGCTTTCAATAGCTTGTAGATTTCCAACCGACGCGATTTTGCTGTCATTCGCTCTTGTATTGAAAGCTCTTGATTGCTGACCTTTCGCTTAAGTTCAAATAACTCTACTTTTAGAGTAAGGCGCTCTTTTATGTTCACAATCTTTCTCCCACGGGTTTCTCAAACATGATCAGATAGGCCAATGGTCTAAATCCCTTGCGATTCCATCAGCGCGGTATGAGCATTAAATGCTTCTTCAAGCAATGCCATATGTTCATCTAATCCGTTCTCATTGAAGAAGGTCAATGCTTCCTCCAAAATCGTCATGCCAGCTTCCACGTCCTGATTTGACCCATCCCGAATACCTTTGAGTGCATCTACAAGCTGCTGCTCACGCTTAGAACCCTGTGGCTCCTGTGGCAGCGTTTCAGCTTCCAGGTCTGGGGTATCTACAGAAAGACTGTTTTTTTCGTCTGAGAGCGTTTCTGAAGGCTCTGTAACGTAGTTTTCGTTTATAGCTTCAATCACTTTCAATTTCTCAAACTCATCCATCGCATGATGCTCTTGCACGTATTTGATCAACTTCTGCGGGTGCTGAGTAGCTACTTGTGCCCAAGACTTACCAAACATGTTGATCTCATCAATGACGTTATACGTCTCCGAATTGAAATCAAAAATGCTTAAGCCACCAGCATGGACGTGAGGGGCATTTGGATCATATGCAGCTTCCAATGTAATAGCGTCACTTAATGCACTGTTAAATGATGTTTTTCTTTTAGCATTGACCGCTTGTGTAGCTTGTTTTTGAACCGTTTTAGGCAACGATGGCCACAGTTCGGAGACTCGCTGCTTAGCAGTCTTCAGGTTTATCTCACCCATATTAAATTGATCATGGATGAGCATTAGCTGAGTTTTTTCCGGGCCGGGTATCACGTCAGCATTTGTTGTTGGATTGAGTTCAGAGCCACTAGGTTGTCTTGGGGGGCCAGAAACAGCACGCTCGACTTTGTTCTCGCCATATCCGATAACATCAATCAAAGACACTGCATTTGAATACTGTAAAAACTCAACTGCCTGGGTTAATGTCCCTGAACTTACGGCGTTCGCCATTTCAACAATTTGATCAATACGAACCTGATCATGCTCGTCCTTGGCCTGGAATTTCGGCAATTCTTTGGTGAGCTTATTTAGAATTGTGCTTACCTTACCCGGGTCCTTCCTACTTGCAGCTGTGGCCATTTCTTTGGCAATTGATTTTAGTTTGGCTTTGGCATCTTTTGCCGTCTGACGGGCGGCTCGGGAATCTCCTGGCAGGAATCCAAAGATTTCATAGTCTTTAAACGTTGCGATTAATGTTTCTTCATCTGTCACATTATGATCGAGCAACAGCTGCAGACTCGGGGCGAAGTCTGTCGCTTTTGGCATAAATAACTTGCCAGAGGTTAATCGGTATTGTGATATTGCATACGAAATCGCACGTTTGGTCTCACTGTCAGGCAAATTTGAAATGACATTGTCTGTGGTTATTCGGGTACCGGTTTCGGATAACGTTTTAATAACGTCAGTAACGTCACTGCCTGCAGGTTGTTCGCCTGATTTCGAGAAGTCGTGTCCAGCAACAGCTCCAGATAGTTCTCCGACCGTTGTTTTTAACTGGGCGGCAATCTGCTCGTCGGTGAATTCATTCAAAGGGAATAGGGTTGTTTTCCCTTCAAAATTGATTAGGACCGAACGAGAGTCACCACGGCCGGAACGTGTGTCCTTACCTTTTGATGCCCATATCTCATTTAATGCTGATTCACGCTGTTGGTTGGACAGGGAGTACTTCTCGGGTGAAGCCCCCAGTTGATTGGTCTCGGATTGCTGTTTTGACAGCGATTCAATTTCTTTTCTGAGTTTTTCCTGAAGTGAATTTTGACGGTCGATTCGCTCTTGAATAACCAGACTTTCCTGCTTTAAATCGTCTGCCTCTTTTTGTATTTGATTGACCTGATCGCTGGTATCCGCTATCGCTGACTCGATAACTTCGGTTTCTGATAACGCATTTTCCAGCTCGGTTTTTAATGCTCTTTTTTCACTCTGCTTCTCCGTGAAGGAAGCACTGTTTTTCTCAACTAAATTGGAGATAGATACAACCACTTGCTTCAGTGATATTTCTTTACCACCAGCTGGTGCAACAATATGGGTAATATCTTTGGAGTTCAGCATGAATCTGAATGCAATCAGGGTATCATCATCGTTGATAGTCAGTGGATCGTCGTCTGGCGCATGAAATATCACTGAGACTGACTGCCCATCGGACAACTCAATCCGTCCGGTCATGATTGCAATATGACCGTTTTTCCTCGGTTTACTTGTTTCTACATCGCCAATTGTTAACACGCCGGTTCCAGTTAGGCTGGCATCCAATGAGCGCTTAAATGCCAACATTGTTTTCTTTAAACGCAATTTTTTTGTAGTGATTGCTTCCAGCATCAAATCATTGCTGGACTCCATACCGTAGAATAATGTCGTGTCAATATCCTCCAACGAGCATGACTCCAACAAAAGCGAATCATCGGGCTCCGCTGAGAAAATTATATCTAATTCGTCTTGTTTCAGTCCCTGGGCGAAATGATCAATAACGTTCCTAACTGAAAAGGCATGACCAATTGAAATCGGCGATATTGTCATGATTGAGACTCCTGCAGTGTGGCCAGCTGTGTTTTTAAGTCAGCAGTCTCTTTTCGCTCTGCTTCAAGCTTGGCGGTTAGGTTTTTGTATTCTGCGTCTGCAGCTGTTTTATTGGCTCGTGCGGCGTCGAGAGCTTGTTCTACAACGGCTTTTGAAGCATTTAAGGCCGTGACTTGGTCACGAGCTTCCTGAAGCCGCGTAGAAAGCGGACGACTCAATGATTTGAACTTGGGAGCCTGGGACGCCCTTGCTGCCTTGGCTTGTAATGAATTGTCAAATTGGCTTTGATTCCGTTTCATCGTTTCAGTGAGACTTTTGGCGAAACCCTTCTCCGTTGTTTCCTCTGGTACCGGCGCCGCACGGCCATTAAGCTTGATTTGATAAATATCACCTTCGGGACCTACAAATAGATCTACAAATTGACCGTTTTCAAATGAAAGCCGGGCTTTTTTTGTATATTGGGAATCCTTCCTGATTTTTCTGTTTGTCGCATCCACACTGGCAACTGGAGCCCCAGCCTTTTTGAACTCATCTGTAAGTTTCTTCAGGCCTATTTCTGTTACATTTGCAGAGTCGACGACCAGGTATTTATCACCTCTGATGTTTGGATTACTCAAGGATAAACTCCTTTTTTGCCTGGTTGATCAGGGGGAAAATTTTATACAGTGGGTTGATTCGACTTCCTGAACTTTCGATTTTTACATCCAGAACCCATACGCCAGGATTAACCAGTTTTTTGTTGAAAAGCAGGTATTCTGAATTGGTGCCCACTTTAGAAAAATCTAACGTCCGTGTTTTTCCATTGATGACCGTCGTGGGGTTTTGCTTATCCCGTATGGTGTAACTTACTGTCGCGTTCTGCAGAATATGCTTAGTCCGGAAAGTCATACTGAATCGACAATACCGCTCATCGTCTTGTGATTTTTCGACTGCCAGCAGTTCAACTTGCCGGCGCCGTAAGACGAAACGGTCAACAACAGCTGCAATGATTAGGCACCCTCCGGTCAGAAGGTGTGATGTACTAATAGTCATTTTCTGATCCCCTTAAATGGATTTATTGCATCTTTTCTCAGCGCATTCTTCGCCAGCGCTAAACTGTCTGCGCCGTTGTTGCTGGCAAGTAAAACGAGCGCACAATTAATCGATGTATTGATTTCTTGTGACTCACCAATGAAACCGGTAACCAGACCGGCAACCAGCGCCAGTGTGATTTCTGCAGAAAAGTCCAAAAGCCCGCCTTTCAGTCGCCCCTCACGCCGGCCATGCAAATATGAACCAACACCTGAGAGCAGCGACAACAAACAAACTAGGACGCTTAGCTCAACACTCACAGAGTTAGCTCCTACCGAATATAAACTGCGATCTTATCAGTTAAAGTCAATCTGACAACTTTGTTAGGAAAAATTGAGCCCCATTCAAGGGGCTCTTGATCATTTTGTTCTCACCCATATGTAGGCATTTCTTCGTTTACCCCTGACGTCCAATGTAACCTTGTCTGTACCGGATGGGTTAATTGAAATTGAACCAGTTGCAGAAGATGTCTTATAGCTGCTGTTATGAATACGTATACCAATGGTTCGTGGGGAGCTTCGCCCAGTTTCGACCCATCCAGACCAACCATTGTCTGGCACAGCACGCTGAGCTAGGCCTGCATTGACTACCTCGGACGCAGTTAGGTAATCTGTTTTTTGATACAGATGGTAATGGTCATTGGCACTGGCGCTGTGGCCATGTTTTGGCACTGGTACAGCCGGATGATTTTCCCCTTCCATCAGCCCCAACTTTTTTTCGTCTGTCGTGCTGATCAAAACAAGGTCGTCTTCTTCCAGCTCCCAAACACCTGGGTATTCATAAGTTGATGGGTTATTTTTGTTAGTCGTATACAGGATATGACCTACCGGGAACATCTTGTCCAGCAGTGCACGTGTAATCGTCTCTCGTGTAATTGACTCTACGACTTCATTTAGGGTTTTTCCCCCTAGTTTCTTTGAGTTTTCTGCGGTTGTTTTAATACCTAAAAACTTGCTATTGGATTCTTCTTTAGAGTAGGCATTTACGTCTGAGGCTTTTGGTTTATTGCCTGCGCTGTAAACCTTATAGCCATTTGAATAAACATGGCCACCTACTGTATCAATGCTTTTGTCCTTATCTTCCAGGGTTAACATGACTGCATTTCGATCTATGCTGTCGTTGATTTTGAAGTCTTGGAAGAACGATTGAGCGTTTGTTACGGTCCAATCCAAGCTGTCGACATCGGCCTCGACCATGACGACAAAATCCTCATATGTGCTGCCATACTCAAGTCGAATACGATGAATCCCGATATCTGCATAATGAGACTTACTAATCAGAGTTAAATTGGGATTCTGGCCATAGGCACATGACGCGATAAACGTTACGCTGCTGTGATTTGCGGCCCGGCTTCCTCCAATTGTGAAAATCGCAGAGGCAGGGTTTCCCCCTTTAGCGGTGGCTATGCGATACCAAATCTTGTCCGGGGATTGAGTTACTGTTGCTCCTTGAAATCCACGAGATGTTTCAAATTTAAACTTTGAATTCACTTCTCCAATTGAGTAAGCACCAATGACGGAAGGTTTTGGTAGATACCCCTCGTGAAAAATTCTGTTGTTTGATCCAACCCGCCAATCAGTGGAGCCATACCAACGTATCGAATTGCTCCATTGAGTTACGCCATTGCTATCAATTGGAGCCAGCTCTGTGTAGGAGTCAGTACCTAACAGCATCAGGCCTTTTGAATTTCCGGTACCTCTGGCCACAAGACTGTATGCAGAGACACTTCCTAATACAGAAACTGGCTTTTTAACTGTCCCGCCATTTTCAGTAGATAATGCGTTTAGGTCTTCTGGTGTTGGCTTGTTGGATGGAGAATAAAACGCTTCGCCTTTACCATTCCTGAGTTTGAACTCATCTTCATACGGCTCGATTGAGTCATTTATCTCTTTGTTAAGCACAGCCCCATTGTTTGGCCCGCCAACGGTCTTATACATCACTACCCTGAGTGAATTTTTCTGAAAGACGTCGTGGGCAATGTTCTCTCCTGCAGGGGGATATTTAATTGCCTCTGTGGACCCGATAAATCGTAGTGTCGAGGACTGAGGGTTTTCGGCCGTCATCAGAGCAATCCACGGGACCCCTTCGTAGACACAGCGAACCAGTTTACACAGAGATACTGAGTCGCCGTATTGATGCAAACTGGCGATTGTATTTGTGTGACCGGATTGAGCATTTATGTTCAGTGTATTCAGCCGTTGAGTTCCACCAGTCCTTTGGAAAACCAATTGGCCGAACACAGAACAAGCATCCAAAGTTTTTCCGTTGTTTCTGGCTGCATATGTTTTAGCGTCTGGTACTAAGAGGATCACTGACTGTAGGTAATCGTCTAAACCGCCTACAAATTTGTATCGGTTTAGAAATGCATCTCCGACGCCCAGCTCTGATGCTTTAGGGATATTGTTTGGACTGTATACCCGCTTACCTTGCTCTTTGACCAGTCCATCTGTGTCAGTAGATCCCAAGAATTTGACGTCTTTTGAACCGCGCTCAATTTGCATGAACGGTACGTCGACTTTGTTATGTCGTGTGCCAAGACAGCTGGTGTTACTTACTTTATCTCCTTGGTATTCAATATAAAAACCATGCTCTCCTTTTACTTCGGTCATAGAGATTCGCTGTTTTTGGTTATCCCCTTTTTCAATTTGTAAATCACCTTTTAGGATTCCACCTGTTTCTGGATACGCCCCGATGTCTTGAGGTTTTGGCTTATAGTTTTCAGCATATACGCGACTATCTGAAAGCCAAAGTTGCGCTTGTTCAGCAGCAATCAGACGTAATTCGCGGCGACTTGGTTCATTTCCAGTCCAAATCTCCCAGGTACTGTTTTGGACCACCTCATGGAAAATTGTATTCGATTTCCCGCCCCTGAATTTTCTCAGCAGATTTCTATTGTTTTCACCAACCGTGGGTAAACTGACTCCCATATAAACATTTTGCTGGTGGTTCTCTAAGGAGCCGGTCATTTCGTCACCGTTGCGACTGACTGCTCCTACATCTTCAGGGGTAGGCTTGTTATTACCATCGTATATGACTGCCCAATCGGTCCATTTGACTGCAGGCGCTGCAGTCATATACCGAATGCATGATTTTCCTAAGTGGTTAATCCGCTGGGTCACTTTTGCGCCGGCTGCATGTATACGAGTGGTGACCTCAAGTGTCGCTGTTAATATCTGCGCACCTGGACCCAGGTCTGTGTTGATAAACTTCCCTGCCAGCGTGTAGGTGTTTTCCTCGGTTAGGTGGTTGAGGTCAAACGCACCGTCTGCATCAGGTTCGAAGCCATGGTGCCGTAACCAGGTAATAGCATCTAGCATGCAGAGTGGTACCCGGCCAGATACATTACCACCGATCCGGTAATCAATTTGGTAAGGTTTCCCGACCTCAATAGCCGTTTCAAGTCCGTTTCGTGGAATGTATGCCAGACGAGCCGCACTGCCATCATCCAGCACCCCAACATTCGCTGAACCACTTTTCCTATAAACACGATAATAGTGTGCATCCTGGTTGTTCCAGTCACCTAAGTGGAGGCTGCCGTCCCGGATGACACTAGTCCCTTGCGTGGCAACTGCTCCAATTTCTGCCGGTGTGGGTTTATGAAACTCTGTGTAGTATTTTGAACCGTTTGCATATTCGAGAGGATTACTTTCGAAAGGAGTTAATGTATCGAGGATCTCCTGGTTCAAAACTTTGTTATTTGCGGCAACAGGATCATAAATGTGCTGATACGCGATTGGCCTGAGTTGGTCAGAGGCCAGGTATCCGTCTTTGATGGCTACATTTCCAACGCATCGAGTACCAATGAAGTCTATGCCGGCGTCTTGTACATTTGGGGTCTCTGTTGATTTGATTCCAAGCCACGTCTTCCCGTTTATATTAAACGTGACTAATCTCCAAGCCCAACCGGCAGTAAAATGACTCCTGATAAACCCGAATGCTTTGTACATGTAGGACTGGTAAGCGGTAACTTCCATGACCTCTATACGAGTTGAAGATGAAGGGCCTCCGCGTCGAAAAACCAGCTTTCCAATAACTTCAGAGATATCTGAGTTTTCACTCGGACTGAATGGGACAAGTGGGATCACTACTTGTTCGTAATGATTATGAAAAGTGAAACTTTCTTTGACGAACCCAGTTCCTGTATAAGACTGAGGTTTACCCAACATATCAGCTTCTGGGTGATAATTGTCGTTGTAAAGTTTATTCCAGCCGCCAATCGTCCAGCCGATATCAGGACCCATCCAACGTAAACCAAAATCCCAGAGAGTTTTGCCTGTTTTATCGACAGGAACTACCTCGACATATTTATCGGTACCGCCGGTATACATGCCAAACGTGTTGTTACGGTGAACCTTTGTGGCCTCTGCGGTTACCGAGCCTTTAACTTCTACAGGGCCGTAGATTGGACCTCCTGATTTTTTGAAATACTGCTTATGTGGGTCTTTCGTGACGTCTATGTGTGAATCGAGGTCAATTCCTCCAGCGATACGATTCTCTTCAGAGATCATTGCATCAGTGAGCTGTTTTGCGCCGGCCGGCACATTCACCTCACAAATAACAACGTGGTGATTTTGTCTGGCCACGGAATCAATCACCTTTAAGGTGACCGATTCTGCGGTAGCACTTCTATCGACTTGTTTGGTTTTCACACCGTACTCGTAGTAGCCTTCCAAAACTACTGCGCTTTTCTTTCCTGCCGGTACAACAACTTCAATAGGGTGTTGCCCTTGCACTGTCAGCGTGTATTTCCCGCGCTCTATGTATGCTGTGTTTTTACCGCCATCATCACCAATGATCAGCTTCAATCCTTTTCCGATCGTGTAGTTAAACCCACGATAGATGCCCGGCCGTGCGATTCCTTTGAACTTGCGGTTCAGTGATGCTGATGTGAATTGTTCAGCAAACGCCAGGTCCGCTATCAGCGGCAAATTATCCTGATCGGAGATGGTCAGAGTGGTTTTATTTATTGTCATATGCCTTCTCACGCAATGTTCGTATTAATTTCAAATTCAACGACCAGGGAACGTCCTGAGTACATCCAAACAGGCTGTGACACACCCACAGCGATCAAGCCTTTTTTACCGTCTAAAATCCCAGCAGAGCAGAATCGATGTTGCTCTCCCTCTTTGATCTTCCCGGCTGGGATTGTCGCTTTAACGTAAATCGTTCCATTTAGGTATGTGTAAACGGCATCAACGGTCAGGAATACATTTTTCAAAGCAGCTAAATTCCCTGGAATGTCTTTGGGAATAACTGGTTTCCCATTCACCATCGTGACCAGGTCGTCAGCGAATTGGACTTGCCCAAATTCGAACACAGTCGGATTCTGAGGGAGTGATGAAAGCGCTCTTTCGTCAAAGTATCTGTTGAGGAGTTTTGCAATGTCTAGACTTGATTTTATTTCCATTTTGATACCATGTTAGGAAAAATTCAGATAATTAAAATCCACGTTGAGCGCATCAACATGTTGGACATCCATTTGATAGGTTGTAGGTGTTTGAAGCTCCCTGCTGTTGTTGAATACAAGCAGAGTGCTGGTTGTGTCATGGGCAGAAACTGACTCCTGCTTCTCTTTTACGATGGGGGCATATGTGACAGTTGAAGAGGCTATAGAAATTGTTTCAATATTCTCATAAAGAACAAAATCCAGCTTGTATTGCTGGCCTTCACAGACAATCCGTAATGGAATTAGGGGGTATACGATACGGCGAAGCTCTTCTTCAAATCGCCTCATATCCTCTTCGGTATTTCCGTATACTTCACGAACTTCGTTCAAAGGGACCCTGAGAACGCCCCGGCTTGTCATAAACCACTCGTCCGCAGGTATTTGCTCCATGTCCAGCTCAGATTCGATTACAAATCTGGTGCCATACGGGAAGACATCCTGGTCAATGGGGGCAAAGAACGGCTGCCATGCTACCGATAGCCCTCCGAATTCTCGCCGTAGAGTGCCAGTGAGAGGATACACAGTCCTTTTTTGGTGTATCTCATCTTGCCGTTGCATCAGGACTAACGGGATATCTTCATCATCGACCTGGCCCAACGCGAAAAAATCACCCAATTCATTCAGCAGAACATCCATGTCTTCCTTGGCCATTTCAAAAAGCGACACTCGACGCTTCAAACGATCCAGGATTGGTTCCACGTGTGATTCCAGGACAGCTTGAATGGCATTCGCTAGATCAACCCACATTGGATGCTTTTGCTTTTCAGGGGTCAGTCGCTCTTTAAGCCAGTTATTTTTCACGGCGCCCCCTTAGTATGTGAATTCGACTGTGGAAGCTTCAATGTCCAGATAGCTGTAGTGACCAACATCGACTTTCTCTGGCATGTTGCTGGTTGTCACTCGAAACTCCTGAATAAAGGCCTGTGCTTTGATACTGGTGATGAATTCCCAAACTTCATCAATTGGGATGCGTGCGGCTTTCCCTTTCACCCCTTTGCCAAACTTCTTGTTGAGCTCCTTACGTACAAAGATCTCTGCATCATCCGGCCGGCCATTAACTTTCACTTTACCTGTTACTTGGATTGTGAATGGTATGTCGATACGCTTCCTCCATATGTACCCTTCGTTATATGCCTCTCGGCCAGAGAAGAGTTGCATGATTTCTTCAGCTAATTTCTCGTCTGTCTTCACGTCCGAATACGCAGAGATGAAGATTTTGTTTATGTTTTTGATATTTATCCCATTTAGTTTTTCTTCTTCAGCCTCTCCCCATACCGACAGCCAAATAATTCCGCCAACGTTATCTGAGATGAACTGGCGATAGTCACCATCCCAGGCGATTTGATTGTCGTAACTGGTTAAGTATTGGGCTCCTCGCCGCACATCTTCAATAGAAGCTCCCTGGGCGCCACCAGTGATCGATGTTCCTGTAATAACCTGGATGTCCTTATTCAGGCCTTCTGCTTCACCTATGAACTGTAGCGGCTGGTTATCTAACAGAGTTGTTTCACCCTGGGTGAGTCGTACCTTTAGCTTGATCTCATCGCCAGTGGCAATGGCTTTGCCGTTAGTGCCATTACCGAACCTGACTCCTAATTGACGTGTGCTGGTGA
This sequence comes from Photobacterium sp. CCB-ST2H9, assembly GCF_023151555.2. Taxonomy (NCBI): domain Bacteria; kingdom Pseudomonadati; phylum Pseudomonadota; class Gammaproteobacteria; order Vibrionales; family Vibrionaceae; genus Photobacterium; species Photobacterium sp. CCB-ST2H9. Next base: position 38,507 of record NZ_CP100427.1, read on the forward strand.
AAAACTCCATGTACACAGTACTATTGGGGCCTGTGTTTCTGTACTTATACCGCTCTTCCCAAAGCTGGCCATTTACGTAAACAGAAATGGAATGAGCCTGTTTAGTTAACTCTTTGCTTAGCAGAACGCTATACCATTTCCCCCCGCTTGCTACGATCTCAACAATTTCCTCGATTGCCAGTTGTGAAATCGCAGCCGGCAGCGTTTCCCCCGGGTTTACTTCCAGGGCGGATGTAAAAATGTATTCCAGCAATGATTTGCTGATTAAGTGAGTATCCTGGGGGATTGACACTCGTTTATTGCCTTTGTTGGTTACGAGTGCCTGGCCAGTGGATGGTGAAATTTTTAAACCTACATATCCACGGTCTTCAGCTCCTGCCAACACACTGGATTCAAGTGTGGCTTTAGAAATAAAAGTTTCCTGCAATCTTCTCCGAGCGAAATTTTCGCACCTTCTGATTGCTTGGCTGACGAACAGAGAGATACCCTTAACAAATTGAGTACCGATATGTCGTTTCCACCAGCTTGATTTGTTCAGCTGATCATCAAAATCTTGGTGTACGTCTTGTTGACTCATCAGAGATTCACCCTGTTACTATGCATGCCAAATGGTGTGCCAATGGTGATATGAAATAAGTCTTTTTCTGCCGGCTCGCAGAGGATGGAGGTAACGGGTATTTCCGGTAAGTCCAGCGGGAGCTTCAGTAAAATAGAATTTTCAATGGCTGGCGCTGACAGCTCGGGCTCGTGTCGATACTGATTTAAGGGGTGTCCCCATGATGGATTGCCGTAAACAGTGCCGACTGGCGTTGAAAACCATTCACGGAGTTGTTCAAGACGGGCTTCGCCCCCTTCGTGGACAATTACGCCGGCGGCGTCGGATTCCATCAGGAATGATATCTCTACAAGTTTCATATCCGCTATTCCATATCCAGCGATATTGCACGCAGGTACTGATCATTGAAGTCAGATGGAATTCCGGACCCTGCTTTTTCTCGTAGGATCGCACTTGAATTGTTGGATAGGTTGGTCGCAGATTTTTCAGTTTTAGATATGCTGCCGTTAGATTGTGCCAAGTTTTCAAGCAGAGCTCTACTTTTACTGTCTAAACTGACAACACGCTCTGAATCCGAGTTCGATTTTTCGGAAGTATGTTGTTGAATTTCTGGCATGTTTTTAATGGCTGGTACAGTGTCAACAATACTTTGAGGCTGCATGAAAACAGATTGAATACTGTCTTGAGCATTGGAGTACATTTTAGTGAGCGTTTCAGAACCAGAGACTAGCCAGTCAGGGGCCATACTTTTAACTGATTGAGCCACTTCCCCTGCTGCTTCCTTCGCATCTTCCCAAACTTCTGAAGCCTGAACACTTAAAGAATCGTCATTGCCGATTGATTGACTGAGTTTTTCTCCAGCTGCATTCCCGAGCCATTCTCCGCCCATAGAGCCGGCTATGGATCCGATGATGCCTCCAATGACCGTACCAACAATGGGAACAACAGATCCAATTGCGGCGCCAGCCATCCCTCCGGCCATAGCCCCACCCATCGAACCGATAGCAGGGGCCGCGGTTTGAACTGCTTTTTGGCTGAAGTTCAGATCATCACGATCTTTGAGTTCATTATATTTGGAGTACGCGGTTATCGCGCCAGATACGCCGGCAGCGCCTTTGCCCAAGATTTTTAATGCAGTGGCGCCTTTTGATGCTCCTGCCGCCACTGTATATGCGCCTCCAGGCTTCAGCCCGGCCAAAGCTTTCCCCTCAACTGATGGCATTACGCGAGCCTTGGGGCTGGTGAGCTTATCTGCAATAGACGCAGAGGCATTACCACCGGGCTTTAGCCTATTTCGATACTTTTCTGGCTTTGTCGTTTTTGCATGCCCGCTTTCCTCACCGGTAATCGATATTCTTTTCCCGCCATTGGCTTTTGCAGAGGTTGGTCGGCCCTTTGCTCCTTTCCGGCCGCGTTTCTTACCTCGTTTCCCGGCTCTTTCTCCTCCGAATGAGATCAGGTCACCTATTCCATCTAATAAGCCGCTTTCATTCCCTGATTTTTGAAACGCAGAGATCAAGTCATCTACTTTGCTCAGCAACTGGCTATGGAATTTTGCGTCATCAGCACTTAGCTCACGCAATACCTCAATGTTTTGATTACGTAGGCTCTCTGCTTTGGCTTGTATGGTTTTTGAATTCGAAACAGAAGCAGCTGCAGCTGTTGGGCCTGGCATTGACGCTGGCACTTGCACCCCTGCTGCAGAGGTGTTTGTCTGATAATTGTTGGCTCCTTCCGTTGACTGTTTATTAAACCTTTCTGCCAGCCACCCCTTCATTTTGGATGCTTTGCTTGTGGCGGATTTGCCCAAATCAGTAACCTTTTCTACTGACTCCAGGCTGGCATCCAGCACTTGTTTTGCGGCGTAGTAATATGATCCCCCAAGTCCTACACCTGCTCCTTCGACCACGTTTGACTCACCCATATCAGAGCTTTGCTTCACGAGTTCCAAAGATGCATTGCTGGCAGTAGCCATTTTCTCTACCAAGCGGCCGAGCAATGTGGTTTGTTTCTCTTGTTCGTGCTGCTCTAAAAACTGGGCTTTCTTGTTGTACTGCTCAGACTGTTCCTTACTGGCATATTTGCCGTCTGGCCGTCTAATTCGGCCTTTTTCATCTTTCCAGAATTTGGCTAAATCGGAAATTTCGCTGGTGGAAGAATGAGTGAATTTTTCTTCTTTTCCGATTTCATTCTGGATTTTTGTCGGAGATGCGGCCGGGCCGTCAGTCACCCTTTCACCAGGACTTATTGAAGTGCTGGAGTTCTTGGTATTGTCTTCAACTCTAATGGCAGAATTTTCATATCGTGCAGACTGACGTAGGTTTTCAGAATTGAGTTCTGTTGTCTCTACATTTGATTCGCTCTGATTTTCTGCAATTCGTTTGGTTTCGTTTCTGATTTCGTCGCCGGGCCTATTAGTAACCTGCAGCTTACTGGCGTCAGCATATGACGTATGTGTGTCTGTAGAGTGCCTGGATTCAGAGTAACTGTTGGATTGGTTTTCTTCAGATGAACTCTGACTGCTCTGCTGGTTGCTGATATTCCCTTGAGTGGCATTTTTATTCAGATTTCTTATTTCTGATAAAATGCTGGTCATACCTGCTAATCCACCCGGTGGCGCAGATTCAGCCCCTACATTGACCGAATTTGATATTTTTTCTGCTGATGTTCCAGAGTGTGTTAATTCCCCAATTAAATCCCCATTTGGTCCTATTTTATCACCTGTAGGGTTGTTTTCGTCTCCCTTGGGGTCGGGTTCGTCACCATTTGGGCTTGTGTTTACTGTGGTGCTTTTATCTGAAGCTGATTGTTGGGGATTGTTCTGGGTTTCTTTGTTCCCATTTGTTCCGTATTTTTCACCAATTGGTTCCGAATTGGTTCTGGTTTGTTTTTCCTTCAGGACCGCGGTTATATTTGCAATCGCCGCCAATTCCCTGTCGCTGCACTCTCGAATTGATCTATCAATGGCCTCTAAATCACCATGCTCTATAAACTCACCAACTGTCATTTTTTGCATTTTAATTCAATCCGAATTTCTTGATCTTATCTCGTAAAGCTTCGTCTAACCGAATGGCCAAAAATGCATTGAGCGACATCACAGCGCTTGTCGGCTGACCGCCATAGATAGACAGGTTTTCGACGACATTAAGCCATCCAGTAATGTCAAAGCGTTTGAATGAAGTGGTCGCATTGAAAGGGAAACATCAGCGGCCTTACGCCCTCTCCCTCCTTCAACTCACGTTCGACAACCAACAGGTATACACCGTCGTGGTACGTTGTAGCCAAACCGTGCACCAGCAATTTTTTAGCCTGGTGGACTTTGGCCATGAGCGAACGATATTCAGTACCAATTTTTAGTTTGCTGATTATTGAGTATCGCTTGTCTGCTGCATCGTCAGGGTCGTCTGGCTCACCCTTAATCCGTAGTGAATAAATCAGTTGCTGCATGGAGATTTTTGAAGTCAGCTGCTTATACTCAATACTCTCTTTCTCGTGCTGCCCCCTTTCCAATCTGGTTAATTCGATCGCTTCCAGTGACTGTCCATTTAGAGGGACCACTTCTGCTTTCACAACCTCATCAGCATAATCAAACTCAATCGGTACGGACGGCTTGCGGCTCAATGTGACTGCAGTGTCTCCGAGATCAACCAGGTTCAAATCCAGGTACACATCCTCCTCATTTTCGCTAAACCGGTATGACACGGTTGTATCCTCATTGCTGTTGATGAAGATCCACCACAAGGCTGTTCGTCTGTCTTCGCCGGTCCAGAATGCTGAGTCGTTTAATGAACCTTGTTTTTTTAAATCCTGCAGAGTGTTTAAATACAGAGTTGTTGCCGATTCCTCTAAGTGGGGGTTTTGATCAGCAATTAACATGCAATCAGATACATCAGGGGCACGAAATGAAATTTTTGTTTTTGGGTTACTTGGGAGTGGAAATTCAGGGATATTCAGCATGATGAGTCACTACAGTTGTTTGTTTCCTAACGTCGAAAATTTCTGGAATATGATTGGGTAGCTAATGAAATTTCCTGGTTCATCTCGAGTGAGGTTGATGTTTGCTTTAACTGCAAAAACTCTGATAGTTTCATACAGTGTCTTATCGCCGGCATCGTTTACCGAATACACCCGAAGTGAAAAAACATAGTCTTTGGGGAGGTTTACGGTACCGTTATCGTTTTTGACTTTCTTTAGTAGCTTTTGAAACCACTTTTTGACACGACCATCTTGGTTATCTCTGACAGTCATTGTTACTTCGCCGGCGCTACTGCTGACGACTTTCCCAATACTACCGGAGCCAACGTTTGTTACATCTGCATCAATTGAACCCAAGCTGAAGTCAATGTCTTTCACATATATCTCAAAGTCGTCTGGGCTATCATCTGCCTCAATCGTCCATTGCCAGCCTTGTTGAAACGGTGTTTCGACCAATTTTTTTACATACTTTTTTGCTTGCTGCATGTATGGATTCACGGGCTGAGAGCTAAACCCCAGCGCGTTTCTCCCATCCTTTAATGCATCATGTAATGCGGTGTTTCCTATATTGAATATGTTGCCCAGGCTGAACATAATGAGTCACCCCATGATGCTAAAGGTTGATGCCATTGAACGGCTGGACTTGATGGTTTCCTCTAATCCAATTTTTCGGTCCATCAATTCAGACTGTGTCGGGAGATCGCTAACATCTATTTTGCCGGCTGTTGATATCCGACGAATTCGTTCTGTATTGGGAATTGCGATTAAAGCCTGCAGATAGTCACTGATCAGCCCCTCAGCTGTCGGTGGTAACTTGTAGGTCTCATAATCGGTATCAACCAGGTTCTCCCCATACGTCAAAGTAAGAGGCCATAGTTCTCCCCCGTACAGGGTCAATTCGATTTCGCCATCAAATACATTGGATAGAACGAACTGCCCCCGGGAATCTTTTATAACGATACGAAACAAAAATCCCGCTGGAGGGGTTAGGGTCTGAGATGGTTTGGTGTATTTCGCAACTTTGACTACGCCGGCAAGGTCTTGGTACGTTTGTAGCGCCTGTCGCAAAAGCGCATTCAAAGCACTTTTTTCATCATGCATTAGGGGATTAAACCTGGCTTTAACATTTTCAAGTAACTCGTTTGGCGTAGTCATAGTTATCCCTTAGAAGTCCTTCCAGTTGTATACAATCGTAAATGGCGGCTTGACCAATGCAGCTTGGTCTTCCGTACTCAAATCAATTACATCAGAACGTAATTTGCAGTGCTCATATCGGTGAGCTGCACCTTCCGCAGAAATACCAGCTGTGGACTCAGGCGTCGCACGAATGGTGATGTCTAAATATTCCTTATTTTTCACAACCTTCTGTAACATCCGGAGTACGGGGCCGGCGATCGTCTCCACAGCAGTGCAGGCAATTTCACCACTGTTTTCAAGCGGACCATGCTGCACGAATTTCATGCCCATCGGTCCGAAATCTTCAACATCGGATCGACCCATGGCACCTATCTGTGTGCTTCGAATAAGCACAGAAATCTCCGGATATTGGTCGATTGTCATTTCAAACTCTGCACCCGATAATTTCTCGCCGGCTGAGAGGTTTTGATCGAATTTTACTTTCAGGAACGCGGTATTACCGCGACTATTAAAATGTCCACTCATGTCGAGTCCTTCATTAAGTGAAATATTGCGGAATCTGAGAACGGTTGATCATGCCTTTAGGTGACGCAGTAAGCGTGACCGTTTGGTAAGCAAAATATCCGTCGTTGGTTTTGGGTAGATTGAGGTCGTACTGCACATCATGGATTCGCATTTTGATTTTGATACGCCGTCCAATATCAAATATTGCGTCCTGGGGCTCACGACCGATAATCGCATCATCTAAACTGACAGGAACGACCTCTGCCAGCTCGGGGCTGGCCATTTGTTTGAGTACGGTCAGGGGATCATTAACTTGTTTCTTTGCATCAGTGTATGCATGAAAGTACAGCGCCAGAGGAATCTGGGGCGGCTCTGTGCCTTCCCAGATTGATGCTGAGTTCGCCTGAGTTTTTAAAGTCTCAGATGATTGCCATTGGTAAACCTTCACCGCTTTATCTAACGCTTGAATGGCACCAATGTGATCTCCTTGAAAGGGTGATTCCCAGATGCTGGATAATGCGACTGACGAACCTTCAGTTAGGTAACCCACGACGGTAACATGTCCAGCTTTACCCATGTTCTGGGTAATGCTCACCTTGAAAGCATCTGAAATGCCATCGTCATGTGGTACGCCAATAATTCTCGACATGGGTTACTCCTAATTACAGGTTCCGTGATTTACGCATGCGCATTGATTTCTCGCGCTTTGCTTTCGCTGCACTGGAGTGAGATTTCTTCTGTGCTTGCTTCAAAGCTGCTTTTTGAGCGCTGGTCATACGTCGTTTGCGTTTAACTTTTTTGAAAACGAATTTCCCGTCTCGAATTACCCGTTTAGTTGACTCAAGAATTAGACTTTCTTTAGCTGCAAAATCGGCAATGAGTTCGTCGGTTGAAACGTTATCAGCCAGGGAAGATACGGCTTCAAATACTTTCTCAGCAGCGTCGTCATCCCCGTCAATCATTGCTTGCACATCATCGCTTGAAGCGCCCACCTGCTGGCAGAAATCGGCCATTAGGTTCAGGAACGTTTCAAACTCGTCAAGCTGATCTTCATTTAATTCTTCGCCATCGACGCCACCAGCCAGCCCATATGCCAGTGCTTCAAATGAATCAAATTCAGAGTCACCCTCTTCAGTCCAGATGATGACCGCCGCTGCAGCATCGGAGCGCATGGATATTTTTGCATTCGTTGAAACAGCTTCATAAATCGCATCTTCAGATAAGCTTTCGAAAAACACTTTTTCCGTAACTTCCTGTTCTGCTGGTGGCGGAAGCTCTTCGTTGTCTTTTACCAATACTGATTCAAACAACATCTGTTGAAATAATGGCTGCTCGCCGCCAGGTGAGAAAATTGACATTTGAATACCCCCTTAGTGGATCACGATTGGTTCACAAGCGAAGCGTCGAGCTGAACCGGAGACGCACAATGCGTAACGTAGACGCCATAAATCTTTATCCAATTTGTCGACCATTAGTTTGTACGGTTCTTCACCGTCGGTTTCTTTATCGGTCGGCGGTACAAGCGCTCCAATTGAGACATATCCTTCCAGTATGCGTTTCATACCCTTGATCGCCCCGTCATATGTAACGCCATCGGGCTCATGTTTCAGCCGGTTAGCCAAAACATACGCGTCACGACTAACAGCGTCTGTAACTGAAACGATCTGCTCAAATCTCAGGTCGTTTTCGCGAACAGATGACGTCAACGAATCGTCAATCATCAGATATCCAGCTTCAGTAGTGCCGATTTTATTGATACGAACTTCGTACATGAGTTCATAGTCCGGTTCACCAGCATTAGGTCTTTGACGAAGTGCTGTTCGAGAAATGATTGCTCTTTCTTCTCCTGCTGGGGTGTAATGGTATCCACCTGTCGGGGCAGTTTTTGCGATACCGATGGATTTGGCTCTGAAGGCAACGCCTGAAAGCCCCCAAACAGCACGAACTTTGTAAGTTGGATCTTTCGCGTCAAACGGGAAATGATAGAAACATGCTCGATGCTCATTGATTGCCATGTCTTTTTTGGCTTTGCAGGCGTCTGCGTACGAAAGGCGCGGATTTACGTCATAAAAGCCACCAATCCGGCGCTTGTTGCTGATATCAATCAAGCCCTTGATAACAGCATTGTCGTAACAACCAAGCCCGAGAACATGCGTAAACTTCACCAGAGATGAACTCAACGCGGACAACGCCTTTTTGTAATTTTCTGGAGAAATGGTGTTCAAATCCCCTTCTTCACCTCCGGTGAATTGGGTTCGAGGAATGCCATTTTTAATTGATGTGATATCGCCCACAATGGCACGGATAGGTGCATTCTGGTCTTCTAATACAGCTTCCAAATAAGCTGATCCACCCTGGTCATCAGTTGCTTCAGGGTCCAGGCCAACAATGTATCGCTTCTCGATACCGTCGTTGCCTGCCGTGTCTTTGCGATAAAGGAGCAATTCATATTTATTGCTGCCATATTTGTTTTCATCAGCAATTTTCATCTCGACAGAACGATCGGCCAAGGCATCGCCATCATTGATGTAGAAAGCTATTTTTTCGTTGCCCGCTTCATCTAATGTAATTGCCGTTTCAAAAGGTAATGCATCGTTTTCCACCGTTGGTGAACCGTTTTCTGCAACTTTAACCCGGATAACGGGGGTTTTTGCGTTGCCTGGTACTACGCGAACGATAATGCCAGGGCCGCCGTCAACGGCTTCCGCCAAGTGACGCATAGGTTCAGCCACCAGCCCTTTGCTGGGATGGTAAGCTTTACCTAAAAGTGCCTCATAGTTACTTTTGGTGACGGCAATTGGCTCATACGGTCGGCCTTTTCTTGAAATTACAATACCAGCAAAGATTGCTTGGTTTCCTGCGCTACCGGCTGACATCGTGCCATCGGCATTGATGGCATAAATAACAGTTTCAGCCACGTTGCTCAGAGTATATGGAATATCCATTATTTATCCTCCGTCGATGCGTTGGTCGGTTTACGACCTCTGCCTGTCTTACCAGCGTTTGTAGATGAAGGCTTATCCCCTTCGGCGTCTTCCCCTTGATCATTATTCAAGGTTGTATCAGAAGGCTTCTCAGTCTCCGCCTGGGATTTAGCTGCTTTTATGATGATATTTTTTGCCACTGTCTGAACTTGGCTCTTAAAATTGGCGAAGTCTTCTAACGCCATATCAATATCTTGTCCTTTCGGACATTCAGAATATGGTTGTATGGCAATCCCCAAAACATGGACGGTCATTCCCGTGGGGTTGAAAATATGAACTTGTATCATGGTAATCTGCCTTAAATGGCGGTTTGTATTAAACTAACCGCCGTGTTAGGAAGTGCGTGTATCTGATCAGGCTACTTCGGATTCAGGCTTACCGGCAGTTGTCAATTCTTCCGGTTTCTTGTCTGTGACTGTCAGCAGGACAAAGTAATTTTCACCATCAAAAGGATGGATATCGCCATACGAAAGTTCCCAAATCGTGTCACGTGATTTCAGGTTTGCACCAATCGGATGGTCATAATGAACCGGTGGGATTGCATCACCAGCAATATAGCCTGCTTCAGAGTGAGATTTACCGCGTCCATAACACAGAGCCTGCCATGGAGAGAGCTCTTCTACTGTGTTATCTGGAACTTCGTAAATACGATACATGCCGAACAGCTTTCCAACATAGTGAACTTTAGGTAGCTGAGTGTAGTTTGGTGTAATTTCGAAATACTCACGGCCTAATGTCTTCAGTAATGTGCAAAGCTGTGTACCAACATATGCGCCCCGCATGCCACTTGTTTGCGTTAATTTAAGCAATAGACTAGAAATGCCCATGAATTTATCTTGCAACAGTGCACGATGGAGGCGCCAGTCTTGACCAACCGGTGTATATACATTGAATGATTGGTGGTGTTGCACAGCAAACATCATGTCATTCAGGTGGCGAATTGATTTTTCATTGGCCATGACATCACGCAATGAGGTCAAATTTAATGCTTTTGCATCAATGCCAAATTCACGTTGTACTTTGAAAATAGTCTGAATGGTGCTTTCTGACGCCATTGCCGCTTGTGAAGGGCGCAATTTTTTCGACGTCATTTCATGATCAATAACGGGAATCAGCTCAGGACTATTCTCAATATCTATCTCGAACCGAACTGTAATTTCTGAACCTTCAGGCAGAGCTTTGACTGTGCTGAATTCGATGTCACCAGATACGTAGTCGATTGCTGAATTGATGATAGCAACGGTATCTTCTCCGACTTTGATTTCTCCGTAAAGTCTGCCTGGATTTTCTAAATCATTGGCCACCGCTTTGCGGTTGAAATAAACAAAGACGCTTCCTTTTTTCATCGGGATTTTCTGTTTGTGCTTCAGGTCCTGACTAGAAACGAATTTAAAGTCTTTCTTATTGCCGTCGGGTTGTTTTTCTTTAGGCAACTTATACCGCTGCTTCATCTGAGAGTATTGACCGGTTGCAGACTGGTCAAGCACTTGCCCGCGAGTGTAATCACCGAAGTTTGAAGCTGCTGTGCGGAAAACTTTGAAAATTTCGATTTCATCGTTCGCCCCTGGAACATAGGTGATGGCATCGTTTGTTGCGGTGGCCAGAATCGTAGGTAGAACCAGGCCAATCATTTTGGCGCGAGTCTCTACCCCTTCTGACGTTGACATGGACACTCCCAATGATTCGAACATTAAATTGGCATCTGTGCTTTGATTCGGATCTGCACTTCCAATCAGGATGTTTTCCATTGCTCGATGAGCAGAGGCAAGCATTTCATCGCGAGGAAGCTCGCCGTGGATTTTTTCATACTCAACGACTGCTGATGCCATTCCTGTCGCGATTTCTTTGCGGTGTTCAGGAGTCAGGCTTTCAAACAGTGGCATATCAGATGCGGCACTATCAATTGCAGCTGCACGCTCTGAAGCGTTAGTGATGAATTGGCCGCCTTGGAATTGGCTATGAACGCAAAGGGCGCGCATTTGAGCACTGCGCATGGCGATTTCTTTCACACGTTCTTCATATCGTTTTTTTGTTTGTGGCATGTAGCTTGTCCTTTTGTTAGGAAACGGTGGCCGGAAGTTTTTAGCTCAGTCACAGCCTATTTTGTCGATTCTAAGATAAAAAAAAATTCTTTAACAGTAACCGGCGTGAATGTAAATCATTGAAATGGCGTTACTTTATTTGGTTTTCTCACATCTCGCGTCGAGTAACGGCGCCGGGGAGGTAAAACAGTTTGTAAATTCACGGCTTTAAGGATTTACTTAAATTGGGCTTATTTTATTGACCGCTTCCCCAATTATTGGATTATCTTTTGTGATTCTAATGAGCGTTAAATTAACGGCGTCGTTAAATGCTTTGATCGCATTTTCACGCTCTACACTCGCATTGTCTGCAGCGGATTGAACGGAGGCAGATGACTCCCCGACTAAACCGAGTAATGGCGATAATTTTTTTATCATGGCCATTGCTGCAGTTTTTAATTCTTCACTCAATGGAGGTTGGACTGCCGGTGTTGTTTCCGCTCCTCCGGTGCTTGAGGTGATCGGTGTCAACGCTGAATTGACTCGTTCCATTAAATCAATGATGCCTGGCACTTCACTTTCAATGGATTGCAAGGCTTCTCGGTTAGCAACAACCAGAGAGGTGTCTGAAAACGGTTTGATGCTGGGGGCGGGCTTGTTTTGTTCTTCCTCGGATAAACCCTGAACTTGACGCAAAACTTTGACGCCGGCACTAACATTCATTAAGTCAGAAGGGTCTTTTGCAACATTCAGATATAGTCGCCAGGATCTGTTTGCAAGCTGGGATTTTTCCGTTTCAGAAATCAGCTTCTCAATTTGAATCGGTAACTGGTCAATGCCATCCGCAGTATAATCTATTCCCACCATCAGGGCGGATTTCAGCCGTGTTTCTAAGTTTCCTGCAGTCTCGACATTGTCAGCAGCGATGTGGGAGGATTGCGGGTCCTGGATGCCTCCGGACTGAATGTAATTTTTGAACTGTTCGACAAGCTCTGGAGTGTTAAGCATGGTGGGTCCTCATCTTCATAAATTGAATCTAAGGTAGCCCGGCCTTGTGTAAACAGGATCAAATTGTATGGGTTGGTGTGTTTACAAAATGCCAGCTAGTAGCTTGATTAAAGTGGCCAATAGCTCTGAGATGTTAATGCTGGAAGGTGGAACCTGCTCCGGCCCCACAATCATCGCCAGCATATCGCGAAAAACTGCATAGTAGAGAGTTGTCAGACTGATTGTATACATGATCGCGCTTCGACCACCAGCTACCAGCGGATTTGGGTTTATTGCTGAAAGCCGTTCCAACTTGACTTGAAACTCCTTTCGCTCAGCATCTGATGTCACGAATTTATCCAGCACACTCCCGAGTTCTGAAACGATGCCGGCTGATTCTTTTTTATTGTTTGTAAATGAAAACAATGTGCTCAAAATACTCATTGTTGATATCTCCGTTAGTTAGTTGCATTAATTCAACATGGTTCATGTAAAATCACTTGTTATTCAACATTTTGTCACTATTTTTTGTTTTTCTTTAGCTTGGGGTGCTTGTTAGGAAGTGTGTGAGTAAAATTTTTCCAGCATCCTCAAGCAGCCCGAGTGTTGCACCTTTTTCATGTATTCACCAACACTACCTTTGCCTGCCTCAGTGTTGTAGAACATTTTCCAATATTCAGCTCTGAGCTGTAGTGTTGATGGAATTGGCTCTTTCCTCGTTGCATAGCGTAATCTGGCCCAGATCATTGAGAGAAGCGGGCTATGTTCCAGTTCCCTGTACTCGACCTTTAGAATTGATACACCGAACCGATCTTGGACTGCGTGTGCAAACTTGTGATTCCCATACTTCTCCTGCAGCCAGATAAAAGTACCTTCGTCGACTTGCATCAGGCCTGTGCCGGCACCGTATTGTGTTGGGTCCCGATACTCTCCCAATAACGTTTCTGCGGCACATGTTTCTACCAACATTGACACAGTGTCATTCGTAGCAGTACCAATCACCTCGCATACCGCAATTGCTATTTCCAGAACCTGATGTTTTTGTGTTATTCCATACATAATAATCTCGCCTATGAGATGGTCATTAAGGGTTGGCCTGTCGCCACGACAGAACCGCATGAAATGACGTCCCCGACCATTACAGCGGGTTGGCCATTGATTGTTAACTTGCTGGACCCAATCGCTATACCAGGATGCGGTGGGTTATCAGGTTTTACGTGGGGTATGAATATCCCACCTGTTGCCATTACTGGAAAACCATTAACAGTAAACAACGGAACACCTGTTACCGATGGCCGGGGTGGGAATCCATCGTGGCCAGAACAAATTGAGCTTAAAATGGCGATAGGTTGCATAATCTCTCCTACCCTAACTTGAATGGTGCTGCAGCTGCGGTTACACCAAAAAGGCCCTTGGATTCAAAGGAAACGTTCCCTTTACTTTCAACAGAGAACTGGCCTTTACTGATCACACTGAATTTACTGGCTTCAAAGCTTATCGGCCCGTTACTTTTGAACGTAATTTCAGATGCCTCCACATTAGCCTTACCGTTGATCAGTAGTTTGAAATCCCCTCCTATGTTTTCTGATGTGTTTTTTGTAGAACTCCGAAAGCTGTCCCCTTCGGCATGGACAACAACGCCTTCTTTGTTAATCTCAACCCGGGTACCGGTCGGGATATGGACAATTCCCCAGACTCCCGAATGAGTTTTGTATTCCATCACACCGAATCGACTGTAAATGTCGTCTTCGAGGGATAGACCGGGCGCTGGCGGCTCATCAGCGTGCCCCTTTCCAGGTTGTTCCAGTTTAGGCAAATGGCTTTTACCGTCAGGAGCGTGGTAGCAGCTGCCGGTGATACGAGGGTATCTGGTATCTCCGCCCCGAGGAAAGTCGACCCATACAAGATCATCTTTTTCTACAGGAACCTGATGGCCAGATTCAGGCTTGCATCCCAAGGGCAGCAGAAACTCAGCCCACGGCAGATCATCCTCCGGTATAGCGTCCCAATGCCCCATTAACCGCACTTGGACTTTGTACAAACCATTGGGGTGATTAGTTGCGACAACTTTAGCCGGATATTCAGCTCTGAACCGACCATCTGGGTTTCCTCGTCTATTTTCGGCTCTCATTGAATACTCCTAATCCAGTCAGACAAAGATACCGCGACCCTTCTTGGTAATGTGTTACTTGCTGTATGTACTGTTTTTCAGGCAACGCTTCGTCAATCACCCGTTCTTTATTCGATAAATGAAAGACCACTTTGCATGGCAGGCCTGGTTGTATTTGAGTGTTGCCCAGAGTTGTTGCCCACATGACCGGGATTAGCGTTATATTCTGGTTATCCAGGGCAGACAGAAATGGAGGGGAGATCATTACAAATCCATTTTCACCACCAGCTCTGGCCACCTGCAGGCCTTCCTCAGTATCCCAACGGGCATACATTCGGTTTAGCAGCCGGTCGTACATGTACGTTTGATCTTGCAACCGAAATGATGAAATGCTGATTTCAGCATCTGGGTTTTGATGCTCGAAACTCAGCTCAAATTTTCTTTTCTTCAGTTGTGGTACGGATTTGAAGTAAATTGATCCCCTGCTGTAGTACGCGATTGCGCCGTAGTCTCTGGCCATTGTACGGATTAATTTTGATTTACTGGTCCCAGCATTGAGATGGTATGTGCCGTATTCGTTGAAAGTGTCACATTCGATTTTCACGCCAGTTAATACGCGATTTAAAATCTGTTCAGGCGTTTGTTCGACAAAGAACGTAGGTGTTTTCACCGGTTGTTTCAGCTGGTGGCATGTTCTTTGAAATCCCTCTACGTGGAATATGTTGTCTTCAAATTTAGGAGGCATGACGACAAAAGTATCAATGAAGATATCACCACCACGGCCTCCTGGGTCACCGTATGTGACTTCTAACTCGGTGCCTTCCTTTATCTTCAATTCATCTCTGTATGCCGCCACAGGGTCGTACAGCTCTAATATGAGCTTTGTACCAGACATGTCGGCAGATTCAATTATGCTGCAGCGCACAATATGATCTGGCACTATAAATGCGCCCTCATTAACCCTGACTTTTTGGATCAGAGGAAATTGACGGCTATCACTCATGACATTGACTCCGGCTCAGAAACAACATATCGCATCAACGATGCTTCTACAGCTTCGGCTTCATAAACTTCCGCAATAACATCAAAACTGATCCGATACCCGAAGACTCGCTGTTTGTTTATATCGACTACTTCACTCAACGGACTGATATTGCGTGGTGTATTTACCTCAATTGTTGAGCGGATGGAGGCGGATGCTATTTTAGTTTGTGCAGAAAATACGTGTTTTCTACCCTTCTTCGTATGCCGCAACCACATTGAAAATCCCAATGCTATGCGATCTGCAGTTTCTCGGTTCCAGGACAATACAACCAGCGTATATGTCAGTTTGACAAACGACTTATTGATGCTTGCAAAAACATTTCCTGAATCGCCACTCAACTCTCCAAATCCTGTCAGGTCCTGGTAATCATCACCTTCAGTAAATGAAAACTCTGTCTCACGATAAATGTGGCAAGCCGGTAAAAGTGAACGGATATCTGGCTCTTTTTCCCCTTTGCCTGGAATCGATTTGCGTTTTGCCGCTACCTCCTGAATGAAGCTCTGTGCATCTTCAAATCGCCCCAGGAATAACTTTTCTCTAATCGACTTGTTTGCAAAGCGTGCGAACTCTTGGTTCTCTTTACGCTCTGTATCAGTGATTACAAGAGCATTTAGAACTCCCCCTGCAAATGTGGCCACAGCCCGGTTGATATCTGTGAAATCGGTATGCTCCACTGGACCTGATGGCTCTATTTGTAACTCGTTGAACGAGAGTAATTCATGGTGTTCAGACATTAGTTTCCGTCCCGAATATGCTCAGGTAATCCAGCAGGATCCCTGGCTGGTATGCAGATGTATAGGGTTCCGATATTGGCAGTCCCAATCCCCGTTGCTCGATGTACGTACCACCAGACTCGTTGTGTTTTATTCGCCCCGACCTCGTCTTCCCATTCCAGAACCGAACCTTCTGGTATCCCTGGATGAGCAATTCTCACTGTTAAGGGCAGCTCACCTTCACCTAACTGTGTCTCTCCATCTTGCATCATCAAAAACACATCATTTTCATCAGGGCAATCGACTACGGTGACTGGAATAGGATCCAGGTAGCTGAGTGTTTTCTGGTTGTTATCAATTTCATCAAACAAGCTGGGCTCGTATCCATCAGGTTCTGTTATTTCGTCAGAATCTCCCGGCACGAACAGCAGTGCATCAAATGCATCGGGGGAAAGCTCAATGGCCTTCATCCAGTCAGCTCTTAAGTGGTCATTGAGTTTTGCATGCCCTTGATTTCTGATTCTCATTTCAGTATCCCCTTGAGCTTTTGTTCACTCATGTTCATTCGCTTTGCAAATGCAGCTAAAGCCTCTCCCCTGGTAACGCCACTCAATTTCTGCGTGTCTGCGAATGTACTGAATGACAACTTGAGCATGTCTCTCATTTCCCTTAATTGGGCATCCTGGCTCTTGATTTTTTGATTCTGCTTTCGTAGCCGGCGCGCTTGCTGTCGGAGCTTTTCTATAGTTGAGGAGCTGTCCAGTAGCTTTTTCTCAAGCCCGGCATTTCTCCGTTTATACTTTTGGTATTCCGCCTGGGCTCGCCCTTTATCAACTTTCGTCGATCTATTTTTGGCTGCCTCTTTTGCCTCCTGGCCTTTAATGACGTGGGTACGTTTACGATCGTCGCCGTAGGCAACGCGTGCTGCCCGTACCTCCATCTGCCTGCCGATAAGCCGGTGCCAGGACGTAGACTGCAACATTACGGTTGCTTTCAGAACGTGCTTACAAGCAACACCTTTCATTTGCGGGTTTCGGATTTTCGGGAAAGAAAACTCTTTTGGTGGTGCCAGTGCATAATTGCCAACGGTTGCCAGATATCGATACCAGTATTGATGACGTCCACATGTGCAATTGAATGACATGCGTCCCTTACATGCGATTTGAGCTGCTTTTTCGTAACTCCCGGACGGCGGGTCTTGGAGGTAGTCATCATATTCCTCTAGCCGAATTGTGACTTTGTGCTCCTGGTGCACCGACTGCATCGACGCTTTGACTCGGACCGTTATGATATTTCCGGATATACCGGTGAGATTCGCCTGTGTAATGCCACTACCGTCGTCTACGGCGTTATTTGCTCTCTGGATGTCAATGTCACGAGACCCTGCCACCAGCTGCGCGTATGTGATGCCGGCCGTAGACGAATCGAATACTTTCTTATGTCTTCTGCGGCTGTCTTCAAATTCACGTAGGTCATCGACGGTGAAAGGCACACCTTTCGACTTTTCACCGAGTTTTGATAGGTCCGATTTCCGTTTGGCTGTCAGCTGAGCTGGGGTTAGCGTACGTTTCGCGTTACGCCGGTTTTTCTTCTGCTTCTGTTCAATCAGTTTGAACAACTGGAGGAATTTTTTTTCACTTAACCCTGCAGATAAATAACGCCCAGACTCGTCCTTATCAAATTTCTTAGGCATCGTTTATCTCCCCAAGAAATCGGCGCATCTCCTGGCGAACCCATGCGGCCGACGGAAACTCAAACGATTCACCAACTGGTAATGGAGCTGCTTCGTCCTCTATCCCGCAAACAAGCGAAACTAGCCACTGTAGTTCAACAGAACTAAACCGACGATGGGCCACTAAGTCATGCCGGTATTCTTCGTCTGGCATGATTGTTATCGTGGTTGTTTCTGCTGCCGGTGACTGTAAGTAGGCTAATATGCGCTGATAAAAATCCGCTCTTAGTAGATCGTCTTCGATGTTGAGATCTGATAGTCGGCTGAGTCGGTTCAATGTTATTTCTCCAGGGCGTCCGGAGAGAGGAATTTGGCATCATAGCCGTGGGTGAACGCATGCAATGGGTTTCTTTTTTGCTCTCGGCTATTCCCGGAAATAGAACCCAATAATCCTTCTGCAGTTGTTCTGTCTAACAGTGAATCATGCACTGCAGCATGAATTGCGAGCAGTAGACATGATGATTCGACAGTCAGTTGACTCCAGTCGATGTTATATGAAACCTCTCCTTTACCATCGCGTATTGGCTCAACGATTGAGTCAGGTATTTCGTAAAAGCCGCTTCCTGATTTCGGGTAGGTGATGGCTTTCAGCGCTTGCATTGTCCGGTATGCATCTAACGTAGTGACCAAAATTGGCCGTCCATCGGGACCAACATTGCTCAAGCGAACGCATCGCCCAAAATGAGAGAACATATTAAGAAGTTCGTCGACAACGACGATAAAGCCATTTTGTCGAAGAGTTTCGAGTTTTTCTGGTAAGTCTTTTTTGAGTGTCTTGATGTCACTCGGCAAGAGCTCAAAGTTAACAATGTGCAAGATGCCATCTACAAACCCTGCAGTGAGGGCAGCTGGCACTTCACGAGATAAAGACAAAATGTAAATGCGTTTGTTTGAGCTCATATGGCCTCATAAAAACGCGCTTTATCGGGTTGGCTTTTTAATCTTACCATTTTAATTGTGATCTAAAAGCATTGATTAGGATAATCAACCTGTGTAATATGAAGCTGTTCTTGAGGGTAAGACAATAAAAACAACACTGTACGACAAATAAAAGGCCCGTCTCGTAGTTTAGAGATGGGCCTTTTTCTTTGTGTTTGAATTGAACTAAAGTCTTTGTTAGGAAAAGGATCTGTAAATTTTTTTTACATTTTCCAACAGCTGCTCATCAACTTCTGGCAACTCAAATTCTGGGGCGATCCCCACCAAAGAATACGCCACAGCCAACATCCACCATTCACAGCCGTTATGTTGCCTCCATTGCGTTGCACCGCCGGTTTGGCCTCTCGCATGGATTGGGATTAAATCGGGGTATGCTCGTATGATCTCTTTATCTGCAACGGTGTCATGATGCTCAGCGCAAATCGGTAGGGTTTTGGCGTGTGCAAATGGTTTGGTTCTGCCATCCATATGGTGAAGGGAAATTAGTGGGCGATGCCGTTCCTTTAGTAAGCACGGAAGACACGGTAACTGGCCTACCAGATCCATCACGTGTTTTTCATACTGGCTAGGGGGTCTTCCTTTTAATCCACGCGAAGTAGTTCGTTTCTTAGCCGAATGATTGCCAATGGCCCTCTTTTTGATTTTGTGGTGATAAGTCGATTCAGCTTGTTTAGACTGCAGTTTTTCTATCTTGCGCTCCCTGGCTTTATTCGCTCTATCTATCTGTTTTTTAAAGTGTTCATCTCTGAGTTTTGGATCGTTCCATTTTTCTATTTGCTTTTTCCTGGCTCTTTCTTGTGCCTTTAAGGCCCTGTCCTTGAGCTGTTCGAATTTTTCTTTCGTTGTTTTCGGCATTTACAACCCATTAAGCCTTAGCTAATATCGCGCTGACGAATTTATTTCGTTGCTTTGTTAGGTAGAGTGTGTTGTTCGCTGCACTACACTCGAAGAAAACCCGCCTTGTGCGGGTTTTTTTTTGTTAGCAATGACCTTTTACACGGCCATGCGCCATTGAGAACAGCAATTCAGATATATCCGGTAATTGATTCGCTTCATCAGATGGTTCGTAGTGATTTTGAGCAAAAATTATGAATGACTCTGCAACTATAGAGGCCATGGTGTATGGGTTCATGTTGATCCCTCTCTCGCTCATTGCTGTTTCGAAAGTAGAAAACAACTCAGATAGCACGTTAGTGGCAGCACAATGAATGGTTGCGTCTGATTCTGTTGCATTAATGCTATTCATGAGCTCGTTGCTAAGTGGAAATAATTCGCTGATAAATCCTGACAAATTCTGCTGAATAATATCGCGATGTTTTGCTGAAGCTTCTTCTATCTTCTCCAGGGTGTCATTGATAGTCTCGTTCGCACTCATACTCTTTCTACTCTACAGCTCTACACCGGTTTGATGTGGAATTCTTCTATTCCACCATTTACACGCAATTTCGTAACTTTATGCAAAATGCCGTTGTAACGGACAGCTTTGCCATACTCCCAGCAGTCTCTAAAATGGATTGCTTGGTTAGATTTTGGGTCTAAACGCAGTTTTTGGACGCCCTGTGTCATTGCCTGTGTATCTCGTTGGTTCCTATGTCAAGCATGCCGTGGCACACGTATTCTAAATCGCTATTGTATGCTGGTGGCTTCTTTGTTTTAGTGTTTCTGTTGTGCCAGTGTTGCCAGCCACAAGTAAATGCATACTGATTGCTATTATAATCAGCATACAGCAGGTCGTTTCCGTTTCTCGCCTCATTGGCGCCTGCCGCAAATGAGGCAAGAAAATCATCTCGCTCCACCAGCTTGATGGCCATTTGTTCATCATCATGATGGCCAACAATCGTGATGACCCCAATTTCCTGCATTTTGTTTATCACTGTTCTATCAAAATACCCAAAATACACCTCATCGTGAGGACAGAATGTCACATCAGGATGGAGCTCATACACATGTCCGTTCAACGGTAATGCTTCCATTAGTTGAGTGACAAAGTTGAGTTGTTTCTTTGGAATTGTCATGAGTAATCATTCTGTTTGCAGGACTTGATTAGATGGATCGCTGATACTGCGTAGTCATACTCTGATTTGAAGTATGTGATCTCCCGATCCAGAAGTAACCGTTCAATTGGATCCACTAATACTTTTTGTTCTTCATAGGCTTCTTCAAGCAACCGGGTCAAATGTGCAGAAAGTTCATAAAAATAATGAATATTTCCAGCTTTCAGCATCATTGTTGACTCAGAATGAAACTTGAACTGCGTTGTGATCGTTGTAGACCCTCTCGTTTCGCGCACCACGCTCTCTCCATCCTGAGTTATTGAATATTGCTTGCTGGGGCTTTTTTGGCTGTCGTAAACAATGGCTGAATCCAAGTACCCTTTTTTCTCCAAGATCTTCAATTCACCGTACATTTGCTGGCGTGATGTGTTCCAAATCCTGGACTTCGTCAATTTCTCCAATAGGTCTTTAGCCAGGTATGGTTTTTCTGAAATGAACACCAGTAGGGTTCGCTGCAAGTCTGACGTTTTCATGTTGGGTCCTTTTTTGTTCAGATATTGGCCCACCCCGGGTTCCCTATTGATTGACCTGTACATTATTCAGCTTGAATTATTTGTTAGGAAGCGATTTAATGTACCAGCTCTTCGGGGCATGCTCCAAATACTAGGCTATACGTGCAAGAAAGGCAGCTTCGGCTGCCTTTTTTATTCGTAACTTTGTTAGGAAAGATACTGTCAGGCTCCTGACTTGTCAACCGCTTTACAAGTGCTAACTCAGTGATTATCAGTACTGTTGTGATTATTTGATTTCATGTGGCTCAGTCTGATGAGCATGTAATTTAAGTCAAAATTCTGATGCCTTCTGACAACTGATAATGCTCTATCACGACATTGCCTGGCTTTCATCTTGTTGATAATTCGCTTGAGTATACGGTTCATATTTATTTGTTTGTTGGTGTGTGGTTGATTTGTTAGGAAGGATGGGTATGTTAAATTACTCTATCGTTACTCACAACGAATGAATCACAAATAGATGAATCACGGCTGCAGCTGCCATTCATAGAAGCAAAGGATTTTTATGCAATTTAGAGTCAATTTGATCAGAGTCAGTTCAATAACACCGGAACAGTCATCAGTGCTGGAGAGTAATTGCACTCACATTGTTGGAGAGCATTGGTTTATGGAAGGAGATGTTGATTACCTGACCGAACACGATATCGAGTTTGAGCTATTGGATGATTGCATTCTTGTCGACAGCTTGGCCGAAGGAGAGCTCACGAAGGAAGATTTGATGAATCTGGCGGGGTTATTAGATGACGAGTGACAAGAACCCAGAGACTATTGGGTATATAACGTTTGTATTTATTGAGCCTGGGACGTTGGAATTAATTTCTCTCGCAACAGCGGCATTCTATGATGAGAGTAAAATGGATGATGTTTGGCGGGATTTGCCGGCGAGTGAAGATGAAACCGGTTATGTTGCTGATATGTCTGATGGGGGCGGGAATCTAGTTAGATTCAAGCACGTTTCTGAAGAGACAATTACCAGCCGGCTGAGCATTTCGATTGACGAACTATTGTCTGCCGGCCGCGAAGCCCGTAAAGGTTTCAATTTAGAAAGCATGGATGCCCACAGTCATCACAGCTCAAAGCCGGCTGGTATCTTCAAGCGACTGATCGGCTTCTTTTCCCGTTAACATCGTATCATTGGGATGTCCGCCCACTTTGTTGTGTACTGCGGCGAAAGCATTTCTCGCCGCATTTCCCACTTTTGCTCGATACCCTGCGCAGCCAGAAACATGGAATGGCTCCCGTATTTCTGGTTGATACAGTCAAACACCTTCATCAACGCAGGATTTGGCGGTGATTCGTTGAAAAAGTCACCCTGGGCGTGCTTCGCGCTTACCAAGGCAATAAACCCCACTCCAAGCTTGTAATATCGGACGCCTTCGACAAATAGCGAATTCACAAGACCAGAGACCGCTTTGGTAATCACCGTTGTATCGTCAGTTGGGTAAGCAAAACGGTGAACCTGCTTAAACCCCACTGGCCTCTCGTCATAAGGAGAATTCGATGCGAACACCATCATCACCTGCACCAGCGAACCCTGCCGCCTGAGTTTGGCAGCTGCAGTACCTGCATGCTTACAGAGCGCCTGAGACAGTGAGTCAGGGTCCGTAATTCGCTCACCGACACTCCGCGTTGAGAATATCTGTTTCTTATCTGCACGGGCCTCATCCCAGAATTTGCATCGTTCGCCGTTGAGTTCTCGGACTGTCCTTTCAATCTCAACGCTGAACTCTTTTCGTGCAATTCCTGGCTTCATCCGCGAAAGCTGCAGTGCTGTATCTATGCCCATGAACTGCAGTCGTTTAGAGATACGGGAGCCTATCCCCCAGACATCAGCCGTTTTCATTTGTCCCAGTATCCCGGTTCTCTGTTGCTCGTTGTCGATAACACAAACACCGTGGTAGCCCTCAACCTTCTTGGCTGCATGGTTCGCCACCTTTGATAGCGTCAGCGTGGGACCGATGCCGACACATACAGGCAATCGACATTCTTTCCAGACTGCTTTCCGAATGGCCATAGCATGAAGGGACAGATCCGGAATCGCATGGTGGCACCGCTCAAACGACAGGAAAGACTCGTCAATTGAATAGACATGTTGTTCCGGAGCGAACCGACCAATGACCTGCATCATCTTTGCCGACAAGTCTCCGTATAACTCATAGTTGGAGGAACAGGCAATCACGCCCCGAGCCTCACACATAGCCCGCATTTCAAAGTAGGCTTTAAACTTCTCAACGCCGGCGTTCTTCGCTTGCCGGTTCGCCGCAACAACACAGCCGTCATTGTTGCTCAGTACCACCATGGGTTTACCGCGCCAGTCTGGCCGGAACACTTGCTCTGCAGAGCAATAGAACGAGTTGGCATCCACCAGCGCAAACATTTTAACCTTCCATCAACAAGCGGCTTGGCCGGTGACAACGAATAGAACGCACCACCACCCCTTCCACCGAAAACTGATCAACAGAAGAAATCCATACCGGATGAAACCCCGGCGCGGCAGAAAGTAACCGCCGTTGCTTCATGTCCAGCAGTTTACAGACAAATTCGCCGTTCAGGTTCGCCACCACCACATCCATGTTCTGTACCTGGACATGCCGATCAACGATGAGGATGTCACCATCGTAGATACCGACATTTTCCATACTCCTGCCATGTGCCCGACCAATAAAGGTGGCGCTGGGGTGCTCCACCAGCAATTCATCTAAGCTCAAAGGAAGCTGGTGGTATTCCGCTGCCGGACTTTCAAAGCCGGTGATGCCGGCACTCGCGATTAATGGGATAACATTCATATCGGTAATACTGTTTAAATATACAGTATCATTTTCAGCAACGCAGGGCGAAAAATCAAGTTGTAATAGGAGGCGCGGCCGCTTGTTTCATCTTTAGATAAAGATGAAACAAGGGCTTTCATCTATGTCACTGATTTTTAATGTATTGAATAATTTTGGTGAATCTTACTGCATACGTATGCAACTAATTTTTTTCGGATATTCGGAAAAGAGTATGTATTGAGATATAAATCACATTAAATATTTCGATGAAATCTTGATACTGTATGACAGGTGTCATACAGTATATTCAAAGGTTAAGGCATAGGGTGTTAACCAAACCAGAGAGCCGAAGCGCAGAAGCGGGTGAGGCGAATGGAAATCTAATCATGTCAAATACATTAATTATCAAATCACGTAAAACTGGCGAGACTTTTGAATTTTGGATGCCTAGCAAGGGCGGTTATATCCGCCTAGAATCCGAAGGCAAAGAAGGCGTGTTAGGTCGTCAGATCTGCAAGGGTGGCGGCTTCATGGGAAGCACACTAGAAGCGACTCCAGAGACATTTAAAAATGTATGTAGGAACTGGTATCGTGCGTACATGAAAGAACAAAATTCATACGAATAAAAATCAGCAAAGCCCGTCCGTACGGGCTTTCATTCGTTTAGGAGTAAATATGACAAAACTATCACGCAATCCATCGTTTACCCCATCACCAAAACTTAGGTTTAATTTGGAATCGCGCTCTGAGGGAACAACAGAGCGATTAAATCAGATTTGGGATCGCTATGAGTATCTACAAATGCAATCAGGAATTCATTTAGAGCCAGCAGAAAAACAAGTGCTGCTGAACGTTCTTTCAGGTTCTTTTATTGAGCCATCATTCATTGAGCATCTAGCGCATGAGATCATTGACTCAGATGATTACCTAGCTGGTACTGATGCAGCAAAAACACTCTATGAAAAAACCAAAAATTCCAGTTATGCAGAATTATTAGCGACTATTGAACGACTTGGATTCTGATCTATTGAATTCAACAAAGACAGATTTCATTTAGTGCGCGGGGCTCTGCCTGAGCAAGAAACCGAATTACGAGCCTTTATACTTGAAAGGTTCTACAAATCTGCCAGTTAGAGGCGTGACCTGAATCACGCTGGTGGAAAGATAGTCAAATTGACAGCGCTGTCCTGCAATTCCACAGCCAGCACTGTCGATTTACAATCTGCTTAATTCTCATTCAAAATGTTATTTTATTGCCTTGTTTTCTCTTGGTTTTCCCTGGCTTTGTGATGTTTCAGGGGATGGCAACCAAGTAAGAGGTGATGAATATGAGCTATGAGTTGATTGAGTCACGCAGACTGTCATTGGAGGACCTACACAGGGTTCTCACCCCGGACAGCGCAAAGTGGAAAATCGGAAGTGAAGCCAATATTTACGGGGTTGATGGTGCACCGCTCCGAGGAAGTAGAAAGCGAGAGGAAATCCTCAGAAAGATTGAAAGCGGGGAGCTGGTTCTATTAGGAGTCCGGGGGGATTTGTATGGTGCATCCGGTCAGCTGAAGAACCATTTGCCGTACGCGATTACAGCCCGAATAAGCTCTTTGCAGCCTACAGCCGGGACAACACGGTATGTGAAGGCGCATTATGCCCCCTTTGACCCGGAAACAAATATGTATGAAACGGTGGCCGAGGTGGCCACGCGTGCATTGGGTGCCGGCAAACAGTTCGTGAATGATTTTGTCTTGAATCAGGCCGCCCAGATTGGGGAGCACTTATCTAAAAAGGGTGTCATCGTTGCCACCGAAACCGAAACCGGGAAAGTATTGACTCCTGAAGAGGTGTCTCAGGCCTATCTTGATAGTGGCCACGAGATGTTTGCCATTGAGGGGGGACTGGAACAGCAGGGGGCTGATACGCTCAAGCAATATGAGAGCTATCAGGCGATAGTTCCCATTATCAGTGCAGCAGCTGGGGGCTATAAGGGTATCTTCAAGCTCGCACAAGACCCTAAACTACTGTCTGACTTGCTTGAAGCTGCCCTGCGCGACGCGCGGAGCATACCCGAGGCGCTGGGGCAGCTGGGAATGGAACACGCAAAGCACCGGCTGGAAATATCCACTCATCCAGACTACGTCAATCGGTTCCACGGACCGGATTGTATCGGCCTGGACAATAATTGCACCTTGGTTGAAATTGAGAGCAAGGGAACCACTGGGGCGAGCCGGGCAGTCTCCACAAACAGCCGGGGAATGAAGCAGGGATCTTCTGACAAGAATATGCTCCGGGGTCAGCAAATGCGCAAGAAGCGCAAGAAAGTAGGGCAGAACAGCAATCGCCAGGGCGGACCATATCGCGAAGATGAAATAGAGCTATGGAATGACATCTACGCAATGAACGGTGAGAAACGCCATATTCTTGTGAATACGGACATTTCCAGTGGCGAAGTACGTGTATACGAGCAAGATGCGAATGGTAATATTATCAAAACGTTGGATGAGTTCGTTATCGAAGGATTCGATGAAGCCAAATCAGTGATCAGTAAACGATTTTAGTGGGTTAATTTATGAAGCAGCCGACAACCGGGCAAATCCGGGAATGGATAGACGACGCACACTATGACATCGAGAGCCAGAAACGGCGCCTCAAAGAAGGGTTTCGTGAGAAGCACAATCTGACTCTTGAAGGCTTTTTTCGGGCGAGGGGAAATTATTACCTTGATATCGCTATCGGTCACGCCATGCTGGGCGACCGTCAGCAGGCGAAAGAGGCGCTGACTGAATCTATCCAGTACCTTTCATTGCCATACAGGATGGCATACGACGAGACCTGCGAGCATCGAGACCAGGCTGCGCCGGCTGAGAAAAACGGTGCCATTGGCATACCTCAGACGAACAGTCTTCTCTTGGCCATGGCGGCACTCGACAACGATAAAATCAATGAAGCGATGATCCCCTTCGTTCAACTTGCTGAACGTTACGAACAAGATCAGGAGTTTATGGAGATGGTGCAAACCATCAGGGCTCTACGGGTGATGCTATCTCGGGGGGAGGACAACTTAAGCGCGTCGATTCTCAAGACGGCGCTGGACCATAGTGAGAGTCACCCGATCAAGGGTGCTGGCTGGCGACGAAGGACCTATACGATTAACCTTACGCTCTGGTCAGTGCTGCAGCGCCAACAGGAGACATTTGACCAGGCGCTCAAGCTGTTCCTGAAAGACTATGAGACTGAGGCGAGAGGTGAAAACCGTGACTTGCCGATCGCGTATGCCAGCCTGGAGGCTGTGGGCCTTATCAAACTCGCCCGCCGCTACGGATTGACGTATGAAGACAGTCACCCACTGATTCCGCCAGCTTTGCTCTGAAGTAGTACGATATCATCTGGCCGCCATGTGCGGCTTTTTTTCATCTGTACAATCTTCCTTGTTAGATATGGTAATTTGAGAGAACAGAATCGGAAAGGATAAATACTGTGAGTAAAATTGATACGTTCTTAGACGCGATTTCGGCTTTATGCCTGAAATGTGATGTAAATATTGGCTCTAATGAAAGTGAGTTGTTTTTTTATCGTGCAAATCTTGATGAGAATGGCAATACAGTGAAACAAGAACTTGAGGAGTATGAAAGTATAGAGGTGCGAAAATCGCTTGATACGGCTTCAGTTGAGTATGGCCGCATTCTCACAGTTGATGGCAAAGGATGCCTTCTAATTAAAGATCGTGAGAGTGAGGATTACCTCCGCTTTTCTGATCCAACGTTTTCATTCGGTGTCATGAAGTACCAGTAAAAAATGGCCGCTAGTAGCGGCCATGTGGATAACGTTTTATTTGAGTTAGGAAAAACCTCAAGCCGCTAATTTGTCAGAAACATGGTTCATGTATCTCACCATTTCTCTTCCTGCCCACTCGCCGACTTCACATGACACGCCGTTTCCGACCTGACGATATGCTGCAGTATCTGTAACTGGGAAGAAAAAACTATCGGGCAGACCCTGCAATCTGGCCCATTCTCTGACTGAATACGGCCGGACACCCATAGGGTAGCGTTTATCAACAACAAGCCTGGTGCTTTTATCTTTGGCGTAGTGCGCTACGCAGCAAGGAGCTATATCGCCACGAGCAGGATCCGAGATGATTGGTTTATCACGGTACTGGCCTGACATCCGGTTGTAAATGGCTTTTGGCAGAGTGACCCGCGGCTCATCTTCGAGGATCTCTGCTAATGAGATCGGCCGTGTATTTTCGGGTGGACGTACTGAAAACTGCCGCTTAGTTCCTATGATAATAAGTCGATTGCGACGCTGAGGACGCCATAGCTCCGACTTAATAGGGCAGAACACCTGGACGTAATAATCAGGCATTTTCGTCATGGCTTCCATAACGATCGGGAATGCACGCATACCAGGTACATTCTCTACGATGTAGAACTCCGGACGAGCAATTGCAAGGTGGCGTAAGGCATGCAGAAATAAGTCGTCACCTGTTCTTACACCGTGGATGTCCCCAATCGTTGAATACTTCGTGCAGGGGTATGTGAATACCATTCCATCACATGTATCCTGTTCCAGGACTAACTGCTGGGTGATATCGCACTGTGTGATGTGGTCGCCCAGATTGTACCGGTACGTTTTGCATGCCTCCGGATCCAATTCAAATGCTTGGTTAACCTGTATGCCGGCCTTCATCAGACCCACATCCATCAAGCCGGCGCCACAAAAGTATGAGTTCACGGTGATCAATTTCTATTCTCTTCACTGTACTTAAGGTTTGGGGTTGCCCACCACGCAATCGGACCTATCTCTGTGTCATGAATCGAAACAAGGAATGATTTCAGATCGGGTTGTGTTGGCTGCCAGCTGCTGCAGTTTGTATCGCCGGCAATAAACCAGTTATGAAATAATTCATCAGTAGATTTAATGTCTTTTTCCATGAGTACAGTTGTTATCTGTACGCCGACACTAGCACCCCAGGTGTTCAATAATTCATCAGGCGAATTTTCACCAAAATCTGGCAATTGCGGGTGGGACCAGGTTCCGAACTGCTGGCACCGGTGCACCGGTGATGGTTGAAGTGTCATCCCTGGTCGCTTGAGTTCAATACGCACGCTACTGGAGGAGTACAGCACACTCAGCGCTTCATCGAAGTCATTGAATACAAATGCTTCTTCGACATTTCTTGTCCAAAAACTGCCGGATTCAGTATGTGATTCCAAATACCAGTTATCAGATTTTTGGTTATCGTAGATGGTGTAAATAACATCATCTTTCACCAGCATAAATTGAGCATGATTTTTCATCATTCAGCCTCGACTTTGATTGCAAATACCTCAGTAGGCGCATCCCCAAAATGAGGATGCTGAATCACTTTTCGTGTGTATCCGTTGTACCGGCGTATGATCCGCTTCTCTTTGTCTGCAGCTGGCGGATATCCAAGCATGAAATGAACAACATCATATTCTCGGTTTACCAGGCGAGCTTTCCAGTAAGAGGTAACCTCACGGTACTCCTCGGTTTTCTCTCCGCTCTTTATTTCCTCGAAATACTGTCTCTTCAACGGGAGATACAGCGTTTTTTGACTCATGGCAGCACCTCGGAAAAAAGATGGCGGTACCTACGTGAAACATGTTCTCGTGAAAGGGATATTCGCTTTGCGATACCAGAGATCGTAACTTCACCACCAGCAGAAATGACTTTTGCAATTTCATTTTTAATGATTGATTCTGTTGACTCGGTTCTCATGTGATGTGTGACGTATGATGTCCGAGACTGCGCTCGAACATTGATAGAACCATTCTTGGCCAACCGGTCATTGCATTGTGGATTGAGCCAAAGGCACTCTGTTTTTACAGAGGTCCCCTTGCTCGCCGAAATCTGAGTTTTCTTCTTCTCAAGGCGCCAACCGGTTAGTGTTTCCGCATATAGGCGGGACTCATATCCACTTAAGACAACCATACCTTCGCAAGACGCCAGCAACTCCAGTAACTCAACATGATCAGCTTCAGACATTTCATGCTTGTAAACGCCACGAGTAGAGTCCAGGTTTCGCGTAGAGTGCAAATACGGCGGGTCCACATAAAATAACGTTTCAGGCCCGTCGGCTTGCCGTATACAGTCCAGAGCGGGTCTATTTTCGATTGTCACACCGCGAAGCCGGTTGGTTACCCACTTTATGACCGCAGGATAATTTACCCAGCATTGTGCGCTGGTATTACTGGCTCGCTTTGCGTCGCATCGAAAGCCGGTTCTGTGGCCAGACGCTGCACCAGTCCCAAATCCCATGGCACTGCGCACGATTGTCCGCCTGGCTTGTTCTACTGGGTCGTCTGTCTTTTGGTAGGCCAACTTAAATTCATCTCTGCTATACGGTGTCAGCTGACACATTTCGTAGAGTTGCTTTGAGCTTTTCTCACAACGAAGTACCTGGAATAGATTGACGACATCAGTGTCCAGGTCGTTATACACTTCGCCATGACTGCGAGGTTTAGACAGCAGAACTGACGCAGCGCCAGAGTAAGGTTCCACATAGATTTGATGTTTCGGAAAGAAAGAACAAATCCAACTAGAAAGCCGGAATTTACCACCGTGATACCGCAAGATAGGTGTATGCATCCGTCCCCCTTATTTACTTGTGCCGTGTTTAGTGGTGTGAAACCATTGGCGTCTTTTCCCTCTCATGACTACTCGTTTAAATTTCATTTCGTGATCACTAATTAGTATTTCAAACAATCCGCAATCTAACCACGGTGTTAGGAAGTGTATTGAGAGAGCATAACGCCCCCTCAACCTTTGTGTTACATGAAAAGTGCAGCTATATCCACCAGCTGTACATGCAGTTGTTTTGCCAACTTATAGGGGGTGTACTTGAAATTTTCCTTTAACGAAAGGTACGAACTTTTTGCATCATCTAAATGATCAGAATCGCCACTGAGCCAACTTTTAATGTCATCGAGCAGTAACTGTGTTGCTAACTGTTCTACATTGACGGCCGGTAGTGCTGGTGGCTCATGAAATCGTATCGCTGAATATCGTGCTTTAACCATTTTTATTTCGCTCTGTTAGTTTTGTTAGGATAGCAGCATGTAATATACCACGCGCTGCAGCAGAGTTAATCACTAATGCAGTGAATTTTCATACGTTTTTCAGTTTTCTCTCTACAGATTTGAATGAAATCGAGTAGTTGTAATGCTTAATCATATGAGCCGAAATGTCCCGATAGCTCTTCTTTTGGCCTCTCAAATTCCGCATTATATCCAGCATGGCCAAGTCTTCTTCTGAGTCGACAAGAACACGGCCGGAAGCTGTTTCGATTACCTCTTTCCCGATTGGGACATATCCGCCGGCATAATGTCCGGACAACCGCTGAACATCTTTTGCCGTTCTTGTCCGCTCACGGGACTTAGCCAGTTCAAACTCGGCCATAGCCAAGGCGTTCGTGAATAGCATTTTCCTCATCGGATTTTGGATATCAAAATCCCCAAAGTCAGCAGCAGTCATCAAAACTCCTCGATCCAATACCAGGTCATTGGCCGTTAACAGGCCATCTACTGTATCTCGAAAGAAGCGATCCAGGCGAGTGGCTATAACCACGTCACCATGGTTTAGCGAAGCATATAGAGCCTTACCAGCTTCTCGCTCAGCAAACTCGGTACCGCCCGAGACTGGCACATCGATGAATAGCTTCGTATCTACGCCAGGGAAGCGGCTTGCAGCAATCTGTGTGCCTTGCATGATTTGAGCATCGATAGACAAACCCGTATCCGCCTGTTGCTTCGTCGATACTCGACAGTAAATGTAAATTCTCATCTTAGTCTTGCTTTAAAATGCTATTGCTGGGACCACTCAGCCATTTTCCTGATTAGTTTCACATTAATTCCCTCGAATGGAACTATGTACGAATTAGGGCTCTTCACGTTGGGATCAAAATGAGCTGGATTAGCCGTTTCAACGGGCTCCAATACAATGATTTCAAAACGGCTTCCATCAAGTTGTTCGAAGCCAACCATCAACTCTTCGTTAACAGCAAATGTCGTTCCTTTCTCATCTACTGGATACAACGTTAGAGGCATTTGT
The DNA here is from genome assembly GCF_023151555.2 of Photobacterium sp. CCB-ST2H9. Lineage (NCBI taxonomy): Bacteria > Pseudomonadati > Pseudomonadota > Gammaproteobacteria > Vibrionales > Vibrionaceae > Photobacterium > Photobacterium sp. CCB-ST2H9. Next base: position 70,611 of record NZ_CP100427.1, read on the forward strand.
GACATTTCGATCTCCTTAAATTTGAGGGTATCTGACGATACTCTGGCACTTTACAACTCGTGACGATTCACATGAATTCCAATAAAACAACTGGCTCTCCATGAAGATTAGGTATGCTATGTAACAACCATTCCCGGTATACAGCCCGGGTAATGGCTTTCTTTTATACCGCCTTTTTAATACCGGTTCATTTGTTATCGGATTGCATGCTGAAAATAATGCAAGCTCACGAGACTGTCCTTCCTCGTAATACCAACATGATTTAGGAACAAAAATACGGCCCTCATATTGCTGGTACCATGGCGGCGTGAGTTTGATCGGTGGGTTACCTGCACTGCCTGACTTATCTATCCCGATAAACCTATCACCAGGATTCAGAACGTCACCACCGGCCAAGACAAAAGGCTCTCTGCGCATGTTAGGTTGATGTTCTTCACCGAACTTTACAAACAGGGCAGTATCAGCGCTCGACAACTTGAAATCACTCGGCTTCATAAATTGCTACCGGCATGAAACACTCGTCGATTACCGGATTATCAAGCCAGTTCTCAAGGATAGTGAAACGCAAACCTTTCCCGAGCGTTCTAAAGAATCCGTAAGACTTCCATTCGCACGGTGTTTCCGGATCAGTAGCCGCAGCATTGCAATCATATGGGTTAGAAGATACACGCTCACAGCTGGGGCATATGAAGCCGTCAGCCGGACGTAACTTCACTTTCATAGCTTCTTTGTCCTGGAACACCAGAACATCAGTCAGTTTGGGGAAATTGGCCTCATTATAGTAATTCGGGTAGGAGATATTCCTTTTTTTCTCCAGAGCCTGAAATACGTCTATTGGGTTCAAATCCATTTCACTGGCATAGTGCTCACAAATGCCAATTGTCTGTCGTATAAAACCCTCAACACGCTCATCTTCCCCCCAACCAGGATTTGCTGCTGCCATTTCCCGCACGCTTTTTTCCAACATCGATAACTCTTTTGGAGCCTCAGCGACAGGTCGAGGGTCCCGTGGTGATTCAATTACATCGTTTAACATTACTACGTGGTTCCTTTATTGCTGTGATTGTGAAAGATCCCTCAGTGCACGGGGTGATGGTCAACTTAGTGGCCAACGAGGTAGCGCAGACCTTCAGGCTGTTATCCTCTTTTAGCCAGGCATGAATGACAGCTTTATTTGCCATGTTAAATTGAGCTTCGTCTTGCACAGGAATCGGCGGGGTATTCCAAACGTCTTCTGGAGCTTGTGCTGAGCAATTATTACACCGAATAAAAACTGAATTGTTTATTTGTCGGTATACAATTCGTTCATGATGTTCACTGCCACTTCTACAAAATCTGCAATTCACGGTTTTTCCTTTATGGGTGCTGAATTGCTTCACCGTTCAGATTTATGAGCTTTACAAGATGATTCATAATTTCTTTTCGACCGTGATTTTCAATGTAGTGAGGTCATAGCCCCGAAGCTCTAACTCTTCCAGGAATGATTCATTCCAGGTCTGACTTGCAAAGCTGTAAGTTTTCCCGCTGACTAGATTGAACAGTAACGCGCGATCGCAAGATGGGATGCCTTCACCATAAGCAATTACGTGACCAGTGTGGCCCTCAAGGCGCCCATACTGGAGTTTCATTTGCCCCGGCTTTGCCCGAGGCGTGCCATACCGTTTCACAAAACTTCCCCTAATTTACAGTGAATGATATCTGGTCAGTGAATGACTTGTTTTTGTCTAAAAATGTTCGAAGGTAGTGGTCTGTTGCAGATGCTGACGATTGCCCCAACAGTTGAGTGATGTCTCGAAGATCCGCTTTCATCTCTAACAACAAAACTGCGAATGTTTTCCGCATTGAGTGAGTCGAAAGTTGATAGGGTAGTCCAAGCTGTTTCGCAATCACTTTCAGAACACGATTGATATACTGAATTGAGATCGCTTTGTTTGGGGGCGCCAGATGGTGCGTACTCTGAAATAGCAATTTGTGCGTCCCTGTAAACTGCTCTAAATCGTTCAGAAGTGCTTCCAACTCTGAATTCATATGAATAGTGAGCTCAGACATCTTTTTTGCGTTCGCATGGGTCATACCGTTCGTACGGCGCTTGTTATAAGGCTTAGATTGAACGACAGTGAAACTGTTTCGGTACACTCCGTTAATCATGACGTCGGACCATGCAACTTTACTGGCATCCACGTAACGTAGTCCTGTCCGAACTTCAAAATCCAAAAGCAAGCGAATGACAGGATTGATTTTGTCCAATTCGCTGAGGATCTCTATAAGTTGATCCAAATTTTCTACAGGGTAAGCGCGTGCTCCGGCCATGCAATTTCTCACTGTTTTTGTTGGGCTGGTGGAGTAGTGGGCCGCATTGGCGGCCCTACTGAATTAAGCACACATCTCTTGCGAAAGTGCCAGTTTGATTGTGTCTATGATACGACAAATCAGGGTGTAATTCGGGTTGGGTTTTGTCGGCATTTCAATGTGAAAAGCATCGCATCCAAACAACAACCGGCAAGGCGTCGTTGATGTAACCAACCCCCCTTGATCCAACATCTTAAAGGAGGCTTTCTCATACAAAGAATCAGCCAACTCACGGGTAATCTTGCCACTACTTCTCGCATCGTTTATGCGTTTACGGATGTCTACCTTCAATGCTTCTTCATCAAAAACTTCAGGAGAATGAGGGTCCAGAATCTTGGCCAACTGCTCAGTGCTCTGAGTAACTACAAAATCAGATACCGTGCACTTGCCCAAGCCTTTCAAATTGGCAGACCACAGAGTTCCTACGCATTCAACATATAGCTTTCCGCGCCCTTGCTCGATGTCCTCCATGAAGACTGAAACAGGATGATGATCCTGCGCCCCAGTAATGGATAGCTTCAGGACCTTTGTGAACTTGAAATTAAACATATTAATATTCTCGCTGCTTTGTTAGGAAAGGATCGTACAGACTTAGAGGCCGTTGTTCGCTGCAACAGGCCACCAGCCATTACACTAGCTTCAGTTGGAATTCTTCAGTGCTTGCTTGATTGAATCGTTCAATATAAGCCAGCTCTTTCTCAATCCGCTTAATCTTCTTTCTCAATGTGTTTTTAGGTATGCCAGCTGACTTTTCTGCCGCATACATGCTTAGTCCATCAATGAAATACAGTGACAGCGCATTGGCAATGTCATCCCTGGTTCCCAGGTGCTTACTGATGATCAATAGCTGATCCGGGTTAAACCTGTTTTTCTTTGCCATAAAAAACCTGTTAGGAAAGATTGGACATTCAAAGTGTTAACCAAATCGAACTTGAATGCAAGTCTTTTTAGTCATGCATGAGTAAATTTAGTCGTATATCTTGAAGGAAGGTGTGGGGGGGGGATACGCATAAAAAAACCCGCCCTCATGGGGCGGGAGAAATCGAGATCGGTTTGTTTTACTTACACTAAGTTAAGGTCCTTTTCGGTTCTTATCACATCAGCTTACGCTAAATTTAAAGATAGAGATTCTTACTTATGCCATCAGTGACAAATAAGTTGAAACCCTATCGCTTTTCACTTTGTCTCGCAGTTGTAATGCGATGTTAATGGCCGCGGTGACTTCCGCGTTACAGACCATCTCTTCATAGAACTGGTCCTTACCTTGATCCTTATTGTTTTCTTTTAACCAGGTCGCTATTTCAGACCAACTCCACAAAGGAGTTTTTCCGTTTAAGCGCTCGACTGGGCAAGGGAAGTTCCCTGCTCCGCGTTCGCCACGGCTGTATCTGGATAACGCCATTTTGGACACGCCGGATAGCTCTGCCGCGTCTGTTAAGCCGACGTGGTCTCCGGCGTCCACTGAAAGCACTTTGATGCCTTCTACTTTTTCGGCGTCTTTAATAGCCGAAATCACTGCCTGTTCGTAACTTTCCGCTTCTCTGTAAAAGCTGATATAGAGAGCGTCGCCGTAAAACGATGGTGAGCCGTCGTCGCAGCCTGCCTCGAATAGGGCGTTTGATACGTTAATTATCTTCTCATCTGTGTCTATACCTGTCAGGGAGGTGGTCAGTGAAAATTCATATGTTTTATGCTTCATAGTCAACGTGTGCATTTTATATTTACCCTTGACTGTAGGGTTTTTATTATAATTTTATCCCACTGTTTTAGTTTGAGATTCAACGTACACTGGAGGTCAGTTAGTGCCGCCAATCGGCGGCACTTTCGTTATCTTCTATGTCCCAGTGACTCATGGACATTTTGCTGTTTTCTTCAACAAGTCGCGGGCGTGGTTATCTGCGTTCTTAGGCGAACAAAACACAGTGTGTTGATGTTCTCGATGCCCAAGGTTACAACGCAAAATCCCGTAGACATGGCCATTATTCTTTATCTGATAAGTCCAGTGACCACAGTTCAGAATTTGGCGCAATGCCTCGTCCAGCACCTTGTTGGGATGTAGCTTAGCGATAAGCGGCCCTCCATAACATAGTGTGGTTGATCTCGATTTTTAAAGAACGTCCACAAGACAATTGTCTTGCTTCGGTTACAAGTATAACCGAAAACCGAATCAAATGGCAACACTTGTAACCGAATTCTTTTCCTGTATTCATTTGCAGTATTTGCACACGTTTTATCGAACGAATTTATTCTGGCAAACTTGTAAACCACAAAAAAACAAATCCAATGAAAACATATACTTACCACCAATAGCGGCAGATCCTTTAGTTTCATCTTTGCGTAAAGATGAAACTAAAGCATTGATTACCCTGCATGTTGTGTAGTTTGGCTAGCAGATACCAAAACCTTGAGCGCGTTACAAGGTCACTTTAATGTTTTGATTACAATTGGGGTGAGTGTAGGGTGCCCAGCTATCCGCACATGCAGAGTCGGTTTTTTGACGAAATATTACCTTGAATGTGACGCCAAAATTTCCTTTAATCTGTGTCAGTGCGAGCGCACTGACACAAAGTGAATATTTCAACTGCGGAAATGATTTAAACAGAATTTAACCCTACCCTTCCTTATGAACACTGTTTGTTATCAGGATAAAATCTCATTCAGATAAGGAAAGTCGTTATGCTTATCACGTTTTAACTAATTGAAATTAAAGATAAGATGTGTATAAAATCCCAGTGGTTTTTTCTTAATAAATTACTCAGTTGACTTTTTTGCCCGGTGGCACTGATATTTTCAGCCCTTACTCACAATAATTGAATAACGAGCGATACCATGAACACCACGAATTTTGCATCACAACTAGATCCGGTTTTCTTGAATAAACTAGAAGCACAAATCGGTACGTTCGAGCCTGAATTTCTGGACATAGCAATGTCTTTTTGCCTCCCCATCCTTCCTAACATTCCAACCAAACCAAAAGAATTAAAGGCTTATAAATCTCAGTTAGTTATCTTCCTGTCTGAATATTTTGACGTTCCGCTTTCCTAACACGTTATCAAGTTGTTAGTTAACCACCCTTTGTTAGGAAAAGATGGCTCATTAGCAACTTGTTTCACCCATCACAAACCACTAGAACCACTTGAAAAGACAGTGTGTTAGCTGTATTTTTCGTCATGTGTGCTAATATCTCCATTACGTTAGGAAAACAGCACACACTTAGATCTGTACGACATTTTTATAATACGAAAATTTCTAATACATTTTTCCACAGTTAGGAAAAAATCAGCTTATGCTTTCCTAACTTAGTGGCATTTTATCGACATTCATAAAGGTTCTATGATGGTTACGAATGAGGTTTTTTCTGATACGTATAACAGGTTCTTGAAGCTCAAGACTGAGTTCAAGAGTTATGCGCTTGAACATGCACGTTATTCAGAAACGTATGAAGCAGTAGACGAACTAGGTCATCGAAAATTGTCCAAGCGTCGACCTATCGTCGTTATAGATGACAATAGAAAAACGAGAACAGTAGAGCGCATGCTGAAGGAGTGGCATGAAATTAGAGACACGCTGCATGAAATGTCTCCCGAACGATTTCCTCTCAATTCTGGGATATTTAATCCTGAGCCTCTGATTCTCAAGGATGTTATCTCTGTGTCCATCTATCTAAATGGAGCTACCCGCTCACAGCAAAAGAAGGCCAGTAATTTAATCCAACGTGTAAATGTCGCGTTATCTCGATATAAAGCTAAGCCTGAGAAAGCAGTATACAAAGAACAAATCCAGGCATTAGAACAGGATCTGGCTCTCCTTGAGTCCGACCCAGAAGCTACATATCGACTACGTGCCGATGGCTATACTGAGGTTGTAGCAATTGTAAAGTTCAAAGATTCGATGGAAGAAAAATTCAAAGTTAGTGAAGCTGGGTTGTTCCTTGTTTCTCCGCTTAATCATCGCGATCCGATTTTTGTACGCACACCGCCAGAACAATCCAATAAGGCAGGGCGTAGATCTATCTATGACTCTATACCAGAAGTGAAAATTTCACTTCCGCTTGCCGGTAAACTCTACAAAGAACCTAAAAAAAATGTATAGCTGGTGGCCTCATGCATGTAGCAGAGAGAGTAGAGCACACTGATTCGTCCGTGTGCTCTATTTATGCTGCTAAACCTTCATTTACCCAATTCTCTGCGTTATTACGCTCGTCGACCATGTCATTCGTAATAACAACATTAGCGGGCGTGTAGTTGGCAAGCATTCCGAAACAGTATGTGTCTGTCCGGTCCGGTGACTTGATGTTGTACTTCTGTTTCATGATTGGTTTTGGCATCATCACGTTCTGACCAGCTTCATTGATCGTACACGGAAGTTTTGAGCCCTGTTCAGCGGTTTTCACATTTGAATCTATCCGGATCCGCCTACTCCTGATGCCATCTCTGAATGCTATATGCGCATACGCCCGCTGATTGAAGAATCGTTCACGGTCTTTGGTTGAGTGCATTCGTTTACCCCAGTGAATCCGTTGAACACGCATCTTCTTGCGCTCAAGCAGAGTCGCTGTATCGTAACCCTGTCCGTCACTATCCACCACAATAGTGATATTCGGGTACCTCTCGTCTGAGCACTCTGCAAAAATTATGTCTGCAAACCGGACCGGATCAACGGTACCCTCCATCTCAGAAATACGATGGGTTACAAGTTTTCGATTTACCCGGTGGCCAGAGACTTTCATGATGTTCAATACCGACTTATCTCGGCCGTTGCCCACGTCGACACACGCAATCCATCCCCAATCATCATCCAGTATTGGCCTATAGTGGACTGCTTTATCCAGCTCATCTCGACCCAACAGATACCCGGAAATGGTTTTAGGGAACTCTCCACGCACCTTGATGAGGTATTCTGCCGCTTCACGGCCCCCGTATTCCAACCGTTTATCGAGTATGAACTGCAGTGTAACTAGCGGTGATTCTTCTGAATTAAGCTTGATAGACACCCAGCGGCCACGCGGATATGCGAGCTTATTATGAGTGTCATAAAAATATCCCGAATTTTTTGTTGGCTGGGACAGCAACAGCATCCGGTTGTCTTTTTCCGTTAATGCGCCCGTCATAACCCCAAATGCGGCATCACTCACACCAGAAGCTTCATCGACAATATAAAAAAGATGTTTTGCGTGCGATCCTGCAAGAGACTCTTCATTACCTACACGGCAACCTCGTGGTGTGGCGAACCAGGTTTTCTTGCTTGCAGTTGCGTAAAATTGGGTGTCAGTTAGAGTGAAATACTGCTCTATCCAAGGCACGTTTTTACACAACTGTTTCCAGTTAATATTCAGGTATTTCCAAATAACTTGCTGGACTTGTGCAATTTTGTTCGCAACGATAACGACGTTGGCATCCGGGTATAAGATCATGTATGCCAAAATCATTATCGACGTCATGTCTGATTTGCCCGTACCATGACCGGAGGCCACCGACACTCGCGAACCGGTTTCCTGCGTAGGAATAATGATCTCTTCTTGCTGCCAGGTTGGCGTTTTACCCACCAGCTCAACAGCAAACCCTATCCAATCGTATCTGTATTTCTTAACGAGCTCCCAATATCGAGGGTCTGACGTTATTCTTTTGAGCTTTCTGGCCATCAACCACCCTCGACTTCATCGTCAAAATCTGCCGAGTTAAACTCGTCATCATCGAATTCATCTGGAAGTTCTTCGCTGGTGGCTGTCTCCAATTCATCGTCGGGTTGCTGTTCGAATTGCGGCCCCTGGCCCATCTCCTCCTCTTCAGCTCTTGCTATAGCCTCCTGAGTGACTTTTCTCTTCGCTTTTAACCATTGGTCATGTCTGGCTTTCTTACGCTGATATGCCCTTGCAGCGGCTTCCAGTTCATCATCTGTTAAGCCTTCATCTTCGACAACAGGTTCAAATGTAGCGATCTCTCTTTTCGCTTCTTCTTCCACAGACATCGGTACCGGGATACCGAGCATTTCAAACTGTTTTGCAGTATCGAGGGCTGACCAGGACAGTTCTGATGCCCGTTTCAACAATTCAGCTGTTTTGTTTACAGCTGTCCACGGATCAACTGCGGGTAGCTTCATGGATGCGTGCTGTAGCTTTATGGCGTCATGAGTCGACTTGCTGCTGATGGCTGCCATAGAAGCAATGGACGCCTCTAAAGCACGCAAACGCCCTGAGAGACCAAATTCAACTTCAGCCAGGGCTTTGCTTATCGGGATGGGGTTGTTATTGAAGTCCTTTAGACTTTCACCTGATGCATAGAGAAGGCGAATTCCATTTTTCTCCTCTGCGATATACTGCAGCATGGAGATGTATTGGGACCTGGCGGTCACAATTTCGTTGGCTAAATTGCCAGGCTCAATGTCTGTTGCCAGCTTCAGGAGTTCAGGGTCCAAACCTGAACGCTGAACGTAGCCTCCGTGAATGGTTGAGTATTTATGACCAGTCACGAAACGGCCGAGATGATCGCGGCCGTCACCTCCCCTGGCAGTTGCATCTCCAACTGCTAGATGATCATTTGATCCCATTTCATGATCATCAGAAATATGTGCGCAAGCACCAGGCACTACTGCGCGCCGGCCCTGGCTGCCGCTGATGTTTTTTACTTTGTTTTTCTGATGGTTATCATTCCGGGCCGCTTGACGTGATGTGACGTTTTGCTGCGCAATGATCTCTTCCAGTTGATCTTCCAAATCAGAGAATGCACCTGACTTGCGCAATTTTGAAAAGCTCCTGCGCACTTGCGCACCAGGTAGGTTTTCGCGCTCAGAGAACTCAACCATATTGAGTAATGGATTTTGTATTGCCAGCTGTAGGTATTGTTTATAGATCCCCGGCCAATCTCGTTTAGTTGAGCGTTTTTTTTCTGCCGG